>NZ_LR134173.1:1885714-2223571 GCF_900635815.1 Legionella cherrii
TATGGTTGCGAGCGCATTGGATGCAACCGCTTTAACCATTCTTTTGGGCATAGCAAGAATTCCTGAGTTTTTACTTCGTCATCAAACTAAAAATGGTTGGTCCGGCGTCCATTTTGCCGCATACAATGATCGATCAGATGTAATTCAATTATTTCCTGAACAATTCGCAATTGAAGTCACCGATAATCAAGGCAATACTCCTTTGATGATTGCCGCAGCGAGAGGAAATTCAAAAACTATTGACTTCTTGCTTGCAATAGGTGGGAATCTGCATCAAAAAAACAAGCAGGGGGAAAATGCAGTTTTTCTTGCCGCGGAACAGGGACATTTAGACACACTTAAATTTTTGGATAAAGAGGGTGTTGATCTCATGGTTGTTAATGACAAGGGGGAGAATGCCTTAATGGTGGCTGCTCGCAATGGACATGCCGATTGCGTGGAGTATCTTTTGGCACGAGATGTTGCTGCCGAACTTCACAATAAGCAAGGTAAAACAGCGTTCCAATTCGCATTGGAAGCAAAGCGATTCGATATAGGCGATTTGCTGGTCACTCATAGCACTGCACAGGAACAGCAACTGGCTTTGTTTGATGCCGTAAGACGAGGGGATTTAGCGACGGTACAATGGCTAGTAGCGCATGGTGCTTCTCTATCTGCGACAGATGAAAATAAAATGACCCCAATGCTGTTGGCAGCAAGTTTGGGTTATGTATCATGTGTTGATTACTTTATGAATCAGGGTCCTGCTTCGATTCATGATAAGGACAGTGAAGGAGATAACCTGTTTTTTGTGGCCATAAAATACCGCAATATATCTCTTGTGAAACATCTGATTGCTCGAGGTTTATTTTCACCAGAAGATAAAAATGCTAAAAGGAAGACTCCTTTATTAGTAGCAGCTGAAGTGAACTACGGTAAACTCGTCGAGTTTTTCCATCAAAAGGGTTGCGCATTGGATGCCCGCGATGAAGAGGGAAATACTGCTTTTCATTTGTTAGTGGCTAAAGGGTATATAGGAAATGCGATGGAATACCTACTTACCCATAGCCCAGCCTTGATTTTAGAAAAAAATAGTAAAGGTGAATCCCCCCTACATACAGCAATTAGGCTTAAGCAAAATGATGGATTAGTGGAAATGCTGCGTTTAGTTACCTCTCAGCCACACTTAAAAATGCAGTTGATTGAAGCCCGAAATGATCAAGGTAATACGGCCTTATTGTCGGCTATTGAATATCAAAATTCAGTAGCAATACCTGTGCTTATGGCGGCAAAGGCTGATGTTTTGGCCAAAAACAATAAAGGTCAAACAGTGATTTCTATTGCATACTTGAATGCACTTCCTCAAGAATCCGTAACACGTTTTTTTGAAGCATACAAGATTGATTATAGCGAGTATTACCTTCGACGCCGGCTTTATTTTATCTTTGGCGGAGAAAAACTAAACCAGGTTCTTCAATTTCCTAATGCAGAGGTCAAATTTGGTTCAGGTTTATTCGATGAAGGAGTAGCGGTTCTTAATGAGTATTTAAAGAATTTTATCCAGGAGAAACATCCGGAATATTCTGAGCGGTTTGGACAACTATTAATTGCATTGAGTAAACTTCAATCGGACTCCACAGCATTTGATATATTAAGTCGTTTGGAGCATGAAGATATGGCTTTTCAGGCAACTGGTTTTGCGGGGCATAGTGTACTTGCCACTTTAAAAAATATGGCGGATGGAAGTATGAAGTTATCCCTTGCTGAACGTGGTGCGCGGGTAGGGGGGGCTCCTTTTTTAAATGATGAAAACAAGAAATTTGCGGCTATCCGATCAATTATTGTCCCCGAAGAAAAACGTCAAGGGGTGATTGAGCTTTTGGCTCAAGCAAAAAATGAACCCCAGGCAAAGGGAGTCGATATCTTATTTAAACAAATACCCGAGTTTGTGGGCGAACCCTATCAGTTTTCGAATATTTACCAAAAGAAATTTTTAGATATTTGTTTTTACAGTAACCCCAAAACAGGTTTATATGAACAATTTATTGAGATTCTAGGAGAAGAAGGTGGAAAAGCGTTTTACAAAGAATTTGAGCTTTATATGCGTGAACAAGAATTAAAGAAATATACAGAGTTTCGCCAGCGAAATCATCCCGATGAAAGCGTACAAGAAAATCCAATTATTGTTACTGCGCAGGAACTTATTGACAAAAGGCAGGCAGCATTGCCTGCTTCACCAAGGTCTGGTTAACAAAAGCAGGTATTTTTCCATTTTAAGCTGAATTCCGAGGCATTATTAATAATCAAAAATCAGCTGATGAATTAGAGCGTTATGCTAGAGATAAAATTGATTTTTTAGCCAAAGCAAGCTATCTTTTAAATAGGTGGGTCCAATTTATACACAGTTTGTAGAAGGTATAACATGAAGAATCAGATATCAGATCTTCATGGACTGAAATCTGTTAGGCTTCAGGATGATTTGCTCGTACTGAGTCGAATATATTCTTTACCTCAGTTAGGTTATGTAGATATTTCAAAGCAAGAAATTATTACGGAAATAATAGAACGTTGGTTTATATTAAAAGAATTTAGTGACATCAGCTCAAAAAAATAATATAGGACAAAAGCATGCCAGTAATTGCGCTACAAGGACTCCGCGGCGGAGTAGGTGTGACTTCGATTGCTGCAGGGTTGGCTTGGGCTTTACAACAGTTGAATGAATCAGTATTAGTAATTGATTTTACAACAGATAATTTGTTGCGCTTGCATTTTAATATGCTATTTGAACAAAAAGAGGGGTGGGTACGTTCCTATCTGGAGAAACATGACTGGAAAGAAAGTATCTACTCTTATAACCGTCGGTTGAGTTATTTGCCTTTTGGGAAAATAACTCAAGCTGAGCGAGTTGAATTGGAAAATAAACTGCAGGAAAATCCATTTTTTTGGCAAAAAAATATAGAGGATGTATTGGCTAAAAATGAGTATCGTTGGATTTTGCTTGATCTGCCATCTGACGATACATTATTGACCCAGCAGGGCTTGGAGAGCGCCGATTTTGTATTCTTGTTGTTAACCCCAGATATTAATTGTCATACGCGTTTGCATCAACAAAAAATTCCGAAGCATTGTTATTTTTTAATCAATCATTATTCACCCGCCAAGCCATTACAAAAAGACTTGTATCAATTGTGGCAGCGGGTATTACCCAATTTTTTACCAATAATACTACATAGTGATGAAGCAATTGCAGAGTCACTTGCTGCCAAAAAGCCAATTGGCGAATTTCATGCTCATAGTCTTATTGCCAATGATATCAGTGAATTAGCCAATTGGTGTATGAACAATGACTCTAGGGATGCATAATGAGTAAAATCTTACATTTGCTCTTATCACATGATGGATACAAAAAAATTGAGAAAACTTATTATCATTTTCATCAGCATAATACCTCACTGTTGACTACGATAAGTATTATTTTATTTCAAATAACCAGCTGGACTTTTTTAAGGTTGGAGTCTCCCAGTTGGCAATGGGTACGTAATAACCATCATTTTTGGTTCCCTCATATTTCAAGAAAACATCCACGACCCGGAGATATCGTTCGTTATTTAATTCAAGGTTTATGGCTTATTTTTTTCTATTCAGAACGCAAAATAAAGACCCATCTTTTACAGCGTGGCCTTGATTATTATTATTCCTGGATAGAAAAGCTTCCTTATAAGATAGAAAGCAACCGAATAGCGAAACAAACAGCTATGAATTTTGAACGCACAAGTAGAATTGTACGGCGTATTTTGTTTATCATACTAAGTATTTTTTCAGCCATACTGTTGTTGATTTGTATTACCCAGCCTTTTAAACCCATTGCTCAATTTATCTTTGTAGTCCTGCTCTGGGTCATGGCGATGAGCATTCGTAAGGCGCCTGGACATGTATGTACCATTATGTTGGTTGTTCTTTCTGTAATTGTTTCATGTCGTTATCTATGGTGGCGTTATGCTTATACCTTAGTATGGGATGATGTACCCAGCATGGTATTCGGAAGCTTACTTATCTTTGCAGAAACCTATATTTGGTTGGTTATGATATTAGGATATTTTCAAAGTATTTGGCCATTACATCGTAAGCCTGTGCCTTTGCCTTCTGATCATTCTGTGTGGCCCAGTGTCGATATCATGATCACTACTTACAATGAAGATTTGAGTATATTAAAACCAGGAGTTTATTCCGCTTTAGGCCTAGATTGGCCTAAAGCAAAGCTGAACATCTATATTTTGGATGATGGCAATCGTCCTGCATTCAAAGCATTTGCTGAGGAAGTAGGGGTACACTATATAGCACGTCCTACCCACGAACATGCAAAAGCAGGCAATATTAATTATGCTTTAAAACGTACAAGTGGCGACTTAGTGGCAATTTTTGATTGTGACTATGTCATTACCCATCCTTTTTTGCAGTTAACCGTTGGGTGGTTTTTAAAAGATCCTAATCTCGCTATTTTACAAACGCCGCATCATTTTTTCTCACCTGATCCTTTCGAACGTAATTTGAAATCCTTTCGAAAAACCCCAAATGAAAGTTCGTTATTTTACGGTGTGGTACAGGATGGGAACGATACCTGGAACGCAACTTATTTTTGTGGCTCAAGCGGTCTCATGCGACGTGCTGCTTTAGAAAAAATTGGTGGTTTGGCAGTAGAAAGCGTTACTGAAGATGCTCATACCTCATTGCGACTTCAACGTCTTGGCTATAACTCAGCTTATATTCGTATCCCTTTAGCAGCGGGCTTGGCAACAGAAAGCCTTGCAAACCATGTTGCCCAACGTATCCGTTGGGCACGCGGCATGGTACAAATTTTACGTATGGATAATCCTTTATTAGGTAAAGGATTATCCTTAGGACAACGTCTTTGTTATTTTAATGCGATGTTGCATTTTCTTTCTGGGGTTCCCCGTTTAATTTTCTTCATTACCCCTGCGGCATTTTTGGTTTTGAATGCATATGTAGTCTATGCTTCTGGAGTGATGATTTTGCTTTACGCCATACCTCATATCGTACATGCAGTTTTAACCAATGATCGCATTCAAGGCCGATTCCGTCATTTTTTATGGAATGAAATTTATGAAACGGTAATGGCCTGGTACATTGCTGTCCCTACCACCATGGCTTTAATTAACCCACGTAAAGGAAAGTTTAACGTGACGCCTAAAGGGGATATCAATGAAGAAGAGCATGTAGACTGGATGACAGCAAGACCCTATATCGTCTTATTATGCATTAATATTGCAGGTCTAATCGCGGCTGCCTTTCGTTTGTCAGTTGATCCTGCCGCAACAATTCTTGCGGTGCTTATTACTTCCATCTGGTCTGTATATAACATTGCTATTCTTGGTGGCGCGTTGGGTGTAAGTATTGAAGCCAGGCAAAGACGGAGAGCACCTCGGGTAACATTTGTTATGCCAGCAGCAATTATGCGAGCTGATGGTCATGTGTATCAATGTACCCTGCGAAATTATTCTGATAAAGGGGTAGGAATACAAATGGAAACTGAAGGTTTGTTTCAATCTGGTGATGAGATAACCCTGTTACTCAGACGTGGTCAGGATGAATTTGCCTTCCCAGGGACTATTGCTTATACATTTCATCATAATGCAGGAATTCAATTACATGAGTTCTCCCTGAGACAAAATATCGATTTCATTCAATGTACATTTGCTCGCGCAGATGTTTGGACATTATGGCAGCAAGAGTTTAGTCAGGATAAGCCTCTGAAAAGTATGCGTGATGTATTTGTTCTGGACTTGCGTGGTTATTACGATATCATAGAACATACACCAGCTAGAGTTCGTAAGATGCTCCTAAGCTTTACTAACGCAATTATTTGGATGGGAACATTTCTCCCTCACAGGCCTAAATTAAAGAACTATCCTTAAGCATGGGTTATTGGAATAAAATATAAAAACTAATGGATGAGATAATGATAAGAAAAATAATCTGGATTGCTTTACTGATCATGGCGGGGGCTAGTATTTCTTCGCAAGCTGCTTCTGCGGCATCAGCAAATTCCATGCAAGCGGCGCAGCCCATATTATCAACTACCGCCAACACTCCAACACGTACAATCCATTTATATTTTAATAATTTAAATCAGCAACAAGGCAACTTTACTTTAGGTAATTTTACTACTGGAAAAAATATAGAATTTACGGTGCGTAAGGATGAGCTGATATCTCAAGCGGTATTACATCTGCAGTTTATTCCTTCGCCGGCGCTTATTCCGTTATTATCGCAACTCAAAATATATTTAAATGATGAGTTAGTCAATGTTATTGCAATTAGTGACGAACAACTGGGTAAATTAAATTCTGTGGATATCCCTATAGATCCTCGTTATGTCAGTGATTTCAATCGCCTGAGACTGGAGTTTATTGGCCACTACAAATCAATTTGTGAGAATCCAGCACACAGCTCAATATGGTTAGATATTGATAAACTCAGCTCTCTTGAATTGACCTATCAAACATTACTCGTGAAAAATGATCTATCCCATTTTCCAGAACCTTTCTTTGATCCATTAGATAGTAATCCATTAAATCTTCCTATCGTGTTTACTAACCAACCCAGCTTGATGCAACAACGAGCCGCAGCAATTTTAAGCTCATGGTTCGGCAGTAAGGCCTTATGGCGTGGAGCCTCTTTTCCTGTCTTATTGAATCAACTCCCTACAAGGAATGCTGTAGTATTATTCACAAACCAACAAAGACCTGATTTCTTGAAAGACTATAAGACTGTAAATGCGCCTACCGTCGAAATGATAAGTCATCCCAATAATCCTTATATCAAATTACTGTTGATTTCTGGGCGTGATGAACGCGATTTATTGACTGCTATTCAGGGTCTAGTGCAAGGTAACGTGCTTTTTAGAGGAGCTCGTGTTACGGTTGATAACGTAAAAATGCTAGAACATCGACAGCCTTATGACGCACCCAACTGGATTCCTACGAATAAACCAGTAACTTTTGCCAAATTAGAGGAATTTGAAGGACAATTGCAAACAAAAGGATTTACCCCTTATCCAGTTTCACTTCGATTTAATGTGCCTCCTGATTTGTTTGTTAATCAAGGCAGAGGCATTAATTTAAGTTTAAAGTACCGTTACTCAATTCCCCCAGCTGCCAGCATGTCACAATTGAATATTGGCTTGAATGGTTCTTTTGTGAAAAGTTATCAGTTGGAGTCGCATCAGGAACATCCTTTTGCTGATAATATGGCTGAAACAAGTCAAACACTCTATATTCCAGCACATTTAGGAGCACACAACCAATTCACTTTTGATTTTGCATATGGGACTCAAATTGCTGGAGGAATGCAAAATGATCAATGCATTACCTATCAGGTTGTTAACAATTCAGGGCTTATTGATCGTTCTTCCACTTTGAATTTATCTAATTATTCTCATTTCATCACGATGCCTAATTTAAATGCTTTTATGAGTTCAGGCTATCCTTTCAGTATCCTGGCTGATCTCTCGCAAACAATAGTATACATTGATCCGCAATCACAGCCTGAAGCTCTAAGTACCTTATTAAATGTTATGGGCAATATTGGTGCAGCAACAGGTTATCCTGTTCTATCGATGACTTTGACAGATGATTGGTCTCAGGTTCAAAATAAAGATGCAGATCTTTTAATTATCGGGTCTTTACCCAAAGAGCTTAAAAATAATGAAGATCTCAATTTGTTGATCAATAAAACACAGGATTGGATTAAAAAACCTCTAAATAACAATACGATGCCTGATATACATCGCGAGACTCCTTTCAGCATTGCTGAGAGTAAAACTACGATTACTGCCATGGGTTCTTTGGCAGCAATTCTCGGCATTCAATCTCCCTTTAACAATAAGCGCAGTATTATTATTCTATTGGCAGAAAATCAGCAGGGCTTTGAATTACTCAATAATGCACTATCTAACAATAAAAATGTTGATAAAGTCTTTGGTTCGCTCGCTGTAATTCGTAATTCTGGAATTGATAGTTTCAGAGTAGGCAAGATCTACCATCTCGGTTATTTACCATGGGTGGAGCGTTTTTGGTTATCATTGCAAAAACATCCTATCAATTTGGCGCTTTTGTCTCTTTTAGCTGCGATAGTAGTGACCTTTTTGATTTGGAATGGTTTAGCAGTTATTAATCGTCGTCGATTAAAAGGTAGTCAACAGGATAAAGCGTGATTTCTAAATCAAAAAATAAAAAATTTTTGTTGTTATGGATCCTGTCTACAATGTCTATTTCAAATGCCATTGCAAATACGCAATGGCCAATTTGGGATAAATTTAAGCAGTATTACATCAGCGTGGATGGGCGAGTCATTGATCCACAACTTCCAGAAAGAAAAACAACATCCGAAGGGCAAAGTTATGGATTGTTTTTTGCTTTGGTTGCCAATGATCAACCTATGTTTGACAAATTATTACATTGGACTCAAAACAATCTTGCTGCGGGTGATTTGACAAAACGGCTACCTGCATGGGAATGGGGACAAAATTCCAATAAGAAATGGACTGTTTTAGACACTAATTCGGCGGCTGATTCGGACTTATGGATTGCTTATGATTTACTTGAAGCAGGACGTTTGTGGAAAAATAAGCGGTATGATGCTTTGGGTAAAGAACTGCTCAAACGTATTCTTAAAGAAGAAGTAGTTCAAATTCCGGGTTTTGGACTTATGGTACTTCCAGGTCAATTTGGATTTAATTTTAAAAAAACTTGGCGAGTTAATCCAAGTTATTTACCTCCACAGTTATTTGCTCGATTTGCCAAATTAAATAGTAAATGGAGAGTTATTGAGCGTAATAGCAGACGTTTGTTATTAGAAACTTCTCCTAAAGGGTTTGCACCGGATTGGGCTATTTGGAAAAAGAATAGTGGTTGGCAGCCTGATCTGAAGTCCCCTAATGTGGGTAGTTATAATGCAATTCGGGTCTATCTATGGGTAGGAATGTTAGCTCAGGATGCACCTCAAGCAGCAGAATTGATAAAACATTTTTTACCTTTTATTAATTTGACACAACAATTGGGTTATCCCCCAGAAAAAATTGATATTGTCAGTGGTAAAACGCAAGGAAAAGGCTCTATTGGTTTTACTGCTGCTCTGTTACCCTTATTAGCAAATAATCCTCCTGAGCTCGCAATACAAAGACAACGTGTTGAAGCAGTGGAGTTGACTGCGGATAGTTATTACAGCTCAGTGCTAAGACTCTTTGGACAAGGCTGGGATCAAAATCGATTCCGTTTTAATGCCCAAGGCGAGCTGATATTACCTTAGTTAAAGGCAGCATACGCGTAACCTGCATCCTGTGTCGCTTAGATAATTCATGGACAAAAATAGCTGAGGCAGGTCGGGCCTTTGCACGACCTGCAAGTAATCATTCTAATGTATTTCCAAATTCTTAGTGGAATGTTCCAGTCGGTCTAACAAAGCAGCTGTGCGTGTACTCAAAGTTCCCTCAGCAACTCTTGGAAATTCTTCTTTAATTGCTGCAATGGCATTAGAAATACTCATCGTCTCTGTATGGGTTATTAATGCACTTAGAGCGTCTATTTTGATTTGTTTTAAAGCCTTATTGGGATAAGGCCAACAACTTTCGATTTCCAATGTTAATTGATCAATGGTTCGATTAATTTCCTGCAGCTGTTGCTCGCTCAAGGAGGAAGAAGCTGATTGAGTTTTAGGTTGTACCGATTCCTTAGGTGGAGAGAAGAGACCATTTTGAGCTGGGGAAGAAATTATTCTTGTTGGATCAAATGAATTAGTGGGCAAGCTGGAAGCTTGTTGAAAAAATTGCTCTTGAACTATAGGTTTTGAAGAGGGAACTTCTTCAATTGCTGTGGGTTGAGAGGATTTTGGTAGCTCCGGAATGGGATCAGGAGCAACAGATGCTTTCGGGGGGGTGAGGACCTTATTCTCATCAGTTGGATTTATGGAAATTTTATTTAGCTGTTCTCCGGTAATTTTAGCATTGCTTTTTGCTTGGTTCCCAGTTTGTACTTGGATAGAGGGCTCGATTCCATGTTCTGAAATGGAGGGCGGTTGCTGTGTTGTGATGTGAATGGAAATAGTATCTTTAATCTCTTTGCCTAATGGTGTATCGAGAGAATTTCCTAAATTGCGCTCTATAATTGTTGCGTAAGCTTGGGGATTAACGCCAAAACTATTTAAGGGTGCAGTTGAGAGCGCGCCTATATAAGTTTGACTGGTTTCATTTTTTTTATTTAAAAACAAAAGATGCCTTTTAGAAGGAGGCGATTTCCATGGTCCTCCTATATCAGATAATCCATAAATAACGTCGCTATCTGCGGGTATATGCAAGGCGCAAGGATTACCCAGTTGGTTAAGTCTCTCTGCAATAAAAATCACATTTTTAGTTGTTTTAACTACATTCTCCAGTTTTGCTTTTTTTAATGCCTTATCAAAGGATTTTTCATGATCATTAGGATGATAAATGAGGTTTAACTTAGGAAATGCTTTGGCTGCTTTCATTAAGGCCGCAAAATACATTTCGGGTTTACCACCGTGCGCGCCTAAACCGGCTGCAGGCATTGCGATGTATTGGCGTCCTTCCTTTTGTACCGCATCAAAAAGGTTGTAAAACATTCCTTCAATAAAACGGATCTGAGATTCTTTATCCAGATGATTGTCAAGTCCACCGCTGAGATTCAAGCAAGGACTTGAAAGCAAAAGCAAGCTCGGGTTATTTTCCTCGATTTTTCCTATACGAACTGTGGTATGGGCTCTTTTGTGAGTGCTCATAATGGTATCAACGAGCAAATCAATTTCTTGGACATGACATACTCCAACCGCAAGATTTTCCCAGTGAATTCCATTAGCCTCTAACGGTAACGCCTCTTTTTTCTTCCCGGCCAGTTTTTCAAGTAGGACTTTTTGGTACAAACCCGCAGGAAAAAGCGCTGTATTGACATATATTTTGCCGCTGTGTAGCAAGTGATCAAGACGCTTTCCAGTGATTATTAATTTTTTATCGGTTGTTTTAGCAGTAAAACCATTTATCGTAACATCTGCGTTACCCGAAGTGTGAATCGCTGGTGTAGGGCTTGAAAGTATGGCGCTTGGATCCTTCATCCCTCCTAATGAAGTCAGGAGTTGTTGGGCAGGTTTTTGAGAAAATGGAATGGTGTAGGTATGGCCTCCTTCCATGGTTTTATATTTTTGTGAAAATAGGCCAACCTCTTTTTCAACCTCAGTGATTATTTCTTTCAGCCCCATAATTACTAGTCCTTGTATTAGTGCTTGGCCTATATTAGAGAACGGCAGTATTTGGCGCATCGTGCGCCAAATTTCACCTTTCGAGTACGTATTAATAGTACAGCAAAAATGGCCAATAATAAGCCAATAAAGTTAGGATATCCTATTCATTATATTCGTTCAATGCGTTTAGGAACTGGCTTCCATAGTGTGCCAGTTTGTGTTGACCTACACCAGGTACTGCGAGTAACTCTTCCTGGTTTCGAGGTTTGGTCTCTGCCATTGCATGGAGGGTTGCATCGCTGAAGATCATAAAAGGTGGTTTGTTCTCTTCATCGGCCAGTTTACGTCTTAAAATTCGCAGCAGTTCAAACAGCGGGCTGTTTGTTGTCTGAATTGAACGCCGTTCTTTGGTTTTCTTTTTATTGCTTTTTATATCGGTATTGGCCAGGGTCAATGATATTTTTTCTTCACCCTTTAGTAAAGGAATTGCTTTAGGAGTTAATTTAAGAACATTAAAATGGTTCATATCCTGTATACAATACTCTTTATGAATAAGTTGCCAGGCCAGCTGTTTCCAGTATTGGGCTGACTTATCTTTACCAATCCCAAAAGTACTGAGTTGTTCATGACCATATTGTTTTATTTTATCCGAAGAACTGCCACGTAATACATCTATGGTATGGGTTAAACCATAATTTTGCCGTAAACGATAAATACAAGACAAGAGTTTTCGCGCATCCTCTGTTGCATCAGAGGTTGTTGGTGGATTATCACATACATCACAATATTGGCATTCTGTATCACATACTTCATCAAAATAACGCAATAAAATTTGGCGACGGCAATGCGATGCTTCAGCAAAAGCAAGCATGTGGTTGAGCTTATTGTTTTCCACTCGTCTTTGTTCATCAAGCGGATTGTTTATAATCCAGGAGCGCAATCGAGCACTATCTGCAGCATCATAAAGTAAAAGTGCTTGTGCTGGTAGGCCATCACGTCCCGCACGCCCGGTTTCTTGATAGTATCCTTCAATATTTTTAGGTAGATCGTGATGAACGACAAAACGAACATTAGGTTTATCAATCCCCATCCCAAAAGCAATCGTAGCAACAACGATGTCAATACGATCATACCTGAATAACATTTGTACTTCTCGGCGTTCTTTGTGCGGCAGTCCGGCATGATAAGCACGGGCTTTAAACCCCATTTCTTGTAGTTTTTTTGCAAGATTTTCTACGCCCGTACGGGTTCCACAGTAAATAATTCCCGATTGTTGTTCCACTGTTTGTAAAAACTGATTTAATTGCCTGACGGCATTGGTTTTATGAACAACTTTATAATGAATATTCGGTCTGTTAAATGAGGCAATGTATTTTTTAGGGGTATAATTTAATTGTTTAACTATATCCTGACGTGTTTGTTTGTCCGCAGTTGCAGTTAAAGCAATAATTGGGATATTAGGAAAATGGGTTTTTAAAACTCCTAGAGCTGCATATTCAGGACGAAAATCATGACCCCACTGAGAGATACAATGAGCTTCGTCAATCGCAAAAAGTGCGATATGGCATTCTTTTAATCGTTCTAAAAACGATGCGTTAATTAGGCGCTCAGGAGCAATGTACAATAAATCCAATTCATCATGATGTAATTGCATCAATACATTTTTCGCCTCTTCACTGGTTAAAGAGGAATTATAATAAGCAGCGCGAATTCCTTGTAATCTTAAGGCAGTTACCTGATCCTCCATTAAAGCAATTAATGGCGAAACAACGATGCCTATTCCTGGTCTTACTATAGCTGGGATCTGATAACATAGGGATTTTCCACCGCCGGTGGGCATTAAAACAAGAACATCGTGTCCAGCAATAACATCATTAATAATGTCTTCCTGAGGTGTTCTAAACGAATCGAAACCAAAGTACTCTTTGAGTACAGCAAGCGAGTTTTGATTGCGAGTTATAGGTGCCGCAAGAGTTTCCATGTGATTATTCTTATTCTTTTCAAGAGCGCTAAACGGTTGCAATCATATCATCATGGTTTGGAAATAAAAGCATTATCTTTTATATAAAAGCGCAGTAATTTGTCTGCCCAATCTTTTGCATAATGAACACCAATTCTTGGTTTTTCTACAATAGTAAACTCTTGTTGCTGCTCTTCTTCGGCAATATAAAATGTATCGCTGGTTAGATCATGTTGGTTTAGTGCTTTATCGATATGCATCGCTTTTGAAAGCAACCCAGGTCCTTGCGTTTTTCCTTGAATGTTTTTAATGGGTTCAATAGCACGCAGCAAAATTGCAGAACCGCTACCTTCAGTTTCTGTGACGACATTAGTACAGTAATACATCCCATAGATTAGATAGATATAAGCATAACCTGCTGGTCCAAACATGACTTTTGTTCTTTGGGTAAGGCCTTTAGAGGAATGGGATGCCAGATCATGCTGTCCAAGGTACGCTTCGACTTCGACGATCCGTCCTACATACTCCACTCCCAATGGATTATGAATAAGATATTTGCCTAAAAGTTCTTTGGCAACCATGATGGTATCACGTTCATAAAATGCTCTGGATAATTTTCGAAGCATATCTCTTTCATGGATGGTAAAAATTCGCAATAATAATACATTTAAACGAATTTTCTAAGGACAGTTTATGGATTTTGAATTCACAGAAGAACATATCGCTATTCGTGAGATGGCAGCTGATTTTGCACGGACCAAATTAGCTCCTATGGCTGATAGTTGGGATGATGAGAGTTATTTTCCTGTGGATGTTTTACGTGAAGCTGCTGCACTAGGAATGGCTGGGATGATGGCCAGGGAGGATATTGGCGGAGCTCAATTAACCCGTTTAGACTCTGCACTATTGTTTGAGCAACTGGCAACAGGGTGTGTCAGTACGAGCGCCTATCTTTCTATTCATAACATGGTAATCTCTTTAATTGATCGGTATGCTCATTCTGAATTACGAATGAAATGGGGGCCTAAATTAACCTCCATGGAACTTATTGGCAGTTATTGCTTGACTGAACCTGAATCCGGTTCAGATGCGGCGTCTCTGAAAACTAAGGCAGTAAGAGATGGAGATTATTATGTGCTGAATGGTTCCAAAGCCTTTATTTCAGGAGGTTCAGTGAGTGATGTCTACTTATGTATGGTTCGAACTGGTGATTCATCCCATCACGGAATAAGCTGCTTATTAATTGAAAAAAATACACCAGGTTTAAATTTTGGCAAATTGGAGAAAAAAATGGGTTGGCATAGTCAACCTACCAGTATGGTTTTTTTTGAAAATTGCCGTGTACCTGTCGCCAATCGCGTGGGTGATGAAGGGATGGGATTTAAAATTGCATTGAATGCATTAAATGGGGGGCGGATCAATATAGCTTCGTGTTCATTGGGGGGGGCGCTTGCTTGTTTGCGCTTGACTCAAAGCTACATGCATGAGCGGAAACAATTTGGCAAACCACTTACTGAAATGCAAGCATTACGTTTTTATTTTGCAGATATGTTAACTGATTATGAAGCAGCACGTTTAATGGTTTACCGAGCAGCAAGTGCTATGGATAAAAATGATCCTAATGTCCCTTTATATTGTGCCATGGCGAAACGTTTGGCTACTGATGTTGCTTTCCATATTTGCGATAAGGCGATGCAAATCCATGGTGGTTATGGATATTTACGTGATTATCAGATCGAGCGAATATTTAGGGACTTAAGAGTCCATCAAATTCTTGAAGGCACTAATGAAATCATGAGAGAAATTGTTGCTAAAGCAACTTTGGATGAAGAACACTTTTTGTGCTGATGTGTCTGTTTAAAGTCTGGATGACAAGAGTCGTCTCACCATACCAGACTACAATGCTTTAGGTACGATATATTTCTATAGAAAAGGAGTCAATGAATGAATTTAATAGAACAAGATCTGGATAATCAAGGAATTTTAACTTTAACTTTAAACAGACCTGAAAAGTTAAATGCTTTAAGTTCAGAAGTATTGGATGCTTTAGAAGAATCATTCCATTATGCAAAAACAAACCCCAAAGTTAAGGCATTAATGATTACTGGAAATGGTAAAGCTTTTTGCGCTGGTGCGGATATTAACCGATTGGCAGAATGTACTGCACAAACAGGTTATGAGTTTGCTTGTCGCGGACAGGAGGTATTTCGACTTTTGGAAACTTTAGGCAAGCCATCATTAGCTGCTGTGAACGGGTTTGCATTTGGCGGGGGGTGCGAATTAGCTATTTCTGCAACATTAAGAATCGCTTCAACCAAAGCACAATTTGGTCAGCCTGAAGTGAAACTAGGTGTTATCCCTGGTTATGGTGGCACCCAACGGTTAGCTCGTTTAATTGGCAAAGGACGTGCTTTAGATCTCTGCTTGACTGGACGATTTATCAACGCAGAAACTGCGTTACATTGGGGTTTAGTGAGTGAAGTCGTTGAACCAGAAATGATGTTAGAGCAGGGGAAAAGTTTATTGCAGGGAATTTTAAGTATGGCTCCACTTGCTGTAGCGGGGGTTATGGAAGTTATTGATCATGGTTATGATTTGTCTTTGACTGATGCCCTGCATCTGGAAGCCATTCACTTCGCTAAGGTCTGTGCTTCTGAAGACAAACAAGAGGGTGTTAGAGCATTTCTAGATAAACGAATGGCTCAGTTCAAAGGAAAATAATTATGACTGACGAAGTACTTTTTAACCAAGAAGGTTCATTGGGTGTCATCACATTGAATAGGCCCAAGGCTTTGAATGCACTGACTTTAAATATGATTCTGAATATGCAAAGACAATTAAGTCTTTGGAAAGAGGATGAGTCGATTCATGCGGTGATCGTGCGGGCAGCTCCTGGGAATGCTTTTTGTGCTGGAGGGGATATACGTTCGTTATATTTTTCTGGCCAAGTCAATGATGCAGAACAAATGCAATTTTTTTGGCACGAATATCGGTTAAATCATTTTATTCATCATTTTGGCAAACCCTATATTTCTCTAATCGATGGGATTGTTATGGGGGGCGGCGTGGGAATTTCCATGCATGGCAGTCACCCAATATCCAGTGAGCGTTTTGTATTTGCTATGCCTGAGACAGGCATCGGTTTCTTTCCTGATATTGGCGCCAGCTATTTATTAGCACGATGCCCAGGTTATTTAGGTATTTATTTGGGTTTGACAGGTAATCGTTTAGGTGCTCATGATGCTGTAAAAACCGGACTGGTTAAAAAAATAGTATCATCAGAACAAATGCCTGCTTTATTTGACGCATTGATGAATGAAGATTTATCGGCGGATGCATTTGAGCAGGTCAATCAATGTTTACAGCGTTTTTCTTTTGTGGCCTCTACAGAAGAGATCAGCCAAATTAAACCTTTGATTGATGTTTGTTTTGCGCATCCCACAATTGAAATGATTCGAGGATCGTTACAAAGTGCTAATACAGTATGGGCTGAGGCGGTTGATAATACTTTGGCTCAAAAATCTCCTTTGAGTCTTAAAGTGACTTTGGCTCAATTACAAAAGGCAAAAGGGTTATCTTTAGCGCAATGCTTACAAATGGACTATGACATGGTGAGTCATTTTATGCATGATCATGATTTTTATGAAGGGGTTAGGGCTTTATTGATTGATAAAGATAAAAATCCTCAATGGCATCCAGCACGTTTGGATTTGGTTTCAGACGCAATGGTTCAAAAATACTTTGAGCGTTCTCATCCTGGTCTGGAATGGGTATAAAGGTTGTTTGAGTTTTTCATTAAATTTTTTGGAGTGGTGTTGGTCAATTGAATTTGACTACACCATCCCTCAATTATATTTAAATTCCGATTTTCATCTCAGATTGATGTGAATTATCTCGGTGATCAGACTCAGGTTGATTCCTTGGCTGATTTCTAAGATTCTCCTGTTGCGGCTTAAATTGCTCATTAATATAATTTCCAGCACGATAAAAACCGGTACCTAATGCTGCTGCACCAACAGAATAAAGAGTCGTTTCAAAAACGGCTTTGGCAGGTTTAGCAAAAAATCCAAGAAAATTGCGTGACATCATATTTCATCCTTTAATAAGTAAATATTGCAATGTGTGATTCAAAATTGCACATTGCAATACTATCATACACTATTTTCTTGCAGAACAAACCATTTTATAAAAATAAAATGGTTTGTTCAGTGGATTTGTTACTTAATTTTTTGTTGAATTACCCGGACCAGACCCTGGAGTTTGTGTCTTTGTCTGCTCATCAGTATCCTCATGAAGCTCTTCAATTCGAGGAGTTGTTTCAGTCTTAGTAGCAAACAGGGCATGTCTGGATCTTCCTGGCGATGATGATGGTTGATATTCCTCTGGAACCACTTTCTTTAAGGGTTCTTGACCCATAGCCTCACCAACACCAGCAACTAGAGCAAATATGACGCCGGTTAAGCCCATTCGTATTGGAACTTGTTTTAGAGCCATTTCTCCGAAAGATTTCGCTGAAGCTCCGGGACTACTTATAAAGGCAAAAAATAAATCTTTTGTTAATTTAAGCGAGCTTGCACTTTTTAGATTTCCCTCTGCTGTCACCGTAGATCTTACCAAGGTGTAATCTTTAAATACGGTAAATGGATAAGCAAAAAATGCAGCAGACATACCGCTCAACATCCCAGCGGTAAAATGCTTCCCTTTATGGTCTGGTAAATTTTTCGCTATGACCTCTTCAAGAACACATAACGCACCAAAATTAACCATTCCTGAAACATACCTTGGGGCAAAGCCACCCATCATCAAGTTCCATGCATTGGGAACAGTCTTCCATTTAAAATTTTTAGGAAGAATTCCTGCTTTTTGCAACGTAGACAATGATTCAGATATTTGCGTTGCCCCAATATCACCTAGTGCCATTGCCATGACATACCCTAAACCCGCAGTAGCGTATTTTTTACCTTCTTCTTTACCGGCCTCATCTTTAAGAATCGCTTCTTCTACAGGTTTGCTGCCGCCTTTAGCACCAGTAACATAACCTGTTCTTATTAAAGAACCTGA
Source organism: Legionella cherrii (assembly GCF_900635815.1). Lineage (NCBI taxonomy): Bacteria > Pseudomonadati > Pseudomonadota > Gammaproteobacteria > Legionellales > Legionellaceae > Legionella > Legionella cherrii. The sequence goes on from NZ_LR134173.1 coordinate 1,903,983, forward strand.
AAGAGAAGCTGAAGTTCCAGCATACAGTGCTCTAATCATACCCAATTTCCCAGCTTGACATGCAGATGGGGGTAAAATGGTTTTGTCCTTAGTTAAATTAACTAATACAGTTTTTATCGGACTTTGAATGGATACAATAGCACCGCTTGTGAACAGTGCAACGGTTGAGAAATTTAATCCACTCCATAAACCTTGGTGTACTTGCTCTAAAGAAGGGATCCATGCAGGAAAGGAACCGCCCTTTTTCCCTGGTGGTGGCGTAACCGAAACTGGTTTTGGAGCTGGTGCTACTGGTTTTGTTACCGGTACTACTGGTGAATCGAATTTCGGTGTTTGTAATTTTTGTTTTACTACCTGCATTGGCGGAAACCAAGGAGTACTTGCGGTTTTACTTGCTACATCCCACATGCTTTGTATCATTGAGGTAAATACAGGACTTTGCATGATTGCTGGATTGTAAATTCCTTTCATCATTGATGTAAACATAGGATTCTGCCAAAAGGAGGGAGTATAAGTCCCATTTTTGGCCATCTTGGCTTTAACAAGATCCATTGGTGCTACCCATGGCATATTTTGCAAGTTTGGAAAAGCCAATAATTTTCTTGGTGTAACTACCGGTGCAGTTACAGTTGGTTGCCCACTTTTTACATTAGGAGTTTCTGTTTTAGTCTGCATAGCTATATCTTATCTTAGTTGTTAAATTTAATCTCCATTATACGGCTCAAAAATTAACTCAACCTTAACAAATATGAATAAATCGAACAAAATTAGATCTCTGGGTTTTTTTTATGGGCATATAAGTGTTTGAGGTGAGTAAAAAATACCCATAACCCAAGGGTTAATTTGAGGTTTAAATTAAAAAAATATTTTATTTATAATGACTTACAATGAAATTTTTCTGATAGGTAATGAACTATAATCAGGAGGTTGGAAGAGTATTTATTTTAAGTCCAATCATAAAAAAATGGTGTAGCAGGCAAACTATTTCAACCAATCATTGAGAATATCGATAATTTTTTGTGCTTGTTCCGCACTGGAAATGTTAAATTTAGATTTTTGCCAGTATTGATTATTACGTTTTTGATAACGGCGAATTGAAAATTTAACTGGACCAAAATCATTTTGCGCGTTATCCCAATCCTGGTATTTAAACATAATAGTAGTCCAGGCTCCTTTGCTTAATACTTTCTTATCCAGCTCTTTAACTGTTTCTGTCCCATTTTCATTATATGCAATAGTGATTTCATCTATGCTTGCAGTCATGTCGAGTCTTACCTCATAAATATCAAAGAAAAAAAGGTACATCGAGAATGATGTATCTCTACGCCAAAATCTTGAGAGTGTATCTTATTTTTTTAACTTACCATAGTATTGAACTGTGATTTGTTAAAAATAGAATTATTGAATGGATTGCAGTTTCCCATTAACAAAAGTCATGGTTACGGAAGGTTGATACTCCCCAGGTTGATAGATCCAGATTTGGGGTTTTTCTGCTGTGGGTACCACTTCATTGATAAATGAATTATTTACTATAGAAGGAGAACCGCACGCATAATATACTTTTTGGACAGGATCGCCGGCTTGAATGTTTGCTCCTTGACAGACCGAAACGGAATTACTATCTGAACCATTCATTTTAATGGAGCGTACTTTTTGGTTCACAATATCAACTTCAAGCTGAACCCCGCCGCTACCTGTGGGTATATTCCATACTCCATAAAAAGCAGTACTCGTTCCCATGTTATTGTAAATGAGTTGTTGCACGGGAATTTTTTGGAGTACCGGCTGATTTGATTCTTGTTGGCTCACTGGTTGACCACAGGCTGCAATGACTTCATCAGGTGTCATACCGATATTAATGTATCCGTGGTTCTGGGGACAATAATAGGATTGGGTATCAGCAAATAAACTAAAAGGTAAGATGATTAATGCAAAGCCAGTACTACTGAGGTACGTCAATTTCATAATTTAATCCTGATAATCCTCTGCATAAAAATAAGTATAGTTGCTTTTATAATAATCTCCAGGGTAGGTTTGCCCTAATAAACAGGGTGATAATTTTCAATAAGACTATAATGATGAAAGGAGAAAAATCAAAACCGGAAATGTCAGGAACAATCTTTCTACCAAGTTTTAACAAAGGTTCTGTTAACAAGCGTAAGAGGTCTGCAATTGGACCTTGCCAATTGGGATTGACAAAACTCATGATGACGCGAATGAGTATGGCAAAAAATAAAATGTCGCAAGGCTGAAGGATCAAGTCAGCAATGATATAAAGCAGTATAAATCCAATCGGGATTAACCCCTGTAAGGCAAGAAGGCTAATGCAGATGATTTTTAATAATTCAACCAAAAATAAGGTAATAAACGCTGGGACATCATATTTTTGGCCTGGCTTATAGGGTTGTTTTGATAGAAGTTGTATTGGATTGACTATGGGATTTGTCATTTTAAAAATGAGTTGGTTTACTGGATGAAGTGCGCTAACACGCAAATACCGCAAGGCAATACGAATCCATAAACTGAAGATAACCAGTGAAAAAAATAAAGAAACAACAAAAAGTGTCACTGCGATAAGACCCGACATATTTTTCCCCTGAAGCAACTGATTTTGCAAGATTATATCGTGTTGCCTTATTTTTGTCGCTCACCAAATAATGCTTGGCCAACTCGGACTATGGTGGCACCTGCTTTAATTGCAGGGACAAAATCATGACTCATTCCCATGGATAAAGTATCCATGTCCAGACCAAGTTCTTGATTGAGGGAATGCATGAGTTGATTGAGCTGAATAAATAAATCATATTGTGCTTGCATCTCTTTGTGCGGTGGAGGAATAGTCATCAAGCCTCTTAGCTTGAGATGCGGAAGTTGACTTACTGCCAAAGCGAGTTCAGCAGCATGTTCCGGAGGAATTCCAGATTTAGTTTCTTCATCTACCAGATTAATTTGTAAACAAATATTGAGTGGGTCTAAATTGCTAGGGCGATATTCATTGAGATAGTTCGCAATTTTAAGTCGGCTGATACTGTGGACCCAGTCAAACAAAGTGGCGATGCCTTTGGTTTTATTACTTTGAATAGGGCCAATAAAATGCCAGCATATGGGTAAATTTTTTAAAGCATTGATTTTTGATTGGGCTTCTTGAAAATAACTTTCTCCAAAATGAGTGATCCCAAGCTGAAATAATTCGCGAATCGCCTCGATACTTTGTTGTTTACTCACAGCGAGCACTAAAACACTTCCTGGTTTTCTTCCACATTCCAGTTCGGTTTGTGTGATTAATTGTTTTATTTGATTTAGACTGTGTTGAAGACTCATGATCATTTAAATACATTTGGAAAACCTCAACAATAGCAAAAGAAACAATGTTTGCCGAGTGTTACTTGGTTTGCTGGGAGATTCATCCCAAGCAAAGCGGGTAATCTCTAAACATGGCTCTTATTAAAAATTTAGAAATTGACTTGTTGAATTATTTAATTAAGATCAATGAGTGATTTGACGATCAATGCACTATGCCCCAATCTGTTATTGTTAAATAATCAGGATGAACCAAACAATGGATATAGCAGAATTATTAGCGTTTTCAGTAAAAAATAAATCTTCGGACTTACATATCTCTGCGGGATTGCCTCCCTTAATTCGTGTGGATGGGGATTTACGTAAAATTAATTTGCCGGCCATGGAACACAAGGAAGTAATAAAAATCATCTATGATGTGATGAATGATAGGCAAAGGAAAGAGTTTGAAGAGAGTTTGGAAACCGATTTTTCCTTTGAAATAACCAATTTGGCTCGCTTTAGGGTGAACGTATTTCATCAATTACGTGGTGCAGCCGCTGTTTTTCGTACTATTCCTTCTGAAATTTTAAGTATGAGCGATTTGGGATTACCCTCTATTTTCGAGGAAATGTCCAGTTACCCTAAAGGATTAGTGCTTATTACTGGTCCAACAGGGTCAGGAAAAAGTACTACTTTGGCCGCCATGATCGATTACATTAATTCCAGTCGCTACGATCATATTTTAACTGTTGAGGATCCAATAGAATTTGTACATCAAAGTAAAAAGTGCTTACTCAATCAGCGCGAGGTTCATCGAGATACACTGAGTTTTAATGCTGCTTTGCGTTCTGCACTGCGTGAAGATCCTGATGTGATTCTGGTGGGGGAATTGCGTGATTTGGAAACGATCCGTTTAGCCATGACTGCTGCTGAGACAGGACACTTGGTGTTTGGGACCTTGCATACTAATTCGGCAACTAAAACCATTAACCGGATTATCGATGTGTTTCCCGCCGAAGAAAAATCCATGGTACGTTCCATGTTGTCTGAGTCATTGCAAGCTGTAGTTGCACAAACGCTATTGAAAAAAAATGGAGGTGGGCGAGTTGCTGCTTTGGAAATCATGATTTGCACTGGCGCAATACGAAACTTAATTCGCGAAGATAAAGTGGCTCAAATGTATTCTTCCATTCAAACAGGCCAGGGTAAAGGAATGCAAACTTTGGATCAGCATTTAACAGAGCTGGTGAAAAAAAATATTATTTCCACTCATACGGCACGTGAGGTGGCTATTGATAAAAACATATTTTAAAGGTTTTCTTGAAAGGTCATGATTTACGACCGTCATCCTGAGGAGTTATGGCGAAGGATCTCCTGGTTGCAGCATCGCACTTAATCATCATGCTCTGCGACACACTGGAGATCACTACGTTCAGGATGACGTATTCCTAGAGAGTGGCTAAGTAACTAAGCATTTTTCTGTAATTCAATTAATTGCGGTATACCCTGCTCAGCAAGTGCAAGCATCGTGTTTAATTCATCGCGGTTAAAATGTCTGTCTTCCGCAGTTCCTTGAACTTCAATGAAATGTCCAGCTTCGTTCATCACAATATTCATATCGGTTTCAGCCAGGACATCTTCTGCATAATCCAAGTCGAGTACAGCTTGGCCTCGATAAAGTCCCACAGAAACCGCAGCAATATAATGAAATGCAGGCATTTTACGTATTTTTTCTCGCTCAACCATCCAATTGATTGCATCTCTCATTGCTACACAAGCGCCAGTAATGGCTGCTGTCCTTGTACCTCCATCTGCTTGAATCACATCGCAATCTAGGGTTATTGTATTTTCACCTAAAAATTTTAAATCAACACAAGCTCTCAAAGAGCGACCAATAAGGCGCTGGATTTCCATAGTTCTACCACCTTGTTTTCCTTTGCTTGCTTCGCGTTCTGTACGACTGTGTGTCGCACGCGGAAGCATGCCATATTCAGCGGTAACCCAACCTTGGTTTTTTCCTTTAATAAAACGGGGAACTCCATCAATTACAGAGGCATTACACAATACTTTGGTTTGCCCAAATTCAACAAGGACAGAGCCCTCAGCGTGATTGGTATAATTTCTGGTTAATTTAACAGGGCGTAGTTGATTGGCTTCACGGTTACTTGGGCGCATTGGATAATCCTCGCAAAATTGAGAATTATAGCGCTTAACTTCCTGAGTTGCATCCTAAAGTAGCGTGATATAAATAAAGAAGTGATTATTGATTTATTATCAAGATGTTTCATTTTTTCTGAAAATAAACAATAAAAGCTAAAACGGAGGGTAAATTTATAAACACATAGTGGTGCTTTACTACAAAAAAATTCTTTAAATACATCTTGAATAACAATGATTCATCGTGCTATGTTCAAGATCCAATTTTAAAATAAAAATTCATTATGAACTATCGTAGTCATGAAATCAGTGTTGCACGTTTTGCAGATTTATCTGCGAGCACGCTGTTTGTCTGCGATTTAGTTGCCTCTCAAAATATTATTTCTTCTTTAGTGATTTTCTTGCCTTCCTTTCCCTAGGGCGGTCTTTCATTATCCGCGCCTCTCTAGGGAGGTGGGACAAGCGGGTAATGAATTTATTTGAATCAACTATTGGAGAATATTATGACCCAAGCTAAATTTGAGTCCTATAAAGAAGACATGCCCCCTAAAGAAAAGAAAAAAAATCTCAGTGTGTTCCAAAGCATCTTCTCAGGAAGCGTTACAGGTGCTTTTGAAGTGTTGGTCGATCACCCGTTGTGGTCGATAAAAACGCGAATGCAAAGAGGAGAGCCTTTCACGCTAAATCCACAAGTCTTGTATCGAGGTATTTTGCCAAATGCGGCCAGCATGATCCCTATAACCAGTGTGCAAGTAAGTTTGAATCGTTTTTTTCAGAATTGGTTTTTCGGCAATAAATATGAGTTGTCTGATCGTCAAAGATTGGTTAGCGCTTTTGCTGCCGGGGTAGGTTCTGCGCTGATCAGTTGTCCTACAGAAATGGTGATGACGCATCAAAAAAATAGTTTCTTCTCGGCAGGAACTGATTTGGTGAGGCAAGGTGGCTGGTCTCGTCTTTATACAGGAATGATGGCAACGATGCTGAGAGAAGGAATGTTTTCTACATTTTTTCTGGCGGTGACCCCTGCATTGAAAAACAAAATAAAAGAGCATTATCCAAATGATTACTTTGCATCGCTGCTCGCAGGGATAGTGGCAGGAGTGGGTGCAACATTGGCCTCACAACAATTTGATGTGGTGAAAACAGCCCAACAGTCCTCCGTCGCTACAAACCCAGCTGGATTTTTCAAGACCACCCAAAGACTCTATGAAACACATGGTGCTTCTATATTTTTCAAAGGGGGGGTGCCGCGAGGTCTGCGCGTGATGTCTGCGGTGACGCTTATGAGTTGGATGAATGAAAAAATGAGTGAGTTGTTGTCTCAAAATCAGCCATCTGAAGCAGTCACATCACCATCATCAAGTAAATAATTTTTAGTCCCGAGTTCAATTCGTTAACTCGGGTACTTACTTTGGGTTATTTGTTGATATTCACAGGTTATTGCAAGGGAGTCATAAGTATTATTACTGCTAATAATTGAATGAAAAGCACAAGCACATATCGCTAAGATATTGTTTCAATTCATCTCACTCTCCTAAAAATTCTCTTTATGGCCGACATGGTGAATGCCACAAGGCGGGGAGCATTAACACATTTTGAGGTTCAGAGTGAAGCAAAGTGGCACGAACAACTTAAAACAGCTCAGGAATTGAACTTATATTTTTGAATTAGGTAGAAATTTTATTCGATTTTGTTAAATTGCTATCCTTTAAGGAGTATGTTTTATTTTCCAATTGCTTGAAATTGGGGTATATTCGCGCAAGGTTTATTCATTGGTATTTACAATGCTTCAAAGTATGACGGCTTTCTCACGAGTGCAAAAGCAGATTGAAGAGGGTCATTTTTGTTGGGAAATCAAGTCAGTTAATCATCGTTATCTTGATGTTTCATTTCGTTTGCCTGAATCGTTCCGATTTATAGAACCACAATTACGCTCTTTATTGCGAGATAAGATAAATCGAGGGAAATTGGAGTGCCAGCTGAAATATCAAGATACAAGTTCCAATAATCAGTCTATGCTTATAAATATAGGCATGGTAAATGCATTAGTGAATTTAGGGGAGAAACTTTCCATATCACACCATTTGCCGAACGATTTAGGGGTTAGTCGTGTTCTTTCTTGGCCTGGTGTAGTCCAAGCCAGTGTACCTGATGTGGAGGCTTTAGCAGAAAGCGCGCTGTCCTTATTTAACGAAGCGATTGAGCAATTAAGGCAGATGCGGTCTACTGAGGGTGCTGCATTAAAAGCGCACGTGGAGACACGGTTAAGTGAATTGGGTCGAGAAATTAAGCATGCTCGCTCTATAGTATCAACACAAGCAGAGCAAGTTAAAGATAAGTTATTGACCCGGCTGCACTCAGTGAAGATGGAGGTTCAGGATTCACGAGTAGAACAGGAAATTGCTTTAATTTTGACTCGTATTGATGTGAGTGAGGAACTCGATAGATTAACGACTCATCTTGATGAAGTGAGTCGGACGTTAAATTGCGATAAAATAGCAGGCAGACGTCTTGATTTTTTGATGCAAGAATTAAATAGGGAGGCGAATACGCTAAGTTCAAAGTCTGACTCTGTGGATTTAACTCAGAGTGCGGTGCAAATGAAAGTTTTAATTGAACAAATGCGTGAGCAAATTCAAAACATTGAGTGAGTATTATTGTGGGTGATTATTCGGGTAATTTATTTATTGTTGCAGCACCTTCTGGGGGAGGCAAAACAAGTTTAGTAAAAAAGTTAGTGGAGTCCCTTGAGGATATCGAGGTATCCATTTCGCATACGACGCGAGCCATGCGACCTGGTGAACAGCATGGGGTGAATTACTTTTTTATTGATGAAAATGAATTTATACGTATGATTGATGAGAGTGCTTTTTTAGAGCACGCCTGTGTCTTTAATCATTTGTATGGCACATCGATGAAGCAAATTACCGAGCGTTTGCAAAAAGGTATCGATGTGGTGTTGGATATAGACTGGCAAGGAGCGGAACAGATTAGACGTTCCTTTCCAAATGCGGTGAGTATTTTTATTGTACCGCCATCTTTAGATGTTTTAAAACAACGATTATTAGATCGTCGGCAAGATAAGGATGAAGTGATTAGTGATCGGATGAGAAAAGCGCAAGATGAATTGAGCCATTATCCCGAGTTTGATTACTTAATCGTTAATGATAATTTTGAAAAGGCGGCGATGGAATTGGAGGCGATTGTTATTGCAAACCGCTTACGTATTGAGCGGCAGATAAATAAACAATCAAAATTGCTTTCTTTCCTGATGTCATCGCAGTAAAATGCGATGTTTTGCTACTGGAGAATGAATTATGGCGCGAGTTACCGTTGAAGATTGTTTAAAAAATGTTGCGAATCGATTTGAACTGGTTATGGTGGCTACTAAGCGTGCGCGCCAAATTGCAGTTCGAGGCGATCAACCTATGGTTGAATGGGAAAATGATAAACCTACCGTTGTGGCTTTGCGTGAAATAGCTGAAGGTTTGATTACCCCTGAAATTTTGGATAAAGAATAATTTTTAGATAACAAAATCATTTGGCTTGGGTGAAGTGAAACGGAACCCAGGCTTTTAGTTGACTAAAATGTTCCGGGTTCCGTTTCACTTCTCCTATGTAATGAATCATGAAGGATCATGATTTATTCGAGGCGTCTTAAATGGTGTGAATTTAGGGGTAAAGGGGTACGGTCATGTTAGATACTAGGGAGTACTGCGTGAGCTACTTTAAGGAGCTCGATGAAGAGCTGAAATGCTATCTTGAGCAGTCGCAAATAGAAAAATGTTATCAAGCCTACTTGGTCGCTGAAAAAGCACACCATGGTCAGATGCGTCGTTCCGGCGAGCCCTATATTACTCATCCTGTCGCAGCAGCCCTAATTCTTGCCCGAATGCGCCTGGATTATCAAACAATCATGGCGACTTTACTCCACGATGTTGTTGAAGATACTTCCGTGAGTAAAGAAGATTTAACACGCCAGTTCGGCGAAGAGATTACCTCTCTTGTTGATGGTGTTACCAAGCTGACCAAAATAAAATTCGAATCAAAAGCTGAGGCTCAGGCCGAAAATTTTCGTAAGATGGTCTTGGCTATGGTCAAAGACATCCGCGTAATTATTGTTAAACTGGCTGATCGTTTGCATAATATGAAAACTCTTGGTGCAATGCCTTATGCAAAACGTCGGCGAATTGCCATTGAAACACTCGAAATTTACGCGCCCATCGCGAACCGTTTGGGAATGCACTCGATTTATGTTGGTCTTGAGGATTTGGGATTTCAAGCTTTATATCCTATGCGTTATCGAGCGATTAAATCTGCAGTGGAAAAATCTCGTGGTAATCGGCGTGAATTAACCCAGACGATTGAACGTGATTTGCAATTGGCTTTAGCGCAATTAAATATTCCTTATGAACAAGTATTCGGTAGACAAAAGCATTTATACAGCATTTATAAAAAAATGCGCCAGAAGAAAGCCTCATTTACTGAGATTACCGATGTTTTTGCTTTCCGTGTAATTACTGAAGATATTGATTCCTGTTACCGCATTTTAGGTGCTTTACATTGTACCTATAAACCTGTTCCACAACGGTTCAAAGACTATATCGGTATTCCTAAAGCAAATGGGTACCAATCCTTGCATACCACTCTATTTGGGCCTTTTGGAGTTCCTCTGGAAGTGCAAATTCGCACGCGTGATATGGATAAAGTTGCTGATAATGGGGTGGCTGCGCATTGGATTTACAAATCATCTGGCCTTGAAGTCAATGAAGCGCAACTGCGAGCAAGAGAATGGGTACAAAGCCTCTTGGAAATGCAACGCAGCACAGGTAGTTCATTGGAGTTTATTGAAAACGTCAAAATTGATTTATTCCCGGATGAGGTATACGTTTTTACCCCGAAAGGCCATATTATGGAATTACCTAAAGGGGCGACACCTGTTGATTTTGCTTATTCAGTTCACTCTGGGGTAGGTAATAGTTGCGTGGCAGCGAAAGTCAACAGAAAATTAGTTCCCCTTAGCATTCCTTTATCCAATGGTCAGACCGTTGAGATTGTGACTGCCGCCGGTGCACATCCTAACCCGGCATGGTTAAATTTTGTAGTTACCGGTAAAGCGCGCTCTAATATCCGCCATTTTCTGAAAAGCCAACAAAACACCGAATCAATTAGTTTAGGAAAACGTTTACTTGAGCAATCCTTAAATGAACTATCCAGCGATTACGCCAAAATACCACCAGAATCATTGCAAGCGCTATTGAGTGACTTGCATTATAAAACAATCGATGATTTGCTCTATGCGATTGGTATAGGCAACCAAATGGCGATGGTAATTGCCAAAAGATTGGTAGTCAGCCAAGACTCTAATGAGTTAGACAAAGGGATTAAAACACGACCCTTGGCAATTAAAGGCACTGAGGGAATGGTGGTTCATTTTGGCGAATGCTGTCAACCTATTCCTGGTGATAACATTGTTGGAAAATTCCAACAAGGCCGAGGAATTATTGTTCATAGCAGTGATTGCACCACTTTAAAAAATTCTCGAACCAGTCCGGAGCAATTTGTTGCCTTACGTTGGGATGAACAAGTTGAAGGAGAATATTGGGTTGATATTACTGTTGATGTGATCAATGAGCGTGGGGTTTTAGCTGCGCTGGCAACTGCTATTGCTGAGTCAGGATCGAATATAGGTAATATCAATGTAGATCCACGTGATGGTCGGCATAATGCAGTTACCTTCTCAATTAGTGTTGTTGATAGAACGCATCTGGCCCGGGTAATGCGAAGGTTGCGAGCAAATAAAGTGGTGATGCGTCTTTATAGAAAAAAACAAGGGGATAATTAATGCGACCTATAAATACAAAATTGGCTCCCGAAGCGATTGGAACCTATTCACAAGCCATTCAATGTGGTGATACAGTTTATCTATCAGGACAAATACCACTTGATCCTGTAACCATGCAACTTTGCAGTGAAGACATTAAACTGCAAATTACTCAAGTTTTAGAAAATTTGTCGGCGGTTTGTGAAGCTGCTGGTGGTAGTTTGGCACATATAGCGAAATTGAATGTTTACCTTACCGATTTACGCCATTTTCCTTTAATTAATGAAGCAATGAGCCGTTACTTTGCAGCACCTTATCCCGCTAGAGCGGCAATAGGCGTCTCTGCATTACCCCGTGGTGCTCAGGTCGAGATGGACGGTATAATGGTTTTATCTTCAAAGTAAATTCATTTAAAAAGTAGTCTAATATTAGTATTGTAGTCTGGGTGAAGCGAAAGCAAAAACCTCGTCATCCAATGACAGCAAAAGGCTCGGTTTTCGCTTTGCTTTATTCAGGTTGTAACTTTATAGTCAGAGTTCGAGTATGAGTATTATTTCCCTTCATGGAGTGTCCCTCAATATTGCGGGAAATCAGTTATTAGATAATGCCGATTGGCAGATCCAACCCCACGATTGCATCGCATTAGTTGGGCGAAACGGAGCGGGTAAATCCACGCTTCTAAAACTTTTGCAAGGTGAATTGACTCCAGATAGTGGTCAAATTAATCAACTTTCTGGTTTGCGCGTTGCTGGTTTGACCCAGGAAGTTCCAATTACCGGAGAAGAGTCTGTCTATCATTTTCTAGTGAAAAGTCTTGGTGAAGTAGGCGAGGTTTTATCACGATTTAATGAACTTTCCCAATTGGGTGACATGGAAAAATTGGCCGCATGTCAGCAACAGATGGATAATTTACATGCTTGGGACAAGTTGCCCCAAATCGAAACTATGGCCAGTCGTTTAGGCATTGCCACCCACGAACGGATGAATAATCTATCAGGTGGTATGAAACGTCGTGTCTTATTGGGGGCTGCATTAATCGCAACGCCAGATTTATTACTTTTAGATGAACCGACAAACCATTTGGATATTGAAGCAATCGAATGGTTAGAGTCTTACTTGAAAAATTTCAAGGGTGCTGTGTTGTTGGTCACCCATGATAGAGAGTTTTTAAGCCAAGTATCCAATCGAATTGTGGAAATCGATAGAGGAAAGCTCTATCAGCATGATTGTGATTATGAAACCTATCTCGATAGAAGAGAATCGATTCGTCTGAGTGAACAAAAGCAAAATGATTTATTTGATAAAAAATTGGCTGAGGAAGAGGCCTGGATTCGTACAGGTATTAAAGCGCGACGAACACGTAATGAAGGTCGTGTTCGCGCATTAAAGGCTTTACGAGAAGAATATAAGGCGCGACGTAATCAATTAGGTAAGGTTAAGTCATTTTCACTTGATGTAACTCGCTCCGGCTCGGTAGTGATCGAAGCCAATCAGGTGAATTATACACTAGGCGATAAAACAATATTACGTGATTTCTCCTTATTACTGACTCGTGGGGATAAGTTTGGAATAATTGGCCCTAATGGATGTGGTAAAACGACTTTAGTACGCCTATTGCTTGGAGAATTACAGCCTGATTCCGGGCAGATAAAGTTGGGTACTTCTTTAAGTGTTGCCTACTTTGATCAACTGCGTCGGCACTTGCGTGAAGATCAAACCGTCATGTTTAATGTGGGGGATGGTGCAGATTATGTAACCATAAATGGCAAACAAAAACATGTTGCCAGCTATTTGCGCGAATTTTTATTTTCACCCGAACGATTTAATCAGCCGGTTTCTGTGCTTTCAGGTGGAGAAAGAAACAGATTATTGTTAGCCAAGCTGTTTGCTAAACCCGTCAATTTGTTGGTGATGGATGAACCTACAAATGATTTGGATATTGAAACTTTGGAGCTTCTTGAGGATATGTTAGTTGATTATCCGGGAACTTTAATATTGATTAGTCATGATAGGGCATTTATCAATGAGGTGGTGACCAGTGTCTTAGTGTATGAAGAAGCAGGGCAGTTCAATGAATTTGTTGGTGGTTACGATGAATATAAAATGCATAAGAAACAGGAACAGCGCGAACAAGGAGTCAAAGCACCCATTGTGAAACGCAATGTAGCAACCAATAAATTAAGTTTTAATGAGCAACGTGAGCTAGCTCAGTTGCCACAGAAAATTGAGCAATTGGAAGAAAAAATAGCTGAATTGCAGTTGCAAATGGCTGATCCCAAATTTTACCAACAAGAAGCTCAGGTCATAGCAAAGATAAATCAGGGCTTGGCTGAAGATGAAGCTTTATTAACCCAATTTTATGCACGTTGGGAAGCACTGGAAGATGTTGAGAAAAGGAGCTAATAAATGTTATTGACGCTCACTCTACTTGTTCTTTTTGGTTCGATTTTGGTGTTTTTTTCAGAAGAATTCATCAAAACGATTAAGAAAATTTTTGCCATAAAAGGGGCTAAGTTAATAATACCTCTCTTTGTTGCTTCCTGGTTAATCTTTTCTTTTGATTTATGGGTTTTATGGGCGATCTATTATCTGCGGGAAATGCTGCATGATATTCTGAATTATTTAGTACAAATTATGCCTTTTCAGAATTGGGCACTGCAAGTGGTACTTGTGTTCATGTTGACTTTTCTTTCCGTAGTTCCAGTACTTATTCTTGATTTTCTTTCGCGAAGAAAAACCTTTAAGAGCTACCAGCATCCTTATGTAGCATCCAGCATCATTTGGGTGTTGTCTGTCTTTTTGTTAATCATTCTCTGATCTTTTGTAAAGAAATGTAAATAATTTGTAAAGAAAGCTGCATTTTCTTAATAAAACCTTAAGTTTTCTTTTTTATACTTGCCACCGGTAGTTCGGATTTTAATAATAATAAAGGAGACTAAAGTGCACAGTAAACATCATGGTCATGATCAATATACTGGTTATCGCGGTGTAGGTTCTCAAGTTACTGTAGATTCGCATCATCATCATCAACATAATCCCTCTCCCTCTAATCCCACAGTTCACGTTCATACACCTGTTTATCCACCTATTTCTCCGGTTCGAGTAATTCCCCAAACAACAGTTGAAATATTTCCCCGCAGAAGAGGTTACAGCTATCCTCAGAGTTATTCCACAGGTCCAGGCTGGGGATCGGGAGCATTTCTCATCCTTGCTTTTGTCGTTGCGCCAATTTTCGTCCTTGCTTTAATTCTCAAACTTACTCTAGGTGCGGTTGGATTAGCTGCCACATCACTGACAGCTGCTGGAGTTACTGGAGCAAGTGCTGCAGGTGCAATGGCCTTGAGTGTCGGCACTCTTGGGACTCTTGGCATTGGTGCACTGGCTTTTTATGCAATTTTGGGATTTGCTTATTTAAGTTCCAGCGCTAAAGAATGCTATAACAGCGATAAAAACGTATTCGAGATGATTAAATCGCGTGTTGTGAATGAAGATGGACTGAGTTTTATGGGAGTCATAAAATCTATAGGTGCTGTGCTTTGGTCTCCATTTTTACTCATTGGCGGTTTGGCTGGTCAGGGTAGTAAATTTGCTGCAAAGCTGTTCCCTTCAAAATCTTCGACTGCAACAGAAAGTGAACCATGGGAACTCAAAGCATCTCCCTATTCAATGTTAACCAGCGACGAGCCTGCTAATCAATCCAGACCTCGTTCGGAGAATCAGAGAGAACCAGGTAACTTTGGTCAGGTGTTTTCCGGGGCATCAACTTTTACTGATGAAGAATCTCTGTTTAAATCTGCTACATCTTTCCCTTCATCTACATATCCTTGAAATTTATATCCTCCTGGTCGCTAGGAACTATTTAATTCAAAGTGGGGGGGCGGTTTTTGGGTTCGATGTTGCTGAACCCAAAAACCAAATTAAGAGATAGGCCATTTAATTCGTATCCTGTGAATTAAATTATACGTACCTTCAAACGTGATTGCAGTGTGTCAGCAGTCTTTTTCCCCATAAATAGCCTATAATTTAAACAAAGGTGCTTTATTGGAGTATCAAAGTGATTTCTAAGAATTCGGTCCTTTCTGCAACAGAAGCCGCCACTCCAATATGGCAAAATTTAAGCCTTACAGATCAAAAAAATATTTCAGACCGAATGGAGCAATGGTTTGCAGAGATAGAAAAACAAAATCAACCTAATAATACTGAAACAAATTCTTATTTAGCAACTCAATTTTTGTCACATTTTGGATTAAAAAATGCCTCAGAGGTATTTGATTTTCTGAAAACGACTGGCGGTAATGTGACATTAACCATGATAGCTCGAGAAATAATGAAAGAAGAGGCACGAATTGATTCGATCAGGGAACGTAATACAGAAGAAATGCTCAGCCAACAGCGACACTTGATTTTTCTTCTTATGGGAATTATTGCAGAGCGAGAAGAACTGGCTAAAAATGTAGATCAGCTTATTCGACTTGAAATCGACAAACATCTTCTAAAGGATAAACAGGAACAGAGTAAAGAAACAACCTCAGATCGCTCTCCAATTCAAATTATAGAAGATATGATTGCTCATTACGTTGAGACCATTAAAGTTTTAGATGAAAAACTGGATGAATTGGAACACCAATTAGAGCAGGTTGAAGAAGAATTACTGGCTCTCGAAGAGGAAGGGCAACGTATGGAAGCTTACCATGAGGCACTTCATACCCATATCGATATACTGGATGCGTATTTGCAACTGCCTATTTTCAAGCATCCGCAAGGAAATCCGGCCGCTTTTTCTGCACAAAGAATATCGGTTTTGGTGGACGATCTAAAACGGTATAAAGCGCAGGAAGAACTCTATAAAAGCACAGCTTCTGATGATCCCCAGGTTCATGAAGTTGAAAAAAGACGTCTCAGTAGACACATTACAACGATTGAACATGAACTGAGTGTTCATAAAGTTCATCTGAGCCAAACAACAACGAACTATGAAGAATTATTTCGCTTCGCTTTGGAACAAACCCGAGCCAAAATAAGAGAGCATCAGAGTATTCCTGGACAATTGGACCCTGAAATCGAAGGCTTAAAATTACGTGAACGAGGATTGGTTTCCGCGTTGAAAGTAATGAACAACAAAAAAATACTTCTTAATGATAAATTAGAACAAGTGTTTGATTATTCCCAAGCCCGTTTTAGTATCAAACATGAGGATGCAAAATTTCTTGTGCAAACAGATGATGGTTCTTATGCTCTGCTTCCTAAAGATAAGGATCCTAATCAATTGACTGAGGAGGACTGGTTACAAGCTAAGCGTGATTTTGAGCAAGCGAAAGAACGAATTCAAACCCCTCGCTATAATTGTCTTGAAAAAATACAAGAAAATTTGCAGAAGCATGTGCATCGCTACGAACAACATCTAAATTTAAGAGAAGTATTAAAAAACCAAAAATCAGAAATGCAACGAGCCAGAAATGAAATGGGAGAAACATTAAGGGAAACTCGTGCCCAAAAAGTATTATTAAGTAGAAATCCCGGTTTGTCACTTACTCCAAAAACAGATCCTCAGGCAAGTTATTCACAAATGATCGAGAAATTTGAATCTTTGGTATTAAAAGCACCTAAAAAAGACGATATAGAAAAAGCACGGAATATTGTCGAGAGTTCAACCATATCCCCTAAAAGCAAAGGAGAGCTTAATAAATTAATCGAACAAGTTTCGCCAGAGAAAATTATGGAATCACAGCAAAGGCTTCAATGGCTCTATAGTGCCAGACGATTAATAAAAGATACATCACCCACCCCTAATGTCGATCCGACATTGCAAAAAAAAGATTAGGCAAAACAAAACTTTTGGATTCACATGGAATTTTGTTAGGAATTGCATTCAGCAGGGATGATGAATGAGGGTATTTCGTGTATAATGCCGGCAATTTATTTTTCAGGTTGCTTTATGAATAAACAGGATTTTTACTTCGATTTACCTCCAGAATTAATAGCTCAGTATCCTTTACCAAATCGTAGTGATTCGCGTCTTTTAATATATGATCGTCAAAAAGGTGACTACGGTCATTACCAATTTCGTGAAATCGCTGATTTTTTAAACCCTGGTGATTTATTGGTAATGAATGACTCCAAAGTTATCCCAGCCCGACTTCATGGCCAAAAAACTACTGGAGGGAAGGTTGAGTTATTAGTCGAGCGAATTACGGGTGAGTTCACTTTTCTAGCTCATATTAAAGCCAGCAAGTCATTAAAATCGGGTTCAATTATTAAGCTGGAGCAAAATAAAGAAATTGAAGTTCTTGATAGGCAGGATGATTTATTCACTTGCAAAGCGGATATGGATGTCTTGACATTATTAAATGGGATAGGACACATTCCCTTACCTCCTTACATTACCCGAAATGATGAACATCTGGATCAAGACCGTTATCAAACAGTGTATGCAAAACATGAAGGATCTGTAGCGGCACCAACCGCGGGTTTGCATTTTGATGAATCGGTATTATCCAGCTTACATTCACGAGGTGTTGCAGTAGCTTATCTTACTTTGCATGTTGGGGCTGGGACATTTAGACCTGTTCGTTGCGATAACATCAAAGATCATAAAATGCATAGCGAGCGATTTACAATAAGTCCTGAACTATGTGCTGCGGTACATGCTACAAAGGCTGCAGGAAATAGGGTAATCGCAGTCGGTACAACTGCTATGCGAAGTCTTGAGAGTGCGGTCCAAAATGGAACACTTACTCCATGCAGTAGGGATACAGACATCTTTATTTACCCAGGATATGAGTTTAAGATTTGTGATGGATTAATGACCAATTTTCACTTACCTGAATCGACTTTATTAATGCTGGTTTCCGCTTTTATTGGTCATAAACAGGCAATGATGCTTTATCAAGAAGCAATTGAAAAAAAATACAGATTTTTTAGTTATGGTGACACCAGTTTATTGCTATAAATCAGGTGACTGTCTACCAAAAAGCCTCAGTGCAGCTGCTCGTCATCCCGAAGAAAGCGAGGGATTTCCATGCCGTAGCGCAGTGTCACAATGGGGGAGAGCCCGCGCTGCACTCAGGATGACGATAGTTAGCTAAATCAGGAGATTAGGAATGTTGGCTGCAGTACAGAATTTTTTACCCGTTTTAACTTCGGAAGCAGGTTTGTGCCTTACAACGGCAAATTGGCAAGAAGCAAAAGTAACCGCAGCATCTTTTTCTCTAGAACGTTTGTTGTATAAACCTGGTCAAGATGTGCTTAAAAAAATATCTGATTTGTCAGATTATCTCGTTTGGCCTGATTTTATCGTGCTGAATGCAGCATCACTCGTGGCAAATAAAGAAGGAATCTATACGCTAAAATCTCCTTATGATGGTTCTAGAATAAAATTTAATTTGGGAGATTTGATCTCTCTGATTCAGCACTTAAAACCCAATGCAGTCATTTTACCCCAACACATCACCCAAGATTTTCCACAAATTTGGGATAATTGGAATGATGCGATAGTTCCATTTATACATGTAGATGATCTCAAGAAACATACGTTGGTTAAGACGCATGGCGTTTATTTTAATGTGATGACCGAGTTGGATTGGGAACAATTAAATCGTTGGGCGCATGTACCACGTTATATCATGGGCAGTTTTGACTCCGAATTAATATGGTGCTTGCACAATAAGGGTATAGAGTTTATTGAGACCGATGAACCAGCCCAAGCAGCATTGCAAGGAAAAGTTTACAGTCGAGTAGGGGATGTCGATTTAACGGATCCAAAAACACAAATGAAATTTGAACTCATTGATGCCGATTGCGTTTGCCCTACTTGTTCCCAACAATTTACCTGCGCCTATCTGCATCACTTATTGCAACATACCCCTTTATTATGTCAGCGATTATTGATTCAACATAATGTGTTTTATGTGCAGAATCATAAATAAATTTTGCCCTTCTCCCCACAAGGGGTGAAGGTGTCCGCAGGGCAGATGAGGGCGTTATTACATCTTAATTTTTTATAATGTTTGACAGTTTTTTCCATAACAGCTAGCATTACCAACAATTGATGGCGCGGGGTGTCGTGATAAACGTCTGAGAAATACCCGTTGAACTTGATCTGGTTCATACCAGCGTAAGAACGCCTTAAAACTGAATTTCATTTTAGAACAGTTGAGCTTTTGAATGTCCTGTCATGGTGTATTAGCTCCCTTTTAGCGAGTGATTACCAACAGTGCTAATGAAGGTTAACTTCTTCAATTTAGTCTTTACGCGATATCTTTAGCCATCCTTTATTTTATCAATTAATACAAGGAGCTATGGCATGAGCGCATTATCTACAAGAACAACTTTATTACTCAATTGGTATGCAAACCCATACCATACCCCAATTTTTGTTGCTCATTCTTTAGGTTATTACCAACAGGAAGGCATAAAACTTGCAATTTTGGAGCCTAGTGATCCCAGTGATGTGACTGAAATTGTAGGTATGGGGCATGTTGATTTTGGTGTTAAAGCCATGATTCATACTTTGGCCGCTCGTGCAAAAGGTTATCCTGTGACATCAATTGGAACGCTATTGGATGAACCTCCGACCGGGCTCATCGCACTGAAGTCCAGTGGCATTAATTCATTCCAAGATATTGTCGGTAAAAGGGTAGGGTATATTGGTGAGTTCGGCAAAATCATTATTGATAATTTGGCACAATTAGCTGGTATTGATTCGGCCAGTTATGAAACAGTGCGTATTGGCATGAATGTGACTGATGCAATTTGTCGTGACCTAATTGATACCGGCATTGGTTTTATTAATTTTCAAAAAGTTGAATTGGAGCATCTGCGGGGTGAAACAGTATTTTTACGCCTGGATCAGCTAGCCGGTCTAGGTTGCTGCTGTTTTTGCTCCATTCAGTTTATTGTGCCTGAAAGGATGCTGAAAAATCCTGAAACTATTAAAGGTTTTCTCAAAGCCACACAACGCGGAGCAGCGTTTACTACCGAAAATCCAGATGAAGCTTATGAACTCTTATGTAAAACAAAGCCTCAGTTACGAACTCCCATGTATCATACGATTTTCATTCGAAGCTTGCCCTTTTTCTCGCGCACGCTTTTGAATGTAGAACGTGATTGGAATAAGGTAGGGCGTTTTGGCAAGCATTTAGGAGTAATTGATGACTCTTTCTCAGTGCATTCGTGTTATACCAATGAGCTACTGCCTAAGATGCCTCATTCTGATTTAGAGCCTATTGCATGTTGTGTGGGGGAATAATTGTGGGTTGGGCCATGGCCCAACTTTAGAGAATTTAAGCAGTATTTGCTATTCATCTTATAGTTACTTGTTGGGGCAAGGCTTAACCGACGGGATTTTATTTTTGAGTGATTTTGATTAAATGAAAAATGTTGCTGTTGTTGGTGCTGGCATCATGGGGTGTTTGCTGGCTTTGCGGTTACACAATGAGGGATGGCAGGTAACCCTATTTGAGGCAGAGAGCGCGTTCAATAATTGCAGCTACGCCGCTGCAGGTTTATTGGCACCCTGGTCTGAGCTTGATAAAGCGGAGCATGTAATTTTCAAGTTGGGCATGGAGTCAGTTGATACATTATGGAAGTCTATTTTGCATCAATTAACGGAACCGGTATATTTTCGTCAAAAAGGTTCTCTTGTGGTGCACCACCCTCAAGATAAAGCAGAATGGCAGCAGTTCAGTACACGGATTGTGAATAAATTAAGTGACTCATGTTATCAAGTGCTCACTCAAGACTCTCTGGAGCAGCTTGAACCGGAGCTGAATCATTTCCATGCAGGGTATTATTTCCCCAAAGAAGCGCAACTTGATAATCAGAGTTTATTGCTGGCACTCAAAAAACATCTTTGCCAACAAGGAGTCATTTGGCGGGACCAAACTTATGTTTCTTACATCCATTCAGGTAAAGTAGAAACAGGAAATACATCTTATTTATTTGATTTTGTTTTTGATTGCAGAGGCATTGGAGCAAAAAGCACTTTTGCAAATTTACGCGGGCTTCGTGGAGAACTGATTTGGCTTCATGCACCAGACGTGCAATTACAAAGGCCAATACGCTTCTTGCATCCAAGATATACCATTTATATTGCTCCTCGCCCGAACTCTTATTACCTTATCGGTGCCAGCGAATTGGAGACAGAAGACTCCAGTCCAATTTCGGTACGAACGACGCTTGAACTATTAACAGCTGCTTACTATGTACACCGAGGTTTTGCTGAAGCACGAATCATTAAAACGGTGACGCACTGTCGTCCCACCTTAGTGCATCATCAGCCGCGCATAAAATATGCAAAGCAACTGATTGCGGTAAATGGACTTTATCGTCATGGATTTTTAATCGCGCCTGCATTGGTAGAGGAAATTCTACGTGGACTAAAGAGCAATCAAAAAGACATTTATTATCCTGAGCTCTGGGAGGCTTATTGATGATTATTTACATAAATGATAAACCACTAACTGTAGATGCATCCAGTACGCTGCAGGCAATACTTGAACGGAAGAACGGTATTGCCGCACACGCGGCAATCGCAATTAATAATCAGTTTATCCCCAAATCAATGTTGGCGGAGACGACCTTGTGCGAGGGAGACCGTATTGATCTCATCGTGCCAATGCAAGGAGGGTAATCATGTGGCATTTAGCAGATAAGCTTTTAACAAGTCGGTTGCTTTTGGGGACTGCGGGTTATCCATCACTTGAGGTAATGACCGATGCGGTAAGGGCCTCCAAAACAGAGGTAATTACCGTTTCTCTGAAAAGACAAATGGCCAGTGGTACAGGTAGCGATTTATTTTGGCAAACCATTCAGTCTTTGAATTGTTGTTTACTGCCCAATACTGCGGGTTGTCGTGATGCACAGACTGCGATTACTACTGCTGAAATGGCGCGTGAACTTTTTAATACCTCATGGATTAAATTGGAAGTGATTGGTGATGACTTGAGTCTGCAGCCGGATCCCTTTGAGTTATTGCGTGCAGCGAATGAATTAGTAAAACGAGGATTTGAGGTCTTTCCATATTGTACTGATGACTTAGTTTTATGCCAACGTCTCATGGATTGTGGTTGTAGGATTTTGATGCCGTGGGCGGCACCTATTGGTTCAGGAAAAGGATTACTCAATCCTTTTGCGTTGGAGACATTACGTCATCGATTAACGGATGTAACCTTGATTGTCGATGCGGGGATTGGTAAGCCATCGCATGCGACACGGATTTTGGAGTTAGGTTTTGATGGGGTGTTACTGAATAGTGCGGTTGCTTCTGCGATTCATCCGGTAGCCATGGCGGAAGCTTTTTCACATGCAGTTATTGCTGGACGAAGTGCTTTCGAGGCAGGTCTTATGCCGGAGCGGATTACCGCTCAATCATGTACCCCTTTAATCGATACACCTTTTTGGCATCAGGAGGTTCTATGATGAACACGGTGTGGTGCAATACTGGTAGTGAAATCGATCGGCAAACAGTGCGTGGATTGGGTCTTGAAATGCAACAACAGCTATTCAATGGATCCAATCATCCCAAGGCAATTAAAATAAGCGAATCCATTTCTCGCAAAGACTTACAAATCCTAAACAATTATTCTGGGCCTGTAGTTTTAGATTTTACTTTACCTTTTCAACATATTGATAATAATGCGGATGATTTAACTGCAGGGTTTTCTTTTGCGGATGTTTTGGTCTTGAATACACTTGAGGCCGAATTGATTTTAAACCGCAAGATCATGACCCATCAAGCCATGCAGGAAGCGGCTCATGAATTATTAACCCTGGGGGCTAAAAGTATTTTTCTATTGGGGCGGCATCTGCAAGAAACTTCATGGGAACATGATTATTGGACAAATGGGCTTACTTCATTTTGGCTGACGAAAAATCGCTTCTCTGATGCAAAATATCCGGAACTTCGATCAGTTTTATCCGCGGCAATTACTGGGGCATTAGCTTTGGAGTACTCACTCGAAGATGCACTAATCATCGCAAAAATGTATGCACACCAAGCAGTCCGTCTGGCAGGAACCAGTTTATGTTATGGTGGTTTCCCAGAGAATGAAATGGACCTGCCTTATCTTTCATCCAAACCCCTGAATGAGGCGCCCCAACCATTTAAACCATGTCATCGATTAGGTCTTTATCCTGTGGTTGATTGCTTCTCCTGGGTCGAAATGCTTTTGAAGCTTGGGGTAAAAACCATTCAATTGCGAATTAAAGAAAAAAGTAAGAGCCTGGAAGAGGAGATGAAGCAAAGTATTGCTTTGGCTAAAAAGTATGGTGCTACTTTATTTATTAATGACTACTGGGAAATGGCATTAAAGTTGAATGCAGAAGCAGTCCATTTAGGACAATCAGATTTAGATACTGCAGATCTTGACGCGATTAGAAATCAGGGAGTGTTTCTCGGAGTGAGTACTCATTGTTATTATGAGGTGGCACGAGCCCATGCGATTTGTCCTTCATACATTGCAATCGGTCCTATTTATCCAACGACCAGCAAGGAAATGCCTTTTTTAGCACAAGGTATTGAACGCTTACATCGCTGGCAACGCACTTTAAATTATCCTTTGGTTGCAATAGGGGGGATCAATATTGAGCGTATGCCAGATGTGGTTGCTACAGGAGTTCAAGGTATCGCCCTGATTTCTGCAATTACTCAAGCGGATGATCCCCAAAGAGCGACGGAGCAACTTTTGAGTTTTGTTGGCTGATAGCATTATGGCTAAGCATGTTGAGGCAAAAAACCAGGTTAAGGGACCCAATATGACTGTTTTATCTGAGTTAGAACGCTATTCTCAGCAAATTAAATTAGAAGAAATTGGCTTTCAGGGACAAAAAAAGCTGCAAGCGGCAAGGGTATTATGTCTTGGGGCAGGAGGCATTGGGGCTACACTTCTTCCTTATCTAGCTGGTGCAGGAGTGGGAACGATAGGGATAATCGATGGTGATTTCATCGACGAAAGTAATCTACATCGGCAAATTCTTTACCAAGAAAAAGATGTTGGCCAGGCAAAAGCTGTTGTAGCAAAGATGAGGTTAAATACGCTCAATTCAACGATCAAGGTTCAAGCGTATGATTTTCGTTTAACGGCTCATAATGTAGAAGAAATCATCGCTCAATATGATCTTGTGGCGGATTGTTCCGATAACTTTTATACGCGTTATCTTGTGCACGATATGTGTTATCGTTTAGAAAAGCCCTATGTGTATGCCAGTGCTTACCAATTCCAGGGACATTGTTCTTTATTTTATGGACAAAAAAATCCATGTTTGCATTGTTTGTTTCCAGTCATTCCTGATACCACCGCCAATTGTCAAAATGGTGGAGTTATCGGTACGTTGCCTGGATTGTTAGGGATCGTGCAAGCGACTGAAATAATTAAATGGATTACCGGTAGCGGTACTTCATTATTAAATCGATTGCTTTGCATCAACTTACTGACAATGGAAATAAAAAATATCCATCTGAGCAAAAATAAAGAATGTCCCTTTTGTGTCTACGGCCATACCCTAGACGAAAACGCTTTTGGATTGTGTCTGTCTTCAGAAGAGATACACGCGATCGCGATTTCTTGTAAAAATTTGCCCAAATTTTTACAAGAAAATCCGAAGGTATTTTTGTTGGATGTAAGAACTGCTGAGGAACACCATCTTAAAAATTTAGGTGGAAAATTAATTCCCTTGGCTGAGCTGTCTGTGCGCCTTGATGAGCTCGATCCCTTAGGTCCTATACTTATTTATTGCCAGTCAGGTCAAAGAAGCCAAAGGGCTGTACTGTTATTAGAGCAGGCAGGATTTCGCTCGATTTATTATCTTGATCAGGGCATCAATTCATTGAATGAGGCTTCTTGCGGAACAGCCCCAAAAGAATAGGAGTCTTGATTTATGTTATCGAGGATAAAACTCAGACGTCATAAAACCAAGGTCTAGATAATACTCATGCTACTATAAGGTTTATGTTTATTAGTTTAACTAGGGCAACATATATAAATTAAGCATATCAAATAACGGATTTAAGCCAAATCAATTCTCTGTTGATGAAAATTAAGGTAGATTTAAATAGTTACGAAAAAAGAATTTTATAAGGGCAGGGATGTATTATTTTTTAAGATTAATCACAGCAGTCTTAATTCCATTCGTTTTTAATGGAGTACAGGCTGCTACCCCACTTACTTTTAAGCAGGCACTGGCCATAGCTTATCGTAATAATCCCGAACTGCAGGCAGAAATAGATAAAGCGCAAGCCATGAGAGGTGCTTTCATACAAAGTGGATTGTACCCGAATCCCCAACTGACTTTAACGGGTGAAAACTTTGGTGGTTCTGGCAGTTATTCAGGTTATGAAGCTGCAGAAACCACTGCTTCAATAACGCAACCTATCCCTCTAGGTGGTCGTCTTAAGTATTTAAAAACCGCAACCTATGCCGACTATTTAGCCTCTTTAGCACAGATTAATGTTCAGAAAGCAATGCTTTACATGACAGTTGGAGTGACTTACGTTGATGCTCTTTATGCCGGGCAATGGTATCAGGTTACTAAAAAATTGACTCGCTTAAATCAAAATATTGTTTCAGCGATTCAGCGAAGAGTTAAAGCCGGCGCTGGCGCGGAACTGGATTTACGGCTAGCGCAAGTCCGATTAGGGGATGCAAAAATTCAGGAACGAAAAGCAGAGCGAGATGCTCTAGCTCAACGAGCAAAACTTGCTCGTTTATTAGGTGACGGTCTAAGAGTGGACCGCCCTTTGATTGATAAAGGTTTGCCAGGACTAACGTTGAGATGGTCTGATTTATTAAAAAAACTACCACAAAGCCCGCAGCTGATACAAATGCAACTCCAATTACAGGCCAAACGAGCAACAATCACCGCGACTAAAAAATCGGTGTGGCCCGATTTAAATATTCAATTGGGGGGACGTCATTTTTCTGATGATGGTAGTAATGCTATAGTGGCGTCTGCATTTGCAGAGGTTCCCGTTTATAACCGCAATCAAGGGAAAATCATGGCAGCAGAGGCGCAATACACGCAGACTGCTCACGAACTCCAAGGGGCTCGTCTTGATGTGCGTCAAAATATCTATACTGTTTTTTTACAAGCGAAACAAAGTAATTATGAGGCCAATTTAGTTACGGATTCTTTATTGCCTTTGGCGAAAAAATCCATCAAATTAGCCCAAGATGGTTATCAGATGGGGCGTTACAGCTATATTGAATTATCCACAGCACTCAATACGTTGTATGAAGAAGAGCGGCACTACCAACAGGCCCATGCCGATTATCATAAATCCTTAATTCAACTCACCGCGCTATTAGGATTACATCCTTCCAAGGAGAGCAAATGAGAGCACTAAAATCAGTTTTCTCTACAATATCACTGATTATTTTTCTATTAGGATTAAATTGCTTTTCTCTCTGGGCTTCAGAGGAATCCTCTGTTACAGAAAAAGAGGGGCATCTGGAAGAGATTGCTAAAGGCCCTCAGGGTGGTCGATTGTTTAAAGAAAGCAGCATTGCTCTAGAGCTTTTAATTTTTGAAAGAGCAATGCCACCCCATTTTCGAGCTTTTCTTTACAAGGATGGTGCGCTTATTACGCCTGAGGCGGCACAACTAACAGTTCAACTGACTCGATTTAATGGAAAAAAGGAAGAAATTACCTTTAAGCACATTGAGGATTTTTTGCAAAGCAATCAAATTGTTCAAGAACCTCATTCTTTTGATGTGAGCATTCAATTGGCGTTTGAAGGTAAGCAATATCAATGGCATTACGCAACTTATGAGGGTCGCATAAAAATTGTGCCAGATATTCTGAAGTCGGCTGATATTCAAGTGGCAACAGCACAAAGCCAGACCATAAAAACTCAATTAAAAGTGGTTGGGAAAATCGTCCCTAATCGTGATACTTTGGCACCCATCTATGCTCGGTATTCGGGCATTATCAAGTCATTAACTAAAAACCTTGGTGAAGAAGTCACGAAAGGAGAGGTATTAGCTATCATTGAAAGTAATGAAAGTCTGCAAAACTATACCATCACAGCCCCGATCACCGGAACCATTATACAAAAATATGCGACCAATGGAGAGCTTGCGCAAAATACCAAACCCATTTATGAGGTGGCTAACTTGGCTACTGTCTGGGCTGATTTCACCCTATATCGCAAAGAAGCGCCTCTGGTCAAACAGGGAATGGAAGTCATTGTGACTGGAGATGGGGGAACGCCTGAATCAACGGCTACTATTTCTTATATAGCGCCTTTAGGAATAGAGGACAGTCAAACTACTTTGGCTCGAGCCGTTTTATCGAATGACAATCATATCTGGCTGCCCGGTATGTATGTGAATGGTGCTGTAATTATCAAAGAAAAAAAAGCGCCGGTGGCGGTATTAATTTCTGCCCTACAAAGGCTTAATAATGTGGATGTAGTCTTTGTTCAAGAAGGGGATTATTTTGAAGCAACCCCGGTTATTTTAGGAGAAAAAGATGACCAATGGGTCGAGGTGATCTCAGGGCTTGATGCAGGACAGCGTTATGTGAGTAAAAACAGCTTTTTTATGAAAGCAGAGCTTGGTAAAGAAGGCGCAATCCATGAGGACTAAGGAATAGAAATGCTGGAACACATTATTCGCTTTTCTTTAAAACATCGCTGGTTTGTGCTTTTATTCACCCTGATTATTGCCATTTTAGGTATTTATAACTTTCAACGTCTTCCTATTGATGCAGTACCAGATATTACTAACGTTCAGGTACAGATTAATACCCAAGCCTCTGGATATTCTCCGTACGAGGTGGAACAACGCATTACCTTCCCAATTGAATTGGCCATGAGTGGTTTGCCCAATTTGGATTATACCCGCTCTTTGTCGCGCTATGGATTATCACAAGTTACGGTGGTGTTTAAAGATGGAACTAATATTTATTTTGCCCGCCAGTTGATTAATGAGCGCTTGCAAGAAGTAAAAGATAAATTGCCTCCAGAAGCCGAAACCACCTTAGGCCCCATCTCAACAGGTCTTGGTGAAATTTTTATGTACGTTGTCACCAATAAGCCTAATGTGCCAAAAACTCAGCAGTATAATCCAACTGAGCTTCGTTCCATACAAGATTGGATTATTAAACCTCAATTACGAAATGTGGAGGGAGTTGCCGAAGTCAATACCATTGGGGGCTATGAAAAACAATTTCATATTACACCGGACCCGATGAAGTTGGTGCGTTACCGTTTAAGTCTGGATAATGTGGTTGAAGCATTAAAACGTAATAATGCGAACGTCGGTGCGGGTTATATTGAAACGAATGGCGAGCAATATTTAATCAGGGTGCCGGGGCAGGTACAAAATATTTCCGATATTGAAAATATTGTTATTGCTAGTTTTGAAGGCACCCCAGTTCGAATTCGTGACGTAGCTGATGTTGCTTTAGGCAAGGAGTTACGAACCGGTGCTGCTACTGAGAACAGTAAAGAAGTAGTACTAGGTACGGTCTTTATGTTGATGGGGGAAAATAGTCGAACGGTTTCTCAGCGCGTTGCTGCCAAAATGAAGGAAATTAATAAATCCCTTCCCGAGGGGGTTGAGGCGGTTACCGTATATAACCGCACTCTATTGGTTAATGCCACCATTCATACGGTGACAAAAAATCTTTTGGAAGGTGCGCTCTTGGTTTGCATCATCTTATTTCTATTTTTGGGAAACATACGAGCAGCGCTTATTACTGCTATGGTGATTCCCTTGTCGATGTTATTGACTATTACTGGCATGGTGAGCAATCAAATCAGCGCGAATTTAATGAGTTTGGGAGCCTTGGATTTTGGTTTAATTGTGGATGGCGCGGTCATTATTGTTGAAAATTGTATTAAGCATCTGGGTGAGCAACAGCATGCACTGCATCGTATCTTAAATTTGGAAGAGCGGTTAAAAGTCATTTCGTATGCCACGACGGAAGTAATTAGACCCAGTATTTTTGGTGTTTTTATTATTACGGTGGTTTATTTACCGATACTCACCCTGACTGGTGTTGAAGGAAAAATGTTTTTACCTATGGCAGAAACCGTCATTATTGCGCTATTAGCCTCGATGCTGTTTGCATTAACTTTTGTGCCTGCTGCTATAGCTATTTTTTTACGCGGACACCTGCAAGAAAAGGAAAATGCTTTAGTGCATCATCTCTCTATAGGCTATGGCAAAGTATTGCGCCGTTGTTTTCATGCGCGAAAAACGATCATTGGTGTGGCTCTAGGTTTAGTGGTGATCAGTTTATTAATTGCCTTTCGTTTAGGTGGTGAGTTTATTCCAAGCCTTGATGAAGGAGATATTGCCATGCATGCGATGCGAATTCCTGGCACCAGTTTGACCCAGGCAATTACGATGCAGGATTTGGTCGAAAAACGAGTCAGGGAGTTCCCTGAGGTAAAAACTGTTTTTTCCAAGTTAGGGACAGCAGAGGTGGCTACTGATCCTATGCCTCCGAATGTGGCTGATACGTTCATTATTTTAAAGCCGCGTAAGGACTGGCCTAATCCTAAAAAAACGAAGCAGGAATTAGTACAAGAAATGGAAAACGCTGTAAAACAAATTCCGGGGAATAATTATGAATTTACCCAACCTATTCAAATGCGCTTTAATGAACTTATTTCAGGAGTTCGTAGTGATGTGGCAGTAAAAGTCTTCGGTGATGATATGGATACCTTGTTAAAAACAGCGGAAGCGATTAGTGCTCAATTAAAACAAATACCAGGAGCGGCTGATGTGAAGGTCGAGCAAGTCAGTGGATTGCCTCTATTAACCATTGAAATTAATCGTGACTCCTTGGCGCGCTATGGGTTACAAATAAGTACGGTTCAAGATGCAATAGTGATTGCCACGGGGGGCAAGAAGGGTGGGGAGCTTTTTGAGGGGGATAAGCGTTTTGATATAGTGGTACGTCTGCCTGAATCGTTGCGAACTGATCCGAACGTGTTGCGCCAAATATTTATACCGCTACCTCTTGCCAAGGATGGAGAGCAGCACTTTATTCCTATAAGTGAGGTCGCCTCATTGGTGCGTAGTGAAAGCCCAAACCAAATCAGTCGCGAGATCGGAAAACGACGCGTGGTGGTTACTTCAAACGTTAGAAATCGGGATTTAAGTTCATTCGTGAACGACGCTAAACGGCGCATCGATGAAAACGTTAAAATACCTTCCGGCTATTGGGTAACCTGGGGTGGTCAGTTTGAACAGCTTCAATCTGCCTCACAGCGATTACAAATCGTAGTCCCCATCACGTTATTAGGTATTTTCTTATTGCTCTTTATGAGTTTTGGGCGAGTAATGGATGCACTGTTGGTTTTTACAGGAATACCTCTCGCACTAACTGGTGGTATTTTTGCTTTGTGGTTACGCGGGATCCCCTTATCTATCTCTGCAGGTGTTGGGTTCATTGCCTTATCCGGCGTTGCTGTACTCAATGGTTTAGTCATGATTACCTTTATCAATAAACTTCATGAAGAGAAGAAATTCTATTTAAAAGATGCAGTGTTGCAAGGATCGTTGGCGCGTCTAAGACCTGTGTTAATGACGGCTTTGGTCGCCTCACTAGGTTTTGTGCCCATGGCGCTTGCGACGGGAACTGGGGCTGAGGTCCAAAGGCCTCTTGCTACGGTGGTCATTGGCGGAATTATCTCTTCTACCTTTTTGACCTTATTGGTTTTACCGGGCTTATACTATGTTTTTCATGAACGACGTAAAAAGGGTAAGCAAGCAAAGAGATAAAAGAAAAAATATCTAACTATCTTCGTTTAAAAAAATAGGAACACTAAGGTTCGTGCACAGTTTAAGGGTGTTTCTTAATATTGGGTATTCATGAACTATATTAATATCACAATTAGTTAAAAATCCCATTATGATGATTACTAAAATTAGTAATATAATCCAACGCATCTGAGTTGAATAAAGTGATATAAAAAATGCAATTCACGGACAGAGACTGGTGTCTGCAAGAGTTACCTGAACAAGTTGATTATAGTTGGTTGTTAAGATTAATGAAGGTTTGGGTTGAGACAGAAGATCTACCATTTAATATGGGTGTTTTAGCGACAGTAGATGAAAATGGGTTTCCAAGAAGCCGTACAGTAGCTATTCGTGAAATAAACGAACATGGATTGCTTTTTTTTACCCAGCTGGGTAGTGCGAAAGTAGCACATATCTCAGTCAATCCCTATGTTTCTTTCACTTTTATGTTACCGAAGACGCAAAGACAAGTTACTGTTTTTGGAAAAGTAAGGCCAGTTAGCGAAGAAGAAAATCTAAAAAACTGGGAGACTTATGATCAAGAGCGAAGGTTGCGTTTTTTAGTTTATGGTACAAAGTCTGGACAATTGATAAATAAACAACAGGACTTAGATGAAGAGTTGGTTGCTTTAAAAGAGCAATATAAAAAAAATCTCCCAGAAAGGCCTCATGAATATGTTGGTTATATGATTATTCCTGAACAGATAAAATTTTATCAATTAAATGAACATCGGTTGTCGGATTCAATAAATGCAAAACGCATCCATGAAACCTGGACTTTACAGCGGTTTGTTCCTTAAGGTGAGCATTGATCGCCAGGGGTGAGACAATTTTTAATGCTGAAATCCAGAAAAATTATAATAGCTGTTGCTTCAAATAGGATAAACTAAATAATGAATTTATTTGTAGTATATATTGGTGGTTCCCACCCTAATTCTTTAATCGAACTGCATGATCTCCGCTTTATAGTGGCTCAATCCATTGAAGATACCTATGATGTGCTTAAAAAAAGCTGGTGGGGTATCCCCAAAAGTTTGCATATAGACGCTTGGGGTATCTTAAAGTATGCAGATGGACATAGTATTCAAATTTCACAGGAGCCGTCAGAAAATAGTGATAATAAATTATTTTTCGTAAACTTGGGCGGCTACGATAACAAGCAATTTACCGAATTACATAAAAATATTTTTGTAGTTGCTGCTAATGAATTTGAGGCGAAACAAAAAGCATTAATACAAATTGCTGACTGGGAGTCTCCGCATCGCGATTATTTATATGAAGTTGATAATTTACTTAATATTAATTCATTACTTAAACAGGAAGGCTATTATTTACATTTAAATGGGCAAGTCGAGCCTAAGCCGTTTGAATTTACCTGTTGCTACAACCCCATTGGTAGAAATTAACTCATTTAAACGAGTGATTGCCGATATTGGCAAGGGCGGAAGCTCCTGGCATTTCATTATCTATTTTTGAAGTGCGAGCTGATTATGACCGGCATCTCTTAATTCAGTCTGCGTGTAACGTTTAGGATGCCGCTAATATTATTTGCACAGCATGGGCATTTTTAATATATTTGCTGAATATCTATAACAAGGATCCGTATGTGCATTAGATCTCACGGCTGTATATGCCACCACTTGGAAAAAGTCATTAAGCAAGATAATAAAAAAGAGTTAAAAGCAATTTTTGATACGACTTATATTGATGAGCTTTATGATTTTTTACTAGACTCTTATCGATTACTCCAAATCGAGGAAAATTATAAATTTGCCGCAAGCATGAATAAATTAGTAAAAACCTATCTTTTGGAGAAATCTCCAAAATCAATTAATGTGCAGAATGAACAGGTAAAAAAAGACTTCATGGATTTATATGATGAAAAGCTTGATGATCTTCAAGCAGCAAAACGATTGCTTCATGAGAAATTAACTTTGCTAATACAAGATGTTCAGCACCTTGCCTATCAAAACCTTTCCCATATCGATTCCTTTAGGGATTGCCTCGAAAAAGTTGATAAATCCAATGCTGTTGCCCTGGAGGATAAAAAAGCTCACAACAGGAGAGGATGCACTATTCTTTAAAAATATCATGGATTACCAAGGTCATGGTCTAACGATCGTTTCGAGTCACAATTCTTTCCAAATGAAGCGCCGTGAATTAGAATAGTCCTCTTTTATATTAAGAACATCTATGCAAAGGAATAGTATTTTATCCTGTTTTTTAATAGGAATGTTTATTCTATCATGGTCTACAAAGGGGAATTGTGCTCTAGAGCGTGATGTTCAAACCTGGTTCAATATTACAGCAATTGGTAAGACTCACAGTAATAACAAATTTATAGGCCGTCTAAGATATTGGTTGGAAGATCAAGAGCGCTTAGGGGATGATAGCAGTCGTTTTTCACAGATTTTATTACGTCCAGGATTAGGCTATGCATTAACTGATAATCTTAGTATCTGGATTGGATATGCCTGGATTTATACAGGGAAACCAAACACCCCTAACCCATTTGAGGAAGATCGTATTTGGCAACAATTGTTATGGACTAAAACGAATAAATATTTAACGTTTACCAGTAGAACCCGTACAGAACAGCGCTTTTTAGAAAACAATCCCAAGACAGCCTATCGTTTAAGACAACTGATTAAAATTTCAGTTCCTTTCAAGCATTTTAATAAAATGAGTTTTGTTACAAGCGATGAAGTTTTTTTTCACAAGAATAATTTTGTGGGTAGAAACAGCAGTGGTTTTGATCAAAACCGGTATTTTGTTGGAGTAGGTTATAAAATAAACCCATCGTTAAACACTGAAATTGGCTATATGAATCAGTATATTCGACGGTTTGGAGTTCCAGATTTTTTAGCCAATATAGTATCCTTAAATTTTTTCCTAAATTTTTAGTCGGCTTGCCAAAGGAACCAATTCGAAACCAACTTAATCTTATGTTCCCAAGAGGAGCATTAAAATCCATCCCATCAAAATCAATTCATTTAATTCTTCAGTGGATTACTTCAGTTGGGAAGTTCAGTTTATTAGAATGCCTAATTCCCTTTAATGAACTTCCCTAATTTTTTATAAAAGAATTTTCTTTTCTTAAAAGTTGGACATCTCAATACGTTACTAAATCTACGCATTAGGTAGACACAGCAACCCAACTTATTGGCTACCAAAAATAATTCCATTAGGCCCTGCAGTTTCACCTCCACTCGATCCAAACATGGTTGTCTCTGTTACACCGAGAATGGAAGGGAGAAATAATAAAGCAGCGGATATAAAGACCAGAGCAATTGGCGTTCCAATTGGAATTTGAGTTGGATTATCTTTGTGCTGTTTAAACTTCATAATAGCCCCAATAGAGAATCCCAAGCCCGCCAAATAAGCACCCGCAGTAATTAATTTAGCCAGATTGGCAAATGATCCAGTAATGTTTGAGGCCATTTGTCCTAAAGACACGACAGTGTTTGCAGCTGCATGATTACTTACTAATGTTAGAAATGTAAGAAAAGCAATAGTGCTGAACCCACATTTAAAATCAGATTTATCTGGAATCTTACTTTTCACTCCCTATCCTCCTAAAACTAAACTTAACTAAAACTCGGGGCAAATACTTAGTTGCCCTTAATATCTAAATTTAATCATGACACTTGAACTTTACCGCAATTTGTTCCTTAACGAGTACTTTGATTAGAAGAAGCTTAGAGATGTTGTTTTAGTATCCAAAATTTCTTGAGCTTTTTCCATGTCTGCCTTGTACTTATCGACTAATATGCGGATATCTTTTTGATTTTCTTGCTCCATGGCTCTTGCTAGGGCGATATCCTTTGTAGGAAATTCAGACTCATCACCGGTTACATATTTTTCAAGAAGAGGCCTAAGTGTTGATTGATCTGCCCCAAGCCAGCATAATGTATTAAAAACACCTAGTGGCTCCATCTGATTATTATAAAAAGCCCAGTCCAAAGCCGTAAAACCATTACTACTTTTGTTGTTAATATCGGCCCCAAAGTGATTAATTAGCAACTCGACATGCGCAACACTGCCTTGGTGAGCTGCTCTTCTGAGGGCTACATTTTTATCTTTTGTTTTGTATCTCTTTAGAATGCTATCCAGGGTAACTGAAGTGCTATTCGTTGTTTGACTCATTCCAGTATTATAGATACTGCTTGACGATACCTTGCGATTAGAATCAGATTGCACAAAGAATGAAAAAAATTGTCCAACTAGAGAAGAGTTTTCAGATGAACGAAATTTTTTAAACTCATTGTCTATAGAATCAGCCAAAGCTAAAGTCTTTCGGCTTAATAGATCAAGTTCAGAATCATTTTCATCAAAAAAAACCTTGAGCTCAGATGGAATATCACTATGATCCAGTTTATAGCGTTCTCTAGTTTGAAATAGAGAATAAATTTCACTGAAAGTTCCCACAAATTCGGTTAATTCTTTAAATGAAGACTTATCAACTTGCTCATAGATTAGTTCTGAGAGTTCCACCATTGCTTTTAAATCACTTAGTTTCATACCATTATTGTCTAGAAAAAAATAGGATGCAATAATACTTAATTATGATGTTAATGGGAACATTGGTCGATTGTCGGAGCAGAGATTAGCCATTATGATGGTTTTATTGAGGCGGATTTATTACTGACTGTGGTGCCCTTAAAAATTAATTTATTCAAACTCGACGGATTAGCAACTGTTTATCTGTATCAATCAAGTCTCATCCCACTGATGTACATTGATGCTCAATATGTTAGTTCACAATCAATTTTTTGGTAAAGCTTAAGATTTGACGCTGGCTTTTCAGCCCAGCCAACGCTTGATGCACGTGTTATTCTTTTAATTTGGACTTGAAGTTGCGACTCCATTTTTCTGTTTAAAAAATCAGAATTTTTTCTTCAAGTATCTTATTGTTTACAAGAAAATATTTAGCCTATTTTACCTTGACGAGTTATTTTTAACATTGGATACTGCCCCCATTCTTTATCTAACATAAGAGTTTTGTTATGCCTCGTCACAAACTTGTTCTTGGCTTTGCCCATTGGGGAAGTGCTGAAGTTCCAATTTTTAAAATGATAGAAACAGTGACTTTTGCAGTACAAAATGGCATTGAGGAAATTGATTGCGCCCCTCATTATGGGAATGGTGCTCAAGAAAATGTCTTAGGTGTTGCTTTACTCTGTTTATCCGAAGATGATCGCGCTCGAGTAAAGATTTCTACTAAAGTAGGTCGCATAATCGATCCGAATAAAAAATCAGAAAGCAGTAATGGTTTTACTAATTCCAGTGGTTTTTCGCAGATTTTTGACTACAGCAAGGAGGGGATCGAAAAATCATTTGGTCAAAGCCAATTGCGGATGCGGGTATCGAATGTTCACGCATTGTATTTACATGATCTTGATAAAGGGACTCATGGCGAAAAACACACTACCCATTATGAAACATTTATTCAAGAGGGTTACCTTGCGTTTGGTACACTGAAAGATCAGAAGAAAATTGAAATTGCTGGTATCGGTTCAAACGATGTTGAAATTTGCATGAAGCTTATTAAAGATGGTCGCTTTCAAATCGATCGCATTATGCTGGCTGGTTGTTATAATTTACTTAATTTCTCTGCACTTGATGAACTATTCCCACTTTGTAAAGAAAAAAATATCAAACTTTATATCGCAGCCCCGTATGGTGGGGGACTTTTAAGCGGTCAAAAGGATAATCATTTTTTTCGCTATGAAAAAGCAAATCAGCAACAGATGGAAAGACTAGAAAAAATAAAATCGATATGTAACCAATTTCAAGTTGATCTGCCGCATGCTGCAATGCAATTTGTACACATGCATCCGCAAGTTGAAAAAGTCGTTGTTGGTGCAAGAACCTCAGAAGAACTGAAAGCTACTTTGAAATATGCTCTTGAACCAATAAATCCTAAATTTTGGGAAGCCTTAAAACAAGAGGGATTGATTCCCAGCAGTACAGTAATTCCCTCGTATGACTGCGCCCCTGTACTGTCAATATTTTCCAAGCTTGATGAAAAAGGAAAAGTCTCTTCGTCAAAGGAAGTGGAACATACTGAACTGAAATTATAGCGTGAAAGCCAGCTTACCCTGGCTGTTGCTTTTCACTGAAAAGAAGTACCTCAACTCGATACGATAAATACAAAAAAGCACCAATGAATATTTAAAATAACAACAAGGGAATAAATGTTTGGACTATTTTCTAAAGGAAAGAATAAAGCTAACGATGAATTTGATCTAGAAGATCAACCCCTAATCGCCAGCGAAAAGGAAGAGAATGATGAGATTCAAACCCTAATCGGAGATAAGCCTAATTATCCTGAAATAGAGCCTATTGGAAAATATGAAACTTTATTAACTGAACTGGACTTCCGTCAAAGAGATCTGAATCGTTGTATTGAGCTTATTAATGCGGAGCCTAAATTAACGAGTGCTCAAAAATCCAGTATTAAAAAGGTAGCAACTACAACTCTTTTAAGTGGGGCTTGGGGAGGAGGTAGTAGCTATTTGATACATGATTTTGTTACTCGATGTGCAAAAAGATCACAGCTTGAAGATCTTTGGAAAAATTTAATTGTGAGTACCTATAATGGTAGAGGTTCTACCTGTTATGAACTCAATGGAAGCCTCATGGATCCCAACTATTCGATTGCTGATGAATGCAGTCTTCACGATGATATACGTCCCGGTGAGTGCATCCAATTGCATAATGAATATTGTTCAGAAGCAATGATCTACTACATTCTTCCAGAAGGTATAGGTGTGGCATTTGCCGGAATTATTTTTCTTTTCTTGTTATATCTTGTATTGTGTTCCCTGTATCAGTTAATGAAATCCTGCCAACAAGACAGCCACAGTCCGCAAATTGATCAATGTTTAAGTCATGAAAATCTTTATCTTCTTAAATATTATGCTGAAGATCATCTTCCTATTAGAAATAGTATGACAAAGAAAGAACTAATTACTAGGCTAGAGCATTCTATAGCTGAGGATGTCACATTTATAAAATACTGTTTGGAATTAAAAAAACATGCTCATTATCTTTTCTATATAAGCAATAGGTTAATTGAAATAAATGGGATCGAAATACCCTATGAAGTAGCAGAGTCGATTTTTCTTGATGCGACTAAACATATAAACATCGCAGAGATAGAGAAAACAAAGAAAAATAATGAAGAATGTGAAGGAGAAAAAGAAACAGGCTCGGAAAAAATTCAAAATAATTCCTGTGAAACGGGTCAATATTTATTGAAGAAGGATACAAAACTGAAAACAGAGCTTTTTGCAAGATTTTTTAGTAGAGCAGCAGTAGTTCCTGAAGTTGATTCAAAAAATCACAGCATCATTGAATCTAATATTTTACAAGTATTTAGATAAAAACCGCTAGGTTGGGTTATTTGGGGTTGAGCTTAAGATGAGGACAGCCTAGCTGCCCTTGTTCTTTTGTATCACAACAAATCACCTCCATAATAATCTGGGGCATGAAGCAGCGCCCATTTAAATAATGAAAAACTGTTTTAATTTCCACATAGATTCATTTACCTTAAGGTCAATTCACTATATGATGTCACGCGGTTATCAATAGTAGATTAAAGGAGACAGTATGAGTTTTTTTATTAGCGATGCTATGGCTGCAGCGGGGACTACAGCAGCGCCTCAAGCAGATGGAACTTTTTCGCTCGTTATGATCGCTGCTATTTTTGTGTTGTTCTACTTTATGCTGATAAGACCTCAAAATAAAAGAGCAAAAGAACATCGTGAATTAATAAGCCGTTTAAAGAAGGGCGATGAAATCGTTACCTCAGGTGGTATCTTAGCTAAAGTAGTTAGTCTGGATGACCAGTACATCAAGATCAGTCTTGCAGAAGGTGTTGAGATTAATATACAAAGAGGCGCAGTAAGCACTGTATTGCCCAAAGGTACTTTAAAATCGCTTTAAATAAAGTCATAGGGACACACGGAAATGCAAAATAAATATCCTCTATGGAAAAACCTAATGCTGGTAATTATTGCAGTTGTTGGGTTTATTTACGCTATACCCAATTTGTATACAGAAAATCCTGTAGTACAAATTTCGTCTGAAACGCCTGTAGATTATGATGAATTAAAGAATCAGGTAGAAGCGCTCTTACAAAAAGATAAACTACCTTTTAAATCAATCATCGTTCAAAGCGAAGCGGTTGAAGTCGTTTTTTCGTCTACTGATTCCCAGTTATTAGCTCGCGACGCCATTAAAAATGCTTTAGGCTCCCAATATACTGTAGCCTTGAATTTGGCTCCTTCTACACCCAGTTGGTTGGACTCTATTCGTGCTGCACCTATGAAGCAAGGGTTGGATTTACGCGGAGGAGTGCACTTTCTGTTAGAAGTTGATGTCGACAGTGTGATTAGCCGCCGTTATGAAGGGATCATGAAAAACATTAGCCAAGAATTGCGAGATCTTGGTATTCGTTATACAGGTATTCGTTATATTGCAGATAAAGGCGTTAGTTTACATTTCCGCGATAGTGAATCGATGAATAATGCCTATACCGGTTTAAAGGAAAAAATTCCTGATCTTGTTTTCGCAAAAAGTAAAACAGACAATGAATTTATAGCATCGATTACACCGGTCGAATTGAACAGCATGCGTCAAAATACAATTGAGCAAACAATGAGTATTTTACGCAACCGAGTTAATGAGTTAGGTGTTGGCGAAGCGGTTGTTCAGCAACAAGGAGCAACCCGTGTCGCTGTTGACTTACCTGGAATTCAAGATGCGGCTCGTGCAAAACAAATTCTTGGCGGAACAGCAACCTTACAATTTTACTTGGTGGATCAGGATAATGACCCACAAATCGCGAAGCAAACAGGTGCTATCCCTGTCAATGATAAATTACTCATGATGGATGGCCGTCCTATTTTGTTAAAGAGACAAGTGGTATTGAGTGGTGATTCAATTACTTCAGCAGTTTCTAGTTTTGATCAGCAAACAGCAACTCCAGCAGTACAAATACAACTTGGTGGGGGTGGTGAAAGTCTGTTTACCAAAGTGACTCGCGAAAACATTGGCAAACGGATGGCTATTGTTTATGTTGAAACAAAAAATAGCATACAAACTGTCAATGGAGAGGAGAAAAGGATTACCCATAGAGAGGAGCGTGTGATTAGTGCTCCAGTGATCCAAAATGCTTTAGGAAACAATTTCCAGATTACTGGACTCGCTGACAGTAAAGAAGCAAGTAACTTGGCTTTATTACTCAGAGCCGGAGCTTTACCTGCTGCCATCTATCCCATTGAAGAGCGCACTGTAGGTCCTACTTTAGGTAAAGAAAATATTCGTAGAGGTATTGTTTCTTTACAAGTGGGAATGGGCTTAATTCTGATCTTGATGCTGGTCTATTATCGACTTTTTGGTCTCATTGCAGATATTGCATTGTTACTTAATCTGATATTGCTTTGTGCTTTATTGTCTGTGATCGATGCCACATTAACTCTGCCGGGTATCGCGGGAATTGTATTGACAGTGGGGATGGCTGTCGATGCGAACGTATTGATTTATGAACGCATTCGAGAGGAACTGCGTCATGGATTATCGCCGCAAGCCGCAATTTATGCAGGATACGAGCGCGCATTTGCTACCATTCTTGATGCGAACGTAACTACATTAATCGTAGCCATCATTTTATTTGCTGTGGGGACAGGACCTGTACGCGGATTTGCTGTAACTCTTTCTTTAGGATTGCTCACCTCCATGTTAACAGGCATTACTTATACCCGGGCTATTGTAAATTGGTATTATGGTGGTAGAGCTGTTAAGAAATTATCTATTGGTATTTAAGGCGGGGCTCAGATGGAATTTTTTAATCCAAATTCAAATGTGGACTTTATGGGTGCTCGTCGTTGGACGGCGATATTCTCCATATTGATCTTTGTGGTTTCTATAGGTGCTTTAGCAATTCATGGCTTAAAGTGGGGTCTTGATTTTACAGGTGGAACCCAAATTGAAGTTTCTTATTCTTCTGCGGCAGACTTGCCCTCGATTAGAGAAAGTCTGAGTAAAGCAGGATTCAAAGAGGCTCAAGTTGTGAGCTATGGAACTTCTAAAGACGTACTAATCAGTATTGCCCCTCGGGAAGATAAAGAGCAGTCACGTCTCGTAGACCAAGTGATGAGCGCTCTTCCAGGTGCTGTAAAACAAAGAGTTGATTTTGTCGGCCCACAAGTAGGGCAAGAATTAGCAACTAAAGGAGCCCTGGCGGTTGTTGTTTCCTTACTGGCAACAATGATTTATATCGCCATGCGCTTTGAGTACCGGCTTGCAGTGAGCTCCGCAGTGGCACTAGTCCATGATCCAGTATTGATATTAGGTATCTTTGCTTTTTTTGGCATTGAATTTGATTTGAAAGCACTGGCAGGCTTATTGGCAGTAATAGGTTATTCTCTAAATGATACCATCGTGGTTTTCGATAGAGTGCGTGAGAATTTTGTTAAGGTACGTCGTGCCACATCAATCGAAATTATGAATATTTCGATAAACCAAACCCTATCTCGAACCATTATGACTTCAACATTGACGCTTTTTGTTGTGCTTGCACTGTTTATCTATGGCGGTGAAGCAATCCATGGATTTTCTCTGGCGTTGATCATTGGTATTGTTATCGGTACTTATTCTTCGATTTATGTCGCTGGAGCTTTAGCTGTAGCAATGGGGCTTGATAGAAAAGACTTCATGCCTAGCCAACGCAAAGAAATTGATAATCGTCCTTAAACTACTTCGCTGGGTGCAGATGCACCCAGTCTATGCCTATTTCTATTTTAAACTACTTATACCAAGCTAAAGCTATCCGATTCCACTTCCTCGCTTTTACTTACTTGTTCGGGTTCTTGTTTAATCTCTGATATTTCTTGTGTTTGTGTACGACTTGCTAATTGTTTCTTTAACTCCTCAATCACTTCGGGAGGAATTTGCATTGGCTTTTGTGATTCTTTTACTTCTTCACCTTCAATGCGAATTTCACCCTGTTCAGTGATCTCAACGATTTTTTTAGTACAGCCTTCGGGTAATGCATTTTCAGGGACTAATTGAACCGGTATACCAGCAATAATTGTTGCACCATCAGCAATACGTATCCCATCAATTGGCGCAAGCTCTGGTATTTTGCTGTAATAACTGCTTATTAGCGAGCAAACGGACCAAAGTAAATTGTATGCGGCATCAAAAGGAAACCCTATACCGATGCCTACTCCTTGCCCTAAATATCCGGCTGCTGTTCCCATTAGATGGGCCAAACTGATAGTACAAAACGAAGTGAGGAGCCTTGTGGCAATTACGGGGGCAAATAGAGCGACGCCAGTTGTTCCGGCAGGACTAAAAATTAATAGAGTACTCCCGACTAGAGCGGTTAATTGAACCCTAGGTGATATAGCTGTTGTAGAATTACTGACTCCCTCGGCCAAGACGACACCTACAGTAGCACCCACATAAGAAAAAGCTGCTCCAAATAAAGGTTGGGTAAATGAGATAACAGGAAAGTTTTTGACTTGGTCTGGAACTTCTTTTTTATGGCACATCACTTTTAAAAATTCAGCAAACTCATTCCATTCTTTTTCAGTAAATGGTTTATGTCCATCTTTTCCTAATGCTATATTGGCATGCTCAAAGGCACTTGGCGTTTTAAGGAGCCGCTCAGCGGTCAAATAACACGTCTCTTTATCTTCATCATCCATGAAGTTTTCAGTAGTTACTCCCAAATTGTCTTCGATGATTCGGTATAAAGCAGAATTTCGTTTTGAACTTCCAATTTGAGATTGCACAAACAAGCAGGCTGCAATCATAAA
This sequence comes from Legionella cherrii, assembly GCF_900635815.1. Lineage (NCBI taxonomy): Bacteria > Pseudomonadati > Pseudomonadota > Gammaproteobacteria > Legionellales > Legionellaceae > Legionella > Legionella cherrii. Next base: position 1,946,829 of record NZ_LR134173.1, read on the forward strand.
GCGTTCTGCAATGATGTATGCTTGTCGTTGCAGAGGTGTTTTGATGTCTTCCTCATGGAGTAAATGAACTTTAAGCACGGCTTTTACCTTTTCTAAAAAGGCAACTTGTTTGCTACGGCTGACAACATCAGTTCCACCAAAAAAAACGGGTGTGCCTATCATAGAAGGCTTTGCATTCAAATCAACATGTCGCTCTGCTTCATAGTCTTTACGTAAATGATTAAACTTAGCGATACATCCAGGTGCAAGAATAAAGTGCATGATATCCCCCGTCCATTGGCATTCTTTTTGCGTGATACGCCTAAATTCCTTTTTTGTATATTTTATCTTACTTCGTAATTGTATAATTGCAATGTTATTTGGCTATTTTTTACTAAATTGTTTCAATATGTTGAAAGTTTTTATTTTATTTACCAATTAACCTATTGAAATGATGCATTTTTTCAGGATTATGATACTTTTAAGCTTAATGACTATAGTTATTGTATGTGGTGTGAAGTACATTGGCTCGTCATCCCGCATAGCGAGGTTTTTCCACGCTGCAGTATCGTGTGACGATGGGAGATCCTTTGCTATGCTCAGGGTGAAGGGAGCTTATGCGTTACTTCGCCCTAGCTGCATTTTACAGGAATAGATAAGGTGAGTGAATCGATGAATGATGTGAAAAATGTGAGTTTCACGGAAAGGCTGAAACATTTGTTTCTGCTTCTTCGTGTGTCTCACTGGGCTAAAGCAGTCTTTGTGATGCTTGGGTTTTGTTATACACCTACTCCTGGATATTTTATTCCGGCGTTACTGGCCTCTCTAGCTTTTTGCCTAATTTCAAGTGCAGTTTATGTTTATAATGATATTGAAGACAGAACCGAAGACAGCTTGCATCCTCACAAACGGCATAGGCCTATAGCGAGTGAGAAAGTTTCTGTATCTGAAGCGATTTTCATGTTGTTTTTATTGCTACTGACCGGACTAACTTTGGGATGGCTGATTTCGAAGAAACTGGCTATTATTCTTTGCGTTTATTTAGTAATTAATGTCGCCTACAACCATCTATTCAAGCTCATTCCTATCATTGACGTGCTTTGTATTGCCGCAGGATTTATGCTGCGCGTATTAGCTGGAACTTTGGGTATAGGATTACCTATTTCTACTTGGTTAATTGGAGCAGCAACCTTACTTAGTCTCTTTATTGCTTTAAATAAACGGCGAATGGAGATGCAGTTAGGATTAAAGCATGCTACTCGCAAGGTGTTGAAGAAATATAATCCTTTAGTCCTTCATTGGCTGATTGTAGCAATAGGATTTAGTAGTTTTATTACATATGTTTTCTATATCATATATGCTCGTGATGAGTCATTTTATTTTATGTTAACAGTACCCTTTGCAGCAATTGCATTGTGGCGTTTTGCCTGGCTGGCAACGCAAGATATTGACAATGATGATCCTGTTATTGTTTTTTTAAGTGATCGATTGTCACGAATTAATCTTTGGTGTTTTGTCGTCTTGACCTTTATGGCTTTAGCTCAATGAAACCTGGGTTTCAATGGTATGACAGCATTCTTATTGTATTGTTTTTCTATCTATTGGTTTTGCAAATACAAGCAATCTGGCCCTTTACCATTGACGATATGTTTATCTCGTTACGTTATGCCAAGCATTGGGCAGCAGGAGAGGGGCTTTTATGGAATTTGCATGCTCCTCCAGTAGAAGGTTATTCCAATTTTAGCTTTGTTGCCCTAGGGGCTTTAACGCTTCTATTCAAAGGTAATCCTGTGGTTGTTTTAAAAATGGCAGGATTAATAGGTCTCTTTATGACCTGTTATTTCATTTATTTAATGAGTCGATTTTGGTTTTCACAACGTGAATCACTTTTGCCTTGTTTTGGGCTGTTACTCTATAAAGGGCAAATTATCTGGGCTACCAGTGGTTTGGAAACCACAGTATACCAAGCCCTCTTATGCGGAACCGTCTATTGTTGTTTCAAAGGTATGGGGTATCGATTTGCACCTAACCCACGTGGAGCTGCAATACATGCTTATTTCATAGGTGCTGGGATTTTGCTTGCACTTGCTGGAATGACACGGCCAGAAGCCCCCGCATTCATGGTTTTATTTTTTATTTTAATGTATTGGGATAGACCTCGGGAGGAAATAAAGCGCTATCAAGTTGGGGTTTTGCTTTTTTGTATTACGCTGGTTTTATTCTATGGCCCTTATTTTTTTTGGCGCCACATTTATTTTGGATTTTTATTCCCCAATTCAGTGTATTGTAAGGGATTATCTAAAGCATTTACTTTTGCTTTGGATCTTCACTACCTTAAATTGATTTGGCCTTTAGCTCTTTTAGCTTTGCCAGCTTGTATTAAAGCTAAAGATAAACGTCATTATTTTTTATGGTTACCTAGTCTTGTCTATCTCATTATGTTGGCCGATTCGGATCCTGTTGTAGCTTTTGAAAATCGGCTTTTTTTACCTGCTTTTGCCTTGCTCCTTCCTTTAGTAGTTCAAGGTATTAGCACCCTTGTATCTGTTTTCCGACGCAAAAGAGATTCTACTTTCAGATTACTTTTTTATTTAAGTTCTTTTGCCATTTTAGTCCTTTTAATTCCAAAAATGAGTTTGGCAGATTATCGCTATTTCAGTCAAAATCCGGTTCGAGGAGAACTGTTACGCAATAAGATAGTTGATTGGTTAAATAACCATGCTTCTTCTGGGGATTGGGTTGTTTTGGCGGACAGTGGATTGATTCCTTATGCCAGTCCGCTAAATTTCATTGATTCCTATTGCCTCAATAATTTAGAAATGACCCACCATTCTTCCCAGAATATGTATCAGCATTTTTGTGAATGCATTTGGCAAAAGAAGCCCAAAATTATCATTTTAACTTCGCTTACAAAACACGGAAAAATTATCTATACACCGAGTGACGCTTGTTTGAAAACACGGTTGGACAAATATCACTACAAACTCAGTGCAACCTATGAGAGTAGTAGTCCCGATTCGATTTATCGTTATGAAGTATATGAAATTATTCTTCCATCAAAAAAGAGATAGTTTTGACTAAGGTTTTCCAGTGATTTCTATTTTTTGACATGATATATGCGGAAATATAGTGTACTATTTCGCTAGTAATAAAAATGAGTGAAGGATTCTCGTATGATACAAAAGATGTCAGTATTTTTTCAAAAATTGTATAAAAAATTACCTGTTCTTTTGTGTGATTTATTCGCTATTCCGGTAGCATGGTATGCTGCATATTGGTTACGTTATAACATGCAGCCGTTTCCTAAAATATTGACTTCGACTCATTCAGTTATTGGTTTAGCTTTATTAACAGCAATCCAAGTTGCCTGTTTTTTCTATTTTAAAACATATCGTGGTTTATGGCGTTTTTTTTCTTTAAATGATGTGGTGAGAATTTTAAAGGCCACCTTGACAGCTACGATCTTGGGAATTCCTGTTTTGTATTTAGTTTCAATGCTTCACGAAGTTCCCCGTTCCGTATTTCCCTTATATTGCATGATCTTAACTACTATTTTGTGCAGCTGCAGGATGTTGCGGAGGATTTATTGGGACAAGCAAGCCAGCAGTAATAAAGCAGTTGAATTGAAACGCGTGCTTATTATTGGTGCAGGGATGGCTGGTGAAGGTCTTGCCCGCGATTTAAAGCGGTCCAAGCAATACATTCCTGTAGGTTTTATTGATGATAACCTGGCAAAACGGGGTTTGGAAGTTCATGGAGTACCTGTTTTAGGAACTACGAGTCAAATTACTCAGCGCGTCAATGAGCATGCAATTGATTTGATTTTTATTGCGATTCCCTCAGCAAGCTCTTCAGTGATGCGACGTATTGTAACCTGTTGTGAAGAAAGTAAAACACCTTTTAGCACACTTCCAAGCCTTAATGCTTTAGCTTCTGGAAGAGTGGAGGTTAATGCACTAAGGCCGGTTAACATAGAAGATCTGTTAGGCAGGGAGCAAGTTAACTTGCAATGGGATAAGTTAACTGCGGGCATTGCTGGAAAACGAGTATTAGTTACTGGCGGGGGAGGCTCCATAGGATCAGAGTTATGCCGACAAATTTTAGCCCTTAAGCCCCATAGCTTGGCAATTATTGAAAACTCTGAGTTCAATCTGTATCAAATTGAACTGGAATTAAAACAAAACTTTCCAGATATTTCTATAGAATTCATGTTGATGAGTGTTACTGATGAAGTAGCAGTAAATCATTTCTTTGTGAATTATCAACCCGAAATTGTATTTCATGCTGCGGCTTATAAGCATGTACCTCTTTTGCAAAATCAAATACGTGTTGCGGTGATGAATAACGTGCTTGGAACCCAGGTTGTTGCCAAGGCTAGTGTATCGGTAAATGTTGGAAAATTTATTTTGATTTCTACGGATAAAGCAGTAAATCCGACCAATATTATGGGTACTACCAAGCGTGTGGCTGAAATCTATTGTCAGAACTTAGACGGTAGATCAAAGACCCAATTCATTACGGTTCGTTTCGGAAACGTTTTGGGCTCGGCTGGAAGTGTGGTTCCATTATTTCAAAAACAATTACTAAGTGGGGGCCCGATCAAAGTAACTCATCCTGATATGCAACGATATTTTATGACAATACCCGAAGCATGCCAGTTAATTTTGCAAGCCATGGTTAACGGAAAAGGTGGAGAAATTTTTGTTTTGGATATGGGCGAACCCGTTAAAATCAGCTACTTAGCAGAACAAATGATTCGTTTGGCAGGGAAGGAGCCTGGAAAGGACATTATGATTGAATACACAGGGTTACGTCCAGGAGAGAAGTTATTTGAAGAGTTGTTCCACGAATCCGAACAATTGGCACCAACAGAACATGAAAAATTATTCAAGGCAAAATTCCGAGAGCTAAATTGGGACGAACTAATCCAAACAATGCGCCTGTTGCATTCAGCATGTGAAGAAAATCAGGATGACGAGTTATTTATTTTATTGAAAAGCTTGGTTCCTGAATTAAATACAACCAGCGCAGTGCCAATATCCTAATTGGTTGATGAGTATCGTTTGTTTTATTGTATTCATTGATTGAAGAAGAGGTGTTTATGATGATTGTTTCTTATGATGATTTTGCCAAAATAGATTTACGCTCTGGTACGGTGGTTAAGGTTGAAGAATTTCCTCGTGCAAAGAAACCTGCTTATAAGGTTTGGGTGGATTTTGGTAAGGATATCGGCATATTACAGACCTCTGCTCAAGTTACTGTACATTATACGCCAGAAACTTTATTAGGCCGTTCTGTGGTTGGATGCGTCAACTTAGGCGAAAAAAATATAGCGGGCTTTACTTCTCAATTTTTATTAGTTGGATTCTCTGATGCTAATGGAGCTATATGCCTCATAACAACTGACCCCAAAGTCCCTAATGGAGAAAAGTTGCATTAGTTACAAATTAGTGTGAAGCCTTGGTAAAACATGCGCAGTCTTGATTTTTGACCATAAGCTAACACGCTGACTTGACCTCTGACGTGCTTTATCTGAAGCCTCTATACATCTCTGAAAAGCTAATCCAGCACAGCCCTCCGAAGCCCCACAGCTTGTCCTCGATATTCAGGAGCGAACCCTCAAACAAGAATCCCGGGGCTAACCGGGAACAATTCGTTGGGGGGGGGCGTGGACAGGGGTGTGAGTAAGAGGCAGGTGCTTCACCACACCAAGCCACATTTTAAACTGGAGGAAATAGATCCTGAAACTTAACACGAGTTTTAACGTGAAGCGCTTTTTTCCTTTTCTTGGATAAATCAAAAATCTTATAGATTATGATGGGAACTATAAAGCTCACCATGCCTATATAGAAAGCAAGTTTATAGGTGGGATCTTTATTCAATACCAAGAAAAACAAAGCAATGAGCATGAGTACAATTGCCAAAATGCCGGTATAGGGTGAATAGGGCGTCACGTAGCGCAGATTTTCGGTAGTGTATCCCGCTTGGTATAGACGATTTCTAAAGCGAATTTGTGATGTGCATAAAGAAATCCATGCCAATGTGCCGGTAAATCCAGATACTAGAAGTAGGGCGATATAAAGTTTTGTTTGTCCAAAAAAGTAACCTACACCTAAAAGAATCCAGATGAAAATTAAGGTTGCGATGACCGCATTTTGAGGTACTGAATTATGATTGAATTTAGCAAAAGTGTGCGGTGCCATACCATCACGTGCCAAGGCATTTAATGCCCGCACGGTGCCATAAAATCCGGAATTAGCACAAGATAAAGTTGCACTTAGGGTCACAAAGCTGGTCACAGCACCAGCCCATTTTAGATTGTAAAAGTTGAGTGCATCAGCAAATACAGAGTTTGATAACCCTGCTTTTTGCCAAGGAAAAATTAAGACCAGACAAAATACGGGGATGATATAAATAAAAAGAATTCTTAACGTTACATTTCGAATGGCGTGAGGGATCATGCGCGCCGGATTTTCTGATTCCCCAGCAGCAAGGCCAATAATCTCGGAGCCTTGGTAGTTCACCAATAAAAGAACCATGGCGGTCAATAAGGACATGGTTCCATTGGGAAGCAGACCTCCATCACCAAAGATGTATTTGGAGCCAATAAACCCACCCGATTCTGGGCCATGGATGAGGCCAAGGAAAATTAGAATGGCTAAAATAACAAAGCCTAATAAAGCTAAGATTTTTATTAAAGCAAGCCAAAATTCGATTTCTCCGAATGTATCGACTTTAGCAAGATTGATGTAGGTTATAAGTAAACCAAAGCAAACAGCCCATACATAACCATTTACCCCCGTAAACATCTCCATGATTATGCCCCCTGCAACGCATTCCGCAGGGATATACGCCACCCAACTGATCCAATAAGACCATCCTACGCCACAAGCAACTGATGGGGAAATAAAATCAGCAGTATAGGTTACAAAGGAGCCTGAGATAGGAATTGCCACCGCAAGCTCACCCATGCACAGCATGGTTAGAAAAATAATCAATCCGCCCAGGATATAAGCTAAAAATACAGCAGGGCCAACCAGGTTAATTACTTCCCCCGTGCCTAAAAAATAACCCGAACCGATAATTCCCCCCAAGGCTATAAGTTGCACGTGGCGGTCTTTCAATCTTCGGCTGTAACCACTGTCTTTAATGGGTTTATCTATTGCTATCTTGCTCTTTTTCACGGACTGTTTGTTTCTCACAGGTTGTCATATTTTTGGGTGACGCTATGTTATATTCATCTTTAATAATTTAAAACTAAATTTTTTCTATTTACACTAAATTTTTTAGTAAATGGATAGAAAAAATTAATTAGGACGATATTATAAATCATTTTTTAACTGTTTGAATATTTTTTCGCTAAATTAATAAAAATTATTACAAGGCAAACCTTAGTTTGAAGATTCATAGAAGATCAGACCAATGAAACAGAATATAATCCATTGTTTTTTGATAAAAAATATTAGTCTTAAGCGATACGCACAGTTGCATCATCATTTAACTTAAGTATACTTTTCCTTGAGCCGCTGTAGCTCAGTCGGTAGAGCAGTTGATTCGTAATCAGAAGGTCTGCGGTTCGATTCCGCGCAGCGGCATAATAAAATCAATAGGTTAAGTTGAGTTTTATTTGTTAAATATAATCTTAATGGGTACTTTGATGGGTACTTTTTGCATGGTGAGCTTCGGATTTTTCCTAACTCAAACGCAGAGCAAGGACCCTATAATTTTCAAAGTTCCTAAATCATAAGCATGGCGTTAAACCATTGTTTGGGGTCTTCTGGTTATTTCTAACACTCCTGAAGATTATCAATAATTTCATTTTCATCAAACCATCCTTGGGATATTGCATGACTTTTTACTTTTATTGGATCCTTTGAGTAAGCAATAATTGCTAAACTTTCTTCAGCACGGCTACAGGTTACATAAAAAAGTCTGATAGTTCTATCAACAGTTGTTTCTTTACCTTCCTGTATATTTTTTTTATCAGCCTCTGTAAGTTCTTTAGCACAAAACAATTTTTCATAACTGAAGAGGAATCCACGTGATTCCTCATCGTCCAGAATGACCATTACACGAGGGAATTCTAGGCCCTTTATTCCTTGATGTGTGCCAAATCGAGAGTTATCGGATATATAATTGAAATAAGCCTCAAATTGAATGAACGAACTCTTTAGAGCGTTATCCCAAGCGTTAATGATTTTATCCTCGTCGGAATGATTTTCGAGGGAAATAGTCTGCATATTTTCCTGGGTTTTTAAACGTGCAGCAATTGGCATGTAAATATTAGGAATTTGAAATAAATCGCTCTGATATATTTCATTAAGAATTTGAATTAATGAGGGGCTATTACCTTCATTCCACAAGTCGTAAAGTTTTTGCACTGCTGCGTTAGCTGTAATTATTTTTTCACGGGGAGTTAAACTTTTTTTTATTACCTCCTTTGAAAGGAGAGGAGAGTATTTTTTAACGATTCTTGAAACTTGAAATTTATCATTAGCCCGTAATGCATTAATTAAAGGAAGAATTTGATTACTAAACAATGATATTCCTTGAAGGGTTCCATCAAGTACACCAGTTTTGAATTGATCAATCTCATAAAGGGGGTTGAAGAAATCGGAAAATCCACCACGTTTTGCTGCCATGTGATGTTCAATGGTCAGTATTTTTACTTCATTGCTCAACTCTTTCCAATTAGTGTCACCTGTTATTTCAGCCATCTTTTCTGAGACTCTAAATTCAAATGCTGTTTTATCAAGATCTTTTTTTGTATCTGCGATAAATAAACGTACAAATCCATATTCTGACTTAGCAGACTCTTGAACCTGAGCATCAACTGCTGATCTGATTTGGTTGATAAGTTTGATAATTCTCTTAGGACATCGGTAGTTGATTTTCTTTTCTGGTTTTGCCCAAGAGATTGGTATATTTTGACCCAAATTAGACTTTCCATCTGTATATATACGTTGCATCGTGTCACCAAATAGTCCAAGCGAGAAAATATCCGAGTGCATTTTCTGTATTTCAAAAAAAGCATCAATTAGCTCTTTTTTAGTGTCTTGGCTTTCATCAATTAAAAGGATTGGGAATGTTCGAACTAAAATTTTCCTCATAAGGGAATGAGTCATTAGGAAGTCTACTGTTATACTTATGACTTCTGTATGATTAAGCGAATCTTTGGAATTATTATCTCCATTAGGATTGTAAATAAATTTCTTGATGCTTTCTAAAGAATTAATTCTGTCTAACTTTGAATTTATTTTTCTTGACCTATCTTCTGAAGTTTTAGAACCCGGACGGCCTTTTCCTTGAGCTTCATTAAGTTCTGCAATCTCTGATTTTAGATTGTTTTTTAACCATTCTTTTATGTCACTCTGATATGGCTTAATTAATTCCCAAGCGAAACTGTGTATAGTTGATATTGAAAAAGATGGATCAAAATCAAGCCGACGTTTTATTTCATCACATGCGGCATTGGTATATGTGATAATGGCAATTTTCTGTCTTTGAAGCTGTAAGCGTTGAATATTTTTTTCACGGAATTTTTTTAGTACTTCGACCAACGATCTGGTTTTCCCGGAACCTGCGCCTGCAAATAAAAAGAAGCTTTTAGGATTATCCAAGTTAAGACAATTGTATATTTCTTCATCAACGCACATAGAATAATCTGGTTCATCCATTTACTCACCTATTTTTGTTTCACTCTGTACAATATAATCCTTATTCCTCAGACTTATCTTTTGCTCTAGCCACTTTAATCCTTCGTGGATATATTGTGGTGGTACTAGATGACTTGGATCAGTGGAATAGAGGAGCTCGAGTGCCATTTCAGCCTTCTTACCAGTTTTAAGATCCTCAAACATTTTCTCACATGCTTCTTTAAGAGTAGGTTTATTTATTGCTTCTACCATTCTCTTCATTAAACCTCGGGCATCTTTTTTACTTCTGAAAAACTCAAAATTGCTAAACACTAAAGCATCTTCAAAAGTGTAGGGGATTACATCTTGTTTCTTATTATTTTCCAATGTTACAGCTAGAGAATACTGATAAGCCACCCGGATTTTACCATCACCAGATTCTTTATTTTCATCACTGGTGTTTAATACTTTATCCAATTCATCATTTTTGGGAATCCACTTTTTAAGAGTTTCATTTCCTGTTAGTTGGTTTTTGCCTATTTCTGGAAGTGCTTTTTGGCGACCAATAAGCGAATCAAGATCAGTTATGACAAGTGTTAATAATCCTAATGCTTCGATTAAAGGTTTTAATCGATGTGCGTGACTCCCTCCAATTTCTAGCAAAGAGATATAGCTTTTTGCTAAAAGAGGAAACTTTGAGCAAATAAAATGTGGAATAAGCATTCTTTCTGCAGGTCCTTCTACCAAAATTGCAGCATCAGCAAAAAAAAGATCGCAGTGAGTTGTTTTAAGATATCGAGTTGCAAATTTTGATGTATCAGTATCACTACCAAAAGTTTTAGTGAGATTTACAACAGTTGCACTTGGGACAGGATTATCACCTTCCGCTGGATGTCTTTGGAAATAGCGTAGGCATGTGAAATCAATTTCATGTGCTATGTGACTGGAGTGGGTGCTTACAACCATTTGTGTGTGAAAATGTTTATTATCACCTAAACTGTCATGATTTCTTAATACTCTGTAACTATTTTTAATGAAAACCTGCTGTACCTGTGCATGTAAATGTGCTTCTGGTTCCTCAATGAGCACAAGATGTAAAGGTTCCATAAATTTATCAGAATCGTTCTTTTTTTTGCCGGCTTTTCCGACACGCATCCATTCATCTCTGAACCGGATTAAATGAAAAACCATTGATATAAGATTTTGGTAACCTAGTCCGTTGTATTGCTCTGGCAACCTTAATGGCATAACCCCTGATAAATCATCATTTGTAATAACAGAGAACTGTACTGCTGCATTATGATTAAGTCCTCCAAGAGGATCTACTTTACTTGATAATACAATCTGTGGATTGCCAAACCCTGGATAATTAAGTCCTTGAAGTTCACATAACGCGGAGTTAAAACTCACTTTTAATTTTTCATCGAAAGCAGCTCTAGCCATATCAATAGCAGAGAGTGCGTCTAGATCATTTTCATCAGGTAATTCAGTTGGATCTAGATGTTTACTATAATATTGTTTAAGTTGTGAGGAGAGTCGCCTATTTGAATTTGTGGAGCCTTCATCCGCATTTACATCTGAAAACCCACGTTGAGCATTGATAATATCAATTTTGATAAGGCCATCAAACGGCTCAAAATCAAGAGGTTCTATTCCTAAAGGAAGACTTTGAATATCAGATTGTTTTTCCGGATCGAGTAGGTATGCATTAATAATAAAATATTTATGCAATTCTCGGTTCAGGAAGTCGTGCATAGATTTTGGCCATAAGGAAATTGATAAGTGTTGGTCTTCACTTTTATCTACATTATGCTTTTCGGTTGTATCTCGTGCGGTTACATAAGCTTCCGTAAATCCATTATAAAGAACCTCAATATTTTTAGGTTCAAAAATAAGCCGAACTCCAAGTAAATCGCCAGTCCAATCAAGTGTTGGTAATAAGTGACTGACATAGTGGATTTCATCATCTTCGATCTTAATCCATACATCTATAGCGGGTAGAAATGGAACCCAAGATGAGGTTGAAAAAAGCATCTTATTCTCATCAGTGTTAACAATCCAACTCTCCGCAATTTTATTTATTTCTACCCAGTTTGATAGCGTGAAATCACTTGTGGAAATATCTCTCCTTTTAGAACACTTCAGGAATAGTATTAAGGCATCCATAGCTGAAGTTTTACCACTGTTATTGGCACCAACAAAAATAGTTTCTTTTTCAGAAAGTTCCACACGACAAGTTTTCAACTTCCTAAAATTTTGAATGTCAATATGAGCTATTTGCATGACTTAACCTTATTATTCAAATTTTTCTTTATTAAGATGGGAGTTTTTAGATAATAGTATACGAAAAATGGATTGCACAATTTTATATCCAACCTTAAATAAAGCTAACTTAGTTAACTTGTTGGTTGTGCTTAATTTATTTAATTTTTCGATTCAAATAAATTACAATTGCAATGATTTTGCATGAAATTTGATAGTCAATATGAGTATTTGCCCAATCTTCATTTAATGCAATTAATTCATAGACTGGTTCTGTTTTAGAAACAGATAATTGCTTATATTTTCGGATAATAACTTCTTCTTCATTTCCAATTTGAGCAACAACAAAATCCCCTGGATTTAATTTGGCATTAGAATTTAAGATTAGAATATCATTTGTTCTAAATTCAGGCTCCATACTGCTGTCTTTAATTTGTAGTGCAAATGCATTTTCATCAACTTGGTTTGCAATTTCCGGACTAATAGGAACAAATGTTAATTTTTCGGGATGGAGTTCATTTTTTATTTTATCAATATAAAATTTTGGATCACATGCTTGTTTGTAGTCCAGTAAAGGGATTAATGCACCAACTCCAGCATTTCTGCTAATTTCACCATCTCGATCATCAGATAATCCCATCAGAAAAGCAGGGGACACTTCTAACGCTTTTGCTAACTGCGTAATTTCTTCTGGACCAGGAGTCCTTTCTCCACGCTCATAATTGTTGATTCGCGAAATATTTAAATTTTCGGTCAATTCTGCCAATGCCTTCCTAGTCAGCCCTTTGGTTGTACGTTCATGTTTTATCCGTTGTCCAATTTTTTCTTTGACGTTCATATTGTTACCGAGCCTTACAATTTCTGAGAAATAAACAATTAGCAGATATTGACATTAATTTAATGCGTGCTAAATTATACTCTATTTGAGTTAAATTACCCTATTTGAGTATTTATATATAATCCATCGTCTAAAAGATAACACAATAAGAACTTTATGACGATAGGAAGAGGGCGAAGTGAGTAAATGGATTTTAATATTAATTATAAATTATACGATTAGCTCATCAAAAGACATTAAAAGTCAGAACTTTTCACGAGATCAGGTTCGAAGAGCAGTATATGGTTTAGTTCGTGTGGGAGTTATTACTGTACAGTCTGAGGGGATGTATTTAATTTTAAAATGCCAATTAGCGACAAGGCATTATTCCGTCCAAAATAAAGCCGCCATAAACCCGCCACAGAAAGCCACCATAAACCCGCGCGAGGAGTTCCTTGTAAATACTGGCTTATCTGAGTTTGAGCCATTAAAAGCCGACATAGGCGAATCTCAAAAAGCCGCCATACCTCATAAAGATAATATTTATATTTGTTTATTATTGCAATTCGAAAAATTTTTGCTGCTTTATCCTGAGAAAAATTCCTATTTAGCATGGAACGCTTTTTAGCTTCTAAATCCTGACAATTCATTATTCAAAAAAATCTTCAACACATTAACACCGGAAATTCAAAACATTGAAGAAAAACAAGTAAATGATATTTGGTTGGGAAGATGAAGTGACCCCGAATCAAAACCAGGAGAAGAAATATGCAGAGAATAGGCAAAGTACTCGAATTGGGTCAACAAAAGAGATTTTCTGAAATCAATGTGAAGTAGATACTGAACCAACAAAAACAATGTCATTTCATTCAAGTAATGCCAATAGTCAAGCCAAGGGCATGGATGATTTTTCTCAAAGCTCGCAGCTCTATGGCTATATCTGGTGAACGCTGTTTAAACAATGATGCATTTTGGTGAATTTCGGTGAATTGGTGGTGAATGAGTGGTGAAGAACCAATCTCTAATGCAGTAGGGTAAAGGATTATTCTTTCACCACTTGCTTCACCATGTGTTCACCGTCATTTTTTGCTTTTAATTTGCAAAATAAATTAAAAAATAGTTATTAATCATATAGATATGATGCATATTTTTGTGATGCGATAGGTGTGTGTGTATTGTATTCTAAATTCATTTTTCCTGGAGATAGAGATTTTTAATCTGTATGGGAAGTTCTGATCTGAATATTTCTAGAGCGCAATACAATTGCGTGAATGTGATTGACAATTTATCAAAAATAATTGCATTCATTTGTTGATTGTTAATACTCGTTATGATTTAATAAGTGCTCGAAACGAGTAATTAATTGGATTGAGTGAGTATACAGGAGTAACCATGAGAGGACATCAATTTAAACAGCAAATATTGTTCATCAGGGATGTTGAGCAAATTATTGGCCGAAACAGACTGACGCTACGGAGATGGTGGGCAACTGGAAAATTCCCTAAGCCTGTGAAGTTGAATAATAGTGTACTATCTTGGCACTATGATGTTATTGAGCAATGGATACATCAAAATCTTTATTTGAACAATTAATTTACTATTCAACTTTCTGTGGCCTATGAACAAATACAGTCATACTCATCAAACTCATTCACCGAGACGCCCCATCTTTTATTCCTCTAATGTTTCCATCTGTGCTAGTGCTTTAATGCGGCGTTGCTCACAATGGATACTATTAATCACTCCATCACTTCCAATAGGTTCAATGCCGAGTTCGGTTAATGAACGAATTAGATCTTGCATAATGGACTTTTTATTCAAAACAAATGTAGAGGCAAAACATCTCCAAAATTTCCATCCAGCACGTTCAAGAATTCTTTGCCGATTCATATCGTCTTCCCACTTTGACGCATCATGGTAGCGATCCCCATCACACTCTATTGCTAATCGTGTGTCATTATGGCCTTCCACTACCATGTCCAATCGGTAATTTCCGACTTTTACTTGAGGAATAACTCGATAACCACGTTCAACCAGTAAATCATAGATTTCTATTTCGAAACCTGACTCACAGAGTTCACGAAGATTTTTTACTTTTATTTCATCCTGAGCAAAAGGCGAATTAAAATGCTCAATCAAACCACGCCGTAATCGATCCACGGTACTTAAATCCTGTAGTTCAACACTTCGTACCAAATACATTCGATCACGAGCTCGAGAGGCAGCTACATTAAATCGTTGAGCATATGAATCGCGAGTATCGGCTTTAACGTTTTCTCGAGTAGCAACCATTGATAAAAACATAATATTTCGTTCTTTACCTTGGAACGTGAGAGCATCCCCGCAAGTAATTTGGTGATTTGTTATTTTATCGGGTGAGATCTTTTGTTGAATTAGTTCCCATATTTTTCTTGCTTGTTCATTACCTAACAATGAAACTACACCAATTGTCCTGTTTGCCATGTTTGGGTCGTCACAGATTCTATCTATCTCATCAACAATAAATTTTGCTTCGGCAATATTCTCTTTGTTATTACGGAAGCCATCCTCAATGATAATATCTACTAATGGTGGATCAAGGCGTTCTGATTTTGTTGGTAATCGTAATGGTTTGAGTTCATGGTTGTAAAATTCACGTTTTGAATATTCAATAATAGGAGTTACACAACGAAAATGCTCACGTAACATAACTTGTGAATCAGCGAAAACAACTTTACACAGATCATAGATTGATCGTTCGGGTGACATGGCTTGTCTATATATTTCAACTTGATTTGTTAAATATTGAACCATTAAATTATTTATCTTTTCTTCTTCTAAACCAACACCATCGGGTGAAACTTGTTTATCATCTCCAACAACAAGTAATTTATTTGCACGAAGAATAGCCGGGAGTGCGCTCAAATCTGATTGGGAGGCTTCGTCAATAATAACGAGATCAAAACATCCAAGTTCGGGAGGTAATGATTCAGAAATTCTATAATGAGGCATTATCCAGCAAGGTATTGCTTTATTGGTTAGTGCTGCTGCATTTTTAGCATCACGTCGATAACGAATTGCTCGTTTACCTGTGCCTTTCCCTATTTTTGAAATTGCCGATTGAAATGCCTGTAAAGCAGCTCTAATGTCTGGTGTTGCATTCTTGGATAATTTTAACCATGTACGTTTAGCCACAGTATCTTGATAGGTTTTTGCTAATTCCCGTTCAATCTCATGTCTTTGAGATGTTAACTTTTTAAACTCATCGAAGTGATTAATTGAATGAAAGTAATTTGCTAAACGGCGAAGGCGCCAAGCTTGTTGCCAATCATCAGGAAGTAAATGATCTATTGTACCCTCTAATGGATTTTCCTGGAGCTTTCGTGCCCATTGAGTCGCGCCAGATTGCGATATTAAATCAGTTATGGATTGTACGTCATCAAAAGCAGGTTTAAGATTTTGAATACGTCGTAATTCTTCAATCAAGCTTGTCCATTGGTTTTGTAGTTCAATATCGTTAAGCGATGGATCACCCAATGTTTCAGAAAGAAATGTTCTGATTGCATCTGAAATTGGACCATTAAAGTCAAATGTACTGTTGAGGATATTTTCCCTATCGGACCAGGCTTTTGATGAGTGATAGTAATTTATATTTTTTTCAAAAAAATCTACTAACTCAAGCAAGCGATGATCATTTTCAAAAAGATCATCATATAAGTTGTTTTGTAATAATGAAGCTGACTGTTCTAAAATCTCTGATTCAAGCTCCTTACTCTTTTTAATTGCTAAATAAATATCCAGATCTTCTTTTATCAGTTTTAAAGAGTTATCTTGCTCTTCATTAACTAATGTGAAGATTGACATTCCTGTAACAACTGAATTCCATCTCAAAATCAGTTCATTAGTTCGGTTACAAAATAAAACATAACGGTATATATATAGCCATTCTTCTTTGGTCTTGGCTGGTTTATTTAAAATAAAAATCTCATCAATTTTTTTAATTAATGATCGTTTAGTTAATATCCCACTTATACCAAACGGTTGCTTATCTTGGCTTTTATTGGCAATTCCTTGAATAACGTCCTCGGTTAATTGAAGATCCTTGGGTATTGAAAGAGGTTTTTCTAAAAAAGAACTTTTTTCAATATGTAATTCATTAACGTCAGCAGAAATTTTTTCGATAATATCTATTATTTGAGCTGTATCTGTACTTTTCAAAGAAAGGGCTAATGATTTAACCCAAGATTTATTTGCAGCGTCAATCTGCTTTCTTAGGTTTTGCAACTCATAAATGCACTGCAGAACGGATTCAATTACAGAAATATCTGATGATATGTCTACAAACTGAAGAGAGTTGTCAGATAAAACCTCTTCTTTCAGAGTTTTGTTTTTTAATAATTTGGTATGTAAATTTAAAATGGTACTAAGTTTCGGAATTTGTTCAAGCTTAGGTAATGATTTATTAAGATAAATAAGATCTGTTTGTAATTTACGTCGGGCTTCTCTCAAGTGAACTATGTCAGTATTATCGAAACTTGGTTTATTTTCATCAGCGATGGTAATTAAATCGTCAAGCCAATTAAATTCCCCATCTGCTTCAGCTATTTCTTGAGCAGCTTTTTCTGGGTGAATCTCTTGACCATCCATGTAGATAGACTGAATATTATTAATAGCCCAATTTGAAATTGATCGATCGACCCATGCTAATTGAGCATGAAGTTTATCAATAAATATCTCGTCATTTCTAATTTCACTTTCTAATTCAACACGATTAATAGTCTGTAGCTCTTGAGCAATTTTAGAAATTGCAAACTCAAACTGTTTCATTCCATCCTGTTCATTAGTTAAAAGCGAAATAGCAAGAGGTTGGATTGAAGTAGGTAGTTTTTCTTTTAGTACAGATAGAGCTGGTTCTTTCATCGATGTAACAAGTACGCGTTTACCATTTGCCATATAATGAGCAATAATATTTGCGATAGTATGTGTCTTGCCTGTACCCGGAGGACCTTGTACAACAACTCCATTGGAATGTTCTAATTTTTGAACAATTTTTACTTGCTCTTCGTTAAAAGGAAGAGGAAAAAATAATTCTTTAACTTCCGCAGTTTCTGAGGTTGAGGAATAGCTGATAGTTGATAAGCCTCGAAAGTTAGTAAGCTTTATCTCTCGATGCTCATTTAAAGGCTCTGTGACAATTTCTTTGATAATGCTTGTTATTTCGGGGTTAGTTTCATCTTTAAATTGTTTTTTGAAATTTTCTAAGTCTTGAATATAAAGACTCTTACTACGAGGTCTGGCAAATAAAATCCATGTATCAGTAACTTTTAATTCTTCACCGGCCTCGGGTAGTTTGCGGTCATCTTCTTTGGTTTGGTTCGGCCAATAAACGCCTTTAGAATCCAAATGTGTAACTGCCAATTGTAACTGTGGTTCATATGAAAGTCGTTCAAATGGAGATAAGTCTTGAGATTGCTGTGAAATCATATCATTGTATGCTTTCTGAAAGTCAGTTACCCCTATATTATCTATAGACATATACACATCAATTTCAAAAACTGGCTCGACAGATCGCCTTGGACGAATTTCTATGGCCATATCTTTTTGATTTAATGAAATTTCAGCCGACTGAGTAATGAGAGGATATCTAATATTGAATTCTGTTCTTTTCCATATACCAAGTCCAATTCCCCATACTAATTCAATTTGTGTATCGGTAATTGCTCCTTCAAGTTGTTGTTTCAGTGTAAAAAGCTCAGAATATAATTTGATTGTAAGTCTACGTTTTTTTTCTTCGGTTGACCAAATAGTCCATTGATTTTTAATGTAATTTTGAAAGAGAGTTTCTATAGTATCGCGATCTTCATATTCAGATAAAAGAATTATATTCTGTTGTTTTTGTGAATTCTCAGTACCAGGATCGATAGAGTCATAAATTTTATCTGACTCAACAGCTTTTTTTAACTGAGGTTCTGTTTCAGCTTTATTTGATATATCTAACCATACGATTAATCGATCATCTTCCGGTATTGGTGGTGATGTTTCGATTAATCTTTCAATTCGTAACCATACTTCATCTTGCTCGTCTTCACTCGTGTCGAAATGCACTCCTGGTAAAGCAATTAATTCATGCTCAAAACGTTGAAATATTCCATGCTTACTGACATCTTTGATTGGGTTAAGTTTTAAACGAGCAGATTGCTGAGCAAATTCAATAAGAGATAAAAAGCGTTCCTGTTCTATAGTTCTAGGAGTAGTTACTTGTTGAATAGACTCATCGACATCCGCATTGGAGTAATTTTGCATTAATGACCTCAAACCTTTAGCTCGTTTGTTTTATCTTGGATGTTGATTACACAACATCAAACCCATAGAAATTCTTGTCTCACAATTCCATATCTGTATTTTTAGGAGTTAAGAGTGTTTTGATCTAAATTTGATCGAGTGCGCAATATTACATCAATGATGCATTTAATTCCATCTATACGAAATGCATAAGTTGCTCATTTGGATTTAAAATTATCCTTTGTGTGAAAAAAATTATTCATTAATTCCACAGAAGATGATTTTGCCAATTATTTGGTATCCCCATTGAGCTTGCACTCCATTTATATTTCGCCAATATTGGAAGAATTAGCTCTTCATAGGATTTTGCCCACTGTTGAGTTTTATCAGAATGGTTCAATAAGTATTTAAGGATAAGTAGAATAAAAAAGGAACGATCACTTCTTGGGGTTATGGGTGGAAGCCATGCTTGATCAAGTCCATCCAATTTTGGCCTAATTGCAAGTTCTTTATTCCAAAGTCTACCGTGGTGTGCGCATATATTTCGGACGTAAGTTAGAAAATGCAGGAAATTAGCCAATGTTTTGGGATGCAAATTATATTGGGTTTCAGCAATTACTCGTTTATCTTCATTTTTTAAGCCTTTATATAAAAATGAAAGTGAACCGAAAGACGTAACTTCGGTTGCCATCCAAACGGGAAGGGTAGGGAAGCCTTCATATTTATCCATAAAATGTTCTATAAAGGGTTCTTTGGAGCGAATGATTTCGTTTTGTATCTGTAAAAGCCAAGTTTTATGTTCAAACTTGTTATGAAAATTTTCGCTTTTCTCTAGAGCAAATGCACCATAATGATGGGCCAGATGGTAGGTGATATGTGTTCTTATCGATATTTCGATGCGTTCTAAGGCATCCATAATATGGAGCCTTAACTTCCTATCAAACTCGTATAGCTCGATGATGTTTTCAAAGAAAATATTATCTTGAAACTGATTAAGGAGGTTTCCTTGTTTATCTCTTTTTTTGAAAGGTATCCAATACGCACTCAAACGGTAGTAACTAATATTGGATAAAGTAATTAAGGCTTCTTCTTCATTATTGACGATTAGTCCACGATCTTTTAATTGTTCCAGTTGTTCCTGAAAACTAAGGGCGGGCTTGAGGTATTTTATTTTTGTTTTTGTGGTCATAGCGCACATATAAAAAAACCGCCAAGGTTACGCAAGAGCCGAAACTCTCTAGGCGTGGCGGTTATGTTATCTAAATTATACATTCTTGATCACGTTTTTGTAAAGCGACTGTGACTTCAGAATTATATCCAATGCATTCTTGAATGCATATAGCCCATTTCTCCAGAGCCTCTTTTCTCTGGGGGAGCATTTCATTCTTGTTATAGGTTGCCATAATTTTAGGCATCTTATGTCCTAAACATTTTTCAATTACAACAGGGTCTACATGTAAAGACTCACCCAATTGTGTGGCAAAAGTACGGCGTAGATCATGAGCAGTCCACTCAGGTATCCCTATTCGCGTTTGGATTCTTCTGATTGCTCTAGGAAGAGCATGTTTATCAAGAGGTTGATTCTCGATCAAACCAGGTAAGACAAATAATGAGGTGGTCACGCTTTTCAATTCTTCAAATATTGATTTAGTTAAATTGGTTAAATGAATTTTAACTGTTACTGCACCTTTGGTATGTTCGGGAGGGATTGTCCATAGTGAATTGTCAAAATCAATATTTTTCCACTCTGCTAGTCGAATTTCAGCGGATCTAACTCCAGTAAGGATTATTATTTTGATCGCATTTTTTGTTTGCAAAGACATATGGCATAAATCGCTGTTCAAAAAATGCCAAATCTTGTTAATTTCATCTAGGGTGAGATAACGTTCTCGAGGTTTTTCAGGCCCACCGATATCACGTGCACGTATATGGGTAGCAGGGTTTTGTTGCATTCTACCTCTGCTCACAGCGTAATTAAATAACTGTTTTAATGTACTCAAGATCCGATTGGCAAGAATAGGAGCCCCACGTTTAACGATAATATCCAAAGCCATTGAAATGTCTAATGGTTGTATTTTTTCCAATTCTAAATCGCCAAGAAGGGGAATGATATCGGCCTCAATTTGATATTTAATTTGGAGTGGCTGCTTACGGTTTTTTTCAACATAATTCTCATACCATGACGTTACAAGCTTTGCGACGGTATACTTTTCTCTATTTAGTTCCTGCTCAATAAGTAGTTTGGGATTAGTTCCAGTTCGGCGTATTTCTCTTAACTCACCAAAGCGCTTTCTGGCTTCAGCGAGTCCCATATTAGGATAATGGCCGAAGATAATATAATCTTTCTTATTATTGATCTTATAGCGATAGATCCAGCTTTTTGTTCCGGCTGGATAAATTAAAATACCAAACCCTCCACCTTCAAATTTTTCCACTCTTTTCTCTTGAGGTTTTATCCTCTTAATAAAGGTGTCTGTAAAGTTAATCATGAATAGTCCTAATTAATATTCAATGGGTACTTTAGTGGGTACTTTTTACTGTTCTTACATGAAAATAATGATAACTCTTTGATACTGATAATAACGATAAAGTTATTAGCTGGCAAGGATTTATGGGGTGTTTTGAGTTTTTTTAATACTGGTTGATATCAATAAAAAATTGTTTCGTAATCAAAAGGTCGGGAGTTCGATTCTTCCCAGCGGCATTGTAAAATCAATAAGTTACAAGAATTTCTCTAAATAATCCTCATTGTAAGCAAGCGTAGGTCGGGCGCTTCGCCCGGCACTTCACTTTTCTTCATCGCATCCTCAAATCAAAATGGTTAGATAAACTCTCCTAACGTATTCTATAGTCAAAACAACATGAGTTAATGAAATGTCGGGCGAAGCGCCCGACCTACGCTTGCTGTTTTGCTGCCTAGTTACAAAGTATTTACATTGTTCCATAAGTTAATCTGGATTGGGGAAAATGTTGTAACGGTGTACTTTCATTTACAGTAATAACAATTTCCCTACGTGAAAAAATTGAATATGCTGATAATTTTTCATTATTTGTTACGTCTCGTCGTATTACCTTTAATGCCTCAATACAACGCGTAAATATATTAATGGTATCATCCAGGTACTGATCCTGTTTTAACAAGCCAATATCTTGCAATAATTGCACGTGAACTTCATGATGAATTGAGGCGTGAACCCCTTGCATATCAGCCAGCTTATTCGAAATGAGCTCCAATCTTTGAATAAAGCGTTGATATTCAAGATTTGAAATCTTTTTTTCTATATTCCAAAAATTAGCAGAGCATGCAGATATCCCGACTACAGGAATAAGAAGAAGCCAAGGTGTCAATATTACAAGAGCCCCGTATAAGTCAACCTGCTCTCTATAATATCCTCTTGTTTCATAGTCAAGCACTTCTTTATGAGATTCCAAATATTGGTAGGCATCAACAGCACGATAAATAAAATATAATATAATGACTAGTGAACAACAAATAGATCCACCTGACATACTGATTGTTGCCGCCCTAAAACATGGATCAGCTTGTGGAGTGCGTCTTTGTAAGTCAGCTAAATAATCTTCCATCTGCTTAATCAAGCAATTCAAAACAATCCTATCATTATTTGAATGTTGGTAGTGATAAGTGATTGCAGATGAAGGAAAGGCTTTCGAAATATTGCTCCTTGCTACAGTATTCAGATTTCTGTCTGATTTTAAATGATCTTTGAACGCTCGCGGCATCTCCACTAATATGGAGTCAGGGATGACTTCTTGTCCTATCATTAAGACAAAGTCTTCGTCATTTTTATCACCACGATCTTCAACTATTTCTTTACCTTTTTCTGATTCAAGAGATCTTTGATCTGACTCGATAAAAGCATATCCCCTAGCTTCATATGATAATATTTGATCTTTTGGTACGCTCACACTTTGCAGATATAATGCCCTTGGAGTCATTCTTGGATTACATAAATAATTGGCTTTTACTAACTCGAACAAGCTAAGAGTTCCGCTATATCGTATATAAATACTTTTTTCCATGGCATCATATTTGTCTTTTTGTTCTTCGAATAACTGAGCATAAGCACGTAAAAATTGTGCCCTCTCTCTGCTTTTAAGACGAAGCAAAATATGTTCTTGATCGGTGATAGGAAGTTGGCAATGCAACATAAATGGTGTGATATTTTCATTATTGAAAAGATGTAGGTCTGCTCCATTTTCAAATAGTATTGCTATGATCTGAACGTAATTTTTTATTGACTCCTCATCTATTGGTTGATCTTTCCTGCAATCCAATAGTGCCAGATAGCATTTATGCAATGCTGTATTACCATCATCATCTGCCTGATTAATAAATTCATTATCTTTATCTGAAATGACATGATGAAATAAAATATCTATGATTTTATGCTGACCAAGCGAAGCTGTTTTATGTAAAAGTGAAGATTTATATAGGTCACATGCAAAAATCAAAGTTTGTTGCTCGTCCTTTTTTGCCTGATTTAGTAGCTTAATAAAAATATCGCAAAATGAATCTTTTGCTGCATACCAAAAAACCGTTCTTAATTCATGGTCTTTTGTATAAATCACTTTATTATTTTTCATTTCATTAAATAAAAAGTTAGATAGTTCCTCATTACCAGTTGCTAAGGCAAGATGTAAAAGCGTTTTATTGTCATCATCACAAGCAAATAAAGAAGCCGGCGATCGTTCATTGATTAACTTCACCAGGTCTATCACATCCTCGTAGTTATTTTCTTTAATAGCTTTAATTAATGCATCTACTAAATAGTGTCTCGTGTACATCCATAACTTCCTTAATTGTATATAAAATTTTTAATGTCTTTCAGTTTAATCGATAGATCAGAAAGCTCATAAGAAAAACCTTAGTTAGTACTGTTAATTTCATATTATCTAGAGAGTTCAATGAAATTGAAGTATCAAAAATCAATTATAAAAGCAAACGTCCAAAGATATATAACTTCCTCAAATGAAAATTGGTTATATCCAGAGAAAGATATTAGGTCTAGTTGGGATTTTATGAGCAAGCGTAGGTTGGGTTGAGACCCAACATTAGATTTCTATCAAATCACTTTGCGAAATATTAAATGAAAACAATATGGGACTTTTTAAAATAATTGACGAGCAAAAAGCCAGAATCAATTAAAGTGCTTGCTGCTTTAAGTAAACGCCAACCAGGAGGAACCAAATATAAAAAGAGTTGAGTTGTCATGTTTAAAATTCTCGACCAATGCCCTCGAAATCCAAGAGGCCAGGTTAATACACCCAATGATAAAAAGTTTTGTACCCTAAGATGAGTTTGATGATTGCACCGATGCAATGATTTGCTCAATCTAATCTTGTGATTTTTCAATGACCATTGATCAGTTTTTTGCTAGTGTCATTTAATAACCATGCTCCACTTGGGGACAGCAAGGTTAACTAGCAGTTGTAATAAAATCAATAGGTTAATTGGGGAAAAGGATCATCCACTCTGGTTTGCTGCAAAATCACTAGCATCTCGAAAGTGCTTCGTCCTATGAAATCAATATTGAAAAAATATACTATACTTACTACCGGATGTATCTGATCTTCGCTCTGCAATCTGTATCTTCTGACTTAAGGATTAAGGAAAGGAGTATTATTAATGAACAACCTTATTAAATCACTGTTACTTTTTTCATCCATTTGTTTCACAATCTTTACTCCAGCCATTTTGTTTGCCGATGATTGCAACGTAGACAACTGTAAAGGTGCAAAGTCTTCAGATGAAATTGACTGCCCCGGTAAAGGATGCGGTTGTTATTGCGATGAACACGGAAATGCTCGTTGCAAATGTACTCAACCTTTGGATGAAAATAAAACTAATTCAAACACCAAAACAAACAATTAGTAACCCTTATCCTGAAAATTGTTTTAATTTTGCGATCTTATTTACCTGGTTTATTAGTAGGTTAACTGGGTAATTTCTAATTTGAGGATCGCTAATTAACAGAATTTTTTATATTTTTTTGATTACTCTCTCTAAAATTAAAATTCACTAAACTTATAAAGAAATTATTGTTGATTAATAAAATCATAATTTATTAATCATTAATATGCTATATATTGATTAATAAAAGATGAGGTTATTCATCATGAAATGGAATTGGCAGCTTGAGAATTGGCCTAATTTTACTTGGGACTCCGATAAATTAATTGTGTTTGAACAGTCTTTTACTGAGGGTGCGGGTATTATTATTGGTTCCTCCCAACATATTTCTCAAGAGGGTAAGCAAAATTTATTTATCGATTTAATGTGTACTGATGCTTTGGATAGCTCTGAAATTGAGGGCGAGCATTTAAACAGAGATAGCGTTCAATCCTCCATAAAAAAAGAGTTAGGCTTGTCTACAGAAATTCCTAGAGCGAGCTTGGCAGAACGTGGGATCGCTAAAATGATGGTTAATTTATACCAAACGATTTCTAGTCCACTAACACATCAGGTTTTATTTGAATGGCATCAATTTTTAATGGGTAATAGCCATCATTTGGAACATATTGCTTACTATCGTAAGCATGAAGAGGCGATGCGAATTGTTTCTGGGCCTGATTATGATCGAAAAATCCATTTTGAAGCGCCTCCTTCGCACTGTGTTCCGGACGAAATGGAGCAATTTATTAATTGGTTTGAACGGAGCTCTCTCACCGGTTCTGCTCCTTTACCCACATTAACCCGAGCAGGAATAGCTCATTTATGGTTTGAGAGTATCCATCCTTTTGAAGATGGAAATGGAAGAATAGGGCGAGCTATAGCAGAAAAAGCCTTATCGCAAGGATTTTCAAAACCAGTAATGACGGTATTGGCAAAAATATTATTAAAAAAGAGAAAGGAATATTATCAGCAGTTAGGTTTGGCAAGTAAAACCTTAGACCTAACTTCTTGGTTGATCTGGTTTGCCAACATCGCTCTGGAAGCGCAAGAAAGCACTTATTTGTATATTGATTTTATTATTAAGAAGGCTGTTATTTTAAGGGAAGCGGAAGGGAAAATTAATCCAAGGCAAGAAAAGGTTTTATTGAGATTATTTCATGCGGGGCCAGATGGATTCGTAGGTGGTTTAAGTGCTAAAAATTATATGAGTATAACAGGCGCACCGATCGCTACAACAACCAGGGATCTAAACGACTTGGTTAAAAAGGATATTCTCAAACGAACTGGCGAACTTAAAGCGACTCGTTATTTTTTAAATCTCGATAAGACTTAAATCGAATGATTTGAGATTTGGTACGCAGAGCGTAGCAAATAAGTCTCTGGCAGTGAGTTCCAAAATGGAACTTACATAAGCCCTGGTGCTATTGCTTCTATAGATTATTTTAAGGATATTTTCATCAATTTGTTTACGAAATAAATCTAACACGTGTACTAAAAAAAAACATTGCTTTTAATCTTGCTTTTCTAGACAAAACTAGATTGATGATAGAATAATAAATAAAAAATCTACCCTGGAATGTTATCGATATACCCTACATTAGTCATAAAACAAGTCAATTTGTAAAAGAAATGAAAATATCGAGTGAGTCCGCTTTTATTTTTCTTTTTTGATGTACACTTTTCAAGTAAATGAAGTTGAATGGTATTATTTTATGACTAAGACACTTGAAGAATTAAAAAAAATCATTAATGAACAAGAAGCGGCTTTAATGATTAAAGCGCAACAGCAACAATTAAGCCTTGTGGAGCGACAAGCATTTGAACGGCTGCGCACAAGGCTATCCGATGAAGAGGGAGTGGATCAACTTCCTTCAGTAGAAACATTACAAAAAATGTATAAACCTACTCCATCATTTAAACCCAAATCAGTAGGTGAGAATGTACTTGCTGATATAATTGCAGATTTTGAAAAACAATTTGGTAAGGAAAATGTTAGGGGTGATTGTATGTACTTTCCAGACAAAGCAACAGCAAATGTTTTTTTCCAACAACAGGCAAGTAAAGGTCGTGCATTCTTAGAGCAAGAGGTCAATAAAGACAATTATGCTTTTTCTGATGGTAAAGGTCATTATTTAATGGGAAGTAAGGCAGAAATTAACTCTTACTGCGAGAAAAATTCCCTAAAATCGCCATTTGGTCAAGAAAAATCCCTTGAACACGATTATTCACCTGTAATAGCCCCTCAATAATGAAAAAATAAGCTCGGGAATGTTTATTAAAACTATAGGTCTATTACCATTCGGGTCTTAAAGATTTTAAGAGATCAAACCAAGCATCGGGGAAAATAAAAAAGAAAAATAGTTCGAGTCAAGACTGTTTTTTTATTTTTTATTTGTATAACATAGCGATGTCTAAATTCTTTTTTCTTATCCTTGTCTGTGGATATCTATTTTACCAAATAATGAATCATTAATCAGCAACATATAAGAACCCTTACTATGTCTGATTTATATCATTTTTAAATCTCCGCATTTTCATTTAAGTTATTCACATTTTCTGTGGATAAGTCTGTTTATAGTCTGTCAAACCCCGTGTACAATTTAGAAGTTAATCAGATGACTCATCCTTTACCAATGTGTCTTTCTTATCAATATACAAGAAAAATGAACTGGTACTACACTTTAAGTAAATAGTTGAGAACATGATGTGTGGCCGATTTGCTTATATAGCTTCTTATGACAAGTTAAAATACCAATTTCATCTCTCCAATTCGATTGAAATTACCCCTCGATTTAATATTGCTCCAGGGTCTGAGGTAGTGTGTCTAGTGGAAACCAAAGCTTATGAAATTCAAAGTGTGTTATTGCGCTGGGGACTTATTCCTTCTTGGACTAAAGACCGAAAAAAAATAGGAAGCCTTTTCAATGCACGTGCTGAAACCCTTTTTGAAAAACCTGCATTTCGTCAGCCGATGAAATCCAAACGTTGTTTAATGCCCATGAGTGGTTTTTATGAATGGCACCAGGAGGGTGGAGCAAAACAACCTTATTTTTTTCAAAAAAAGAATCATGATTTGCTGGCCGTAGCTGCTCTTTGGGATACCTGGCAAGACAATGATGAGGTGATTCATTCATGTTGTCTTATTACAACTGATGCCAATCCACTTATGCAACCAGTGCATCATCGGATGCCTGTTATTTTGGATGAAGAAGCTCAATCTATTTGGCTTAATAACACTCAATGTGATAAAGCGCAATTAACGGCGTTAATGAAACCTTATCCTTATGAAGATTTGGAAGGGTATAGTGTCACTACCTTAATGAATAGGGCTGATTTTGACTATCCATTGGCGATGGAGCCATTATCTAAGTAAAAAATTTTAAAAGAAATGGTCTTAATATTCTCGAAGACTTAGTATTGATTTCGTTCCGTGTCGCTTTGAGATGGGATTTACAGTTTCTTTTCTTGCGTCTATGATAATTGTACGCAATTCAAAAAAAGAGTCATTATGTCACCACGAGGCGGAAAAAGAACAGGGGCAGGGCGTCCGAAGGGTTAGCCTCATTTTAAAATTAAAGATTTGTGCAAACGGTAGGTATTGGACCTACTAAAACAATAGCGAGGCGGCCAATTATCTTTGTGAGAAAGTCTATAAGGTCCCTGTATATAATATCACACCAAATCGTGAACAATGGGTGCAGCAAATTTCTATGGGGATGTATGGGGTGTAGGGCATTAAAGCCCTTCATTCATTGCTGGTTTTTAGGGTAATTTATAAGTAAAAAATTGATCCTGCCCTTAAATAATCTATAAAAATCAGATGCCTTTGCTGCACAATTCAGCCGCCGAAGGTAAAGAAGCGTAAGACGATGCCAATTCATTTAACCTTTTACAGTTAATTTGATCACATTTTATTACGGGTAACTTATTATCCTGACGTTGGCTTTGAACCACATTCATCGCATTCGTTGCTTGTAGTCTTTCAGTGATTATACATGCCTCCATCAGAGTCGGGACTTCAAGCACAGCGACCAAACCGTTATTTTGATTCAATTTCCAATTTTTTTGGTCGCTTAACTGTTCCAGATTGGCGAGTAACTGCTGTTTCTCTACCTCATTAAGGGGGGAGGCCAAAGAGAATCTTGTATGTTGTCGCGTTTGGTCAAATTTTTTTTCTTCTCCGAGTAATAGATTATCTACTGATCCTTGGCAGGGACTTAAATCCGATTCTTTTTCACCAAGATAGTCTAGTTCAACATCGCGTTTCAGACTTGCTTTTTCTTGAGTGTTTTTCTGTTGTTGGTTTTCTTCCGCTAAGCTAGTCAGCATCGCTCTGCACACCCGAATTGCTGCATAGTAAAAGTAAAAATAAGGCTTTTGCATGGCGTAGGTATCCGCAGCAATCTCTTCATAGGCGTTATCCAGTTTTTTTATCAATTCGGGTAGAGTACCCTTAAGGTCAGCTAAATAGGGGCCTTGATATTGCTGTGGCACAACAATCTCCCATTCATCACCGTTCTGTGCCCATTCAATGCCTAACTCTCTTGCCAAAACATCTATAGGCACTCTATTGATTAAGTCCGTGAAGGCAAGCAGACTTTTTTCATTCAGCGAATCATAATCTTCTTCATAGGCTTTTTTTAGATGGATTCCAAATTTTTGGCGGTTTACTTCATAATAGGTATTGACTTTTTTACCCTGATGCTCCACCAAGCGACGTTGCATTTCTTGCTGGTAATTTTCATTTTTCTTATTGAAGGTATTTTTATCTTCCTCTAATGCTTCTTTAATACGTTGTTCTGGACGGGACGCAGATTGGATAATTTTGGGCAATCCAGTATAAGCAGGAATTTTGGCCCAAGGGATAACCCGGAATCCTTCGCTTTCTATTTTATGGTGTTCATGTATTTTTTTTAAATCACCAAACAAATCCCTGTTTTTTAGTGCTGCAGCAGACAGTCTTTCGGAAATATATAAAACGAAATTATCACACCCGGAAATCGTAAATTGCATTTGTATATCTGTGGTGTAGAGTGTGGCTCCAGGTAAATGTTTATGGATTATTGCCCCCACAGCTGCATTATTTTCCCTGGTACTGGATTCATCATGTCCCAATGTATCTACCCAAAAGACGTTTACTTTTCCATGCTCATCATAATTCAACTGCCCATTAGCCACATGATTGCTTGTTGAATCTCGCGGACTCATTATAAACTGGGTTTGAAACGGTTGTTTCGTCGCTTCAAAACGCATTTTTGCAAATTTAAGAAATGATTCAAGTTGTTCTTTGCCATAAAGTACGGTGCAATCGTGGTCAGATTGCTTTGCAGCTCTGCGTTCTTTTTTCAAAGTCACCAGTAACCCTAGAGTTTCCCAGGTAGGGCTGTAATCAGCAGCTCTGGTCCAGGGAGCAAAAGGCAGAGAAGCTCTGAAGAGCGCAGCTGCTTTTTCTAGTTCCTCAGGTGAACTTTCTTTCCATAGGTGTTGAAAATGCTTCTTGATTGTTGGCATTACTTTTGACTCAATATTATAGCCAATAACAACGTCAAAAAAAGTCTGACCATCGCAGCCGCGCCTAGTTGGGTCAGCTCCATTTTCAATTAAAAGAAGCATCAACTCATTGAGGATCTTGATGTTCTTTTCATCAGCATACTTTAACTGTAAGGCTAAATGATTGAGTAATGGAAATAACTCGGCAACTTGCAGATTACCTATAATGCAATTGGGATCAGCTCCTCGTTTGAGCAGCAAACGAACCATATCCATATCCACAGTTTTTGTGCGGCCAACAAGACAAGCTAAAGATAAGGCTGTTTGAAAGTGATAGCTATCATGAGAAGTATGATTGACATCAATGCCTTGAACATCCAGGGCTAATTTTGCTAACTTTAAAGTGGCTTCATTATTCAATTTGACAATAAGTTGTAAAATGGCCTCTCCAGCACCATTGGTTGTATTAATAATCTTTTTACTATCAGGATGTTTCAATAGCATTTCTGCTAACTTATCCTGTTTAAACAATAAAGAAAAATGTAGTGCCGTTGATTTGTGGCCTTGTTTATCCAGACTTTGTTTGCGGTAGGTATACAGCTCTGGTTGCGCATTAAGAATTTTTTCAACTTCTTCTAAATCACCGCATTTTGCAGCTTTGAATAAGTCTTCCCCTTCATAAGACCTGCTAATCTTTTTTACATCTTTAGAATACACAGCTGTGATTCCTTATATTAACGTCAGTTATAGATAAGGAATTATCTCTGAAGAGTACAAATTTTCAAACAACAAAAATGAATAATTAAAGAAAAACTTACTGGTTTTAATATGAATCTTTTCGCTAAAAGAGGATTCTATTTATGAAATCAGTGAGTTGAAAGAATTGCAATTATCCTGAGTTTTGTAATCGGAACGTTTTTTACACAACAAAAATTTCTTTAAGAGGCATCCAGTTACATATTTTTTTTAAAAATAGGCATTTCCGTGTTTATAGTTATTGTGAGTTATTATGATTACATGATATTGGTACACAGAGTTACAACTATGTGTAACTGACGTCAAATTTTAGCTATAAGGAAGTAGAATTCATGTTAATGCTGTTGCAACAATTTATGACTCTCATTGATCCAGAACAACTTTATGAAAGGAAACATGATGAGTTAACCAATTTCACTATCCTTTTGTTCTGTAAAAATAAAACAGGTGCTTATATCGGATGTAATGATGCATTTGCTGCGCGTCTAGGTTTTGATAATACCCAAAAAATATTGGGACGCACTGATTTTGATTTGTGTTGGTCTGATTCTGCGCCAAGTTTTCGATTAAATGATTTACAGGTTATCAAAAATGAAAAACCCAGAATGACTATTGAAACGGGTAAATTGCTTAATGGTGAAATAGGTAAAGCTATGAGTTATAAGCTCCCTTTACGTTCTGTCTCAACCCATGAAGTAACGGGAGTTATCGGCATTGCCATCGAGTTTAATCAAGAAGACTGTTCCGTGGACTTATTGAGTCATTCAATTCATACTTCTCAGCTAACAAAACGGCAAAAAGAATGTCTTTTTTATTTATGCAAAGGAATGTCAATTAAACAAATCGCTAAGGTGTTAATGCTTTCTCCTCGTACTGTTGAACATTATCTTGAAACTGTTCGAGAAAAACTAAACTGTCATTCACTTGCTCGATTAGTAGAAAAAGTCTTTGAATCCCAAGTTAAAATTAAATAGGGGGATAATCCCCCTGTTTGCTCTCTGTTTAGGTCGTGTATTTTTTCTCTAATACCAACAAAAAGAGAAAAATATATGTTAAGCAAAGTTGAGAAAAAATTAGTAAATTTCATCTTCATTCCCCGACTTCATTTATTCGAATTTGGTGACCTCGCTATCCCTGATATTTTTCACGATATGATGAGAGATTATTTAGGCTTTATCGCCAAGATGGGCATTTATAATCGTACTTATCCTATTATCGAGGAAGTCATAGAGAAACAAAATTGCTCAACCATTATTGATATGTGTACAGGAAGTGGGGTGCCTGCCTTGTTGCTAAGGGAGTACTTAATGAATAAAGGTTATCCTATACATTTAGTTCTAACGGATAAATTTCCTCATCAAACTAAAGCACAATTAGTGAATAATGAGTCAAGTGAGGTAAATTATTTAATAAAATCGGTCGATGCAACAGATCTTCCTCAAGACTTAAAAGGGTTAAGAACTTTATTTGCATCCTTGCACCATTTCAAGCCGAAGCAAGTACAGGCGATTTTGCAAAATGCTGTAGATAATAATCAACCGATCGCCGCTCTAGAGTTTACCGAACGAAATTGGCTGAGAGTATTTTTGATGTTTCCGGGTACCCTGCATCTATTACTAGCTACTCCCTTCATTAAACCCTTTTCTTTATCCAGATTTTTTTGGACCTATGTCATTCCTGTAGTGCCAATGATTTATTTTTGGGACGGATTGGTCTCCAATTTACGTACTTACTCTGAGAGAGACTTAAGGATGATAATTTCTAAATTAAAAAATAATAATTTTGATTGGGATATAAAAAAAATATCGAGTCCGTTAATGCCCATCAACATTACTTATCTAATCGGTCAACCGCAAACGCATCAGCCATCTAACTTATCTTCTGTTGATCACAAAAGAATGAGCACAAACCCTGATTCGGTTCAATTCGCCACGAAAACTCGTGATTCTGTATGTGTCGTACTAGGGATGCTCAGTGGTTTTTTTGCGTTTCTAATAAGTCGCGATCCCAAGATCACTTTAGCTGTCAGTTTACTGACGGCTATACTTTGTTGGGTAGCCCCAAATAACGTTGAAATGAAAATGCAGCAATATGGTCGATTTTTTCGACCCTGTTCTTCTCAACGTAAAGGAGTTGCTGTCAATGAAATGCAAGAGTCCTTATTGGATGCGCCAACCTTAGCGACAATGAATCACTAATTGAATTGATGGGTGCAACCAGTCGCTGCTGTCTTTACAAACGGCAGCAAGAATAATGCCCCCTTATCAGGGGCTAATTTAGATGAGATGATTTGGATTTTAATGAAACTGAGCCTTAGATCATTTCCTGCACGAGCGTGTAGCCTGAGTGCATAATCGAGACAAAACCAAAAAACGCCATGAGGATAACACTTATTAAAATTAACAATGCTCCATCGACTGATTTATTTAATGTTTCCTTAAGAATTGAACATTATAATTGAGTCCAATTTATGAGCTATTCATGCGGATTACAATCAAATAGTTTAATTCCTGCATGAGCGGAGGACTGATACAACTTAGGCAATCTTAGATCAATAGGCTGGAATTATGTTGAGATAGATTTTTTAAGTTATCAGTGTGCTCAAAACAATCCAATAATAAAAACCAAAGATAAAAGCAGTATGTGTATTGCTTTAAGTTTTGATCAAACTTTTTCATCACCTTTCTTAAGCATAATCAAAAATACCTACAGCGAATTGAACCAGATTTCCAGGGCTCCCCGATTATCAGCAATTTTTTATCTCGAATCACTTAGCGGGCTACAGCATTTTGGCTGAGCTCATTATTAATTTTTGAATAGGTATCCCATGAAGGACAAATACGATCAGAATCAACAAGGGCAAATGGAGCTGATAAGAGCAGAACGCGCGCGCCAATTTACGGAGCAAAAAGTAAAGGAAGAGGCAAAAGGATTGTTAGAGCATTTAAACTCGCTTAATGAACTCTTCCATCGCTATATATTTCCAAAAGACTCGCATGAAGATATTTATGCGACTAGGGAAGGTACTGACAAATATGTAACTGCGGTGCTCGAGTTACAACCAGTACTCAATGAGTTAATCAAAAAATGGGATGGTATTGAATCCGATCTAAGACTACTCAATCACGCCCTGCAAGAACGATTACTTGCCACCGGCAAATCCAGTGGTTTGGGCGATTCATTGGAACATGAGTTAGCGCAGTTTTTTAAATGTCTTCCTGTGCTGCAGGAGCATTTAAATGAGGTGACGTCACATATTAATGACCAAGATGAAGAGCGACGTTATCATGATCAGAGTATTATCGTCGAAGTGAGACTGCTTCAGGAGCACTTGCAACACATTCTGCTTCAGTTATCTGGAGAGCAATTGCATGATGTTGATGAACTGACGGATTCAGCCGTTGCGGCCACACCGAGTACTGCACTTGACGCAGCAGAAGGCGTTGAAGACATCAATCAGGATAATCCATTGTTTGCGCTTCCTGATGAAATGATGATGCATATTCTCAGTCACTTACCGCCACAGGATTTGCTTAACGCCCGACGGATGGCGAAATCCAAAACCGCGGTAGTTGATGCCACACTCGAAATGATAACCCGACCTCATTTTATCATTGATTACTTAAGCCATGCGGATGGAATTACAGGGCATCAGTTTACCGCCTTTTATCAGCGAACTCAGCGTTATCAAGAGCTAAAGCGCAAAGTCCTGGCAAATGAGGCACTCACTGCCGAGGAGGCTATTTGCTATACGCTTACTCGCGATTGCAATGTCTTACCCGCTCACTTAAAAGAGGCAATGCACAAACTTTCGTTAGATGAAGCCACCAGGAACCATTTGGAACTGATTACTACTGTATCAGAAGAAATCCGTGCAATTGATGCAAAATATGAAGTATTACATATTTATCAGTATATTAGTGATTCTAAGGATGATCTAACTAATTTATTGGCTCGCTTGAAACCGCATCATCCTCATCAATTTGTTAATGTGTTGGCTGGAGCCAATTTTAGTGGTTTTAAATTTTCAGGTCAGGATTTTTCTTATCTCAACCTAAGTGGCATACGATTTAAATATGCCGATCTTCGCGGAGTCAATTTTAGAGGGGCTTGTCTGACTGGGGCGGATCTGAATAAGGCTTTATTGAGCGGTGCAGATTTTACCAATACGGACCTACGCGGTGCGCAGTTAAGCAGAGCGAATTTTAATGGAGTTGATCTGTCTGCAATGAATTTAGAAGGGGTTGATTTTGAATGGGCCCATATTCGTGGCGCTCAATTATTGGCTTTGGGCGCCCTAAATAGCCCGGAAGAATTATATGCTGCATTAGCTCAATTTGCACAAAGCATTGCAAAACACTCTTCTGGAAGCAAGCGTAAATTACAAGAACAGATGTTAGTGGAAATTGCGCAGCAGCTTGAATCATCTACTGAACACAGCATCAAAGAAAAAATAGCCTTGTTAGATGTTGCTATAGCAGCGATTAAGCCAGACGAGCTGATTGTAGGTATATTTCCTTTCCAAAATGCTTGCCAGGAATTAAAAGAAAAAATGACCGCCACAGAACCTAGACAGGACATTCCAGAGCATCCATTGAAACAAGAGGCGAAGGAGATTCTCGAACGTATTTTTGCTCTTCTTAATGTAACTGATAAAGGCGCAGCAGGGGCATTTGCAAAGAATCAAACTCCAAGAGAAATTAATGAGGACGCCTATAGCGACGAGTACCGGTTGTTGGTGGGTTGTATAGATAAATACCCTGAATTGGACAATAGTCTCAAGATTGCCGAAGCACTAGGTATTAGTCCTGAAATGTCGTATATGCTTTATTTTACATGTCCATCTATAGGTTTTCTATCTTCTTATAAACCACCAATTTTAGCAGGTTATCACAGGGAAAAGCAGCAAACGAATCAAGGAAAGAAATATGCAAGTGAGGTGTTTGATGGTCATATTTTTGATATCGGAGCGTTGCAAAAAATAAAGTCGGACGAATTAGACCAATATTTATATGAAGAAGAAGATTTTGCCATCTTTGAACGCAATGGAAGAAGGAAAGTAAAATTGGGTGACTTGTTTATTACTTGTTTCCCACCTCTAGCAAAGGACTTCGTTTTTTCAACGGTTGAGGTCATTGATTTTGAGACCCATAAGCTTAAACCTGCGTTTTCTTTTGATGTAAGGCGTCATGGAGGCATCCCCTTTGGGGCGTTTATGCCATTTTGGTATAATGTGGGTTATACAGTGCCAAAATGGGACTTTAGGACCGATGATATGCAATATCTTCAAGAAGCGTATACATTTAAAAAGCAAGTAATAGAACGAATTTTTGTTTCTGAAAAAATTAATCGCCATCGTAAGAAAGAGCTATTTTTCCCGAAATTTGAACAAAATAATCCAGTTCAAGTAAAAACAACCGTATCAACTACCTCTGAACAAGGTAACGAGAAGGAAAAAGGCACTGAGAAAGAGGTTATAGGAAAGGAAAATCAACACCCCAAATCTACAAAACTTACTGCATCCAGAGGCCAGGGATTGTTTGCAGCAATTCAGAAGGAAAGAGTAGGGCAACCCGTTCACAATGAAACACCAAGCAACCCCGATCCAACGCGCTTCCCAAGCCGATTGAAGTCGATGTGGTAAGCGATGGAATTTACTTGACCTCATAAATCATCCACTCTGTCGCCAATCGTATTTGTAAGCTCCTGTGTACCGATATGGTTGGCAAATACAGAAGAGAATCACTTAGCGGGCTACAGCATTTTGGCTGAGCTCATTATTAATTATTGAATAGGTATCCCCTGAACGACAAAGACGATCTAAATCAACAAGGGCAAAAGGATTGTTAGTGCATTTAAACTCGCTTATTGAATTTTTCCATCGCTATGTATTTCCAAAAGACACGCATGAAGATATTTATGCGACAACAGAAAGTACCGACAAATACCTAACTGCGGTGCTCGAGTTACAACCAGTAGTCAATGAATTAATTAAAAAATACAACCTCCCAAGGCAACTGCGTAATTCTTTGACTCATTCTCCCAACTTTTATGAACCCCATAAAGAAGGCGCTTATAAGTGAAGCGAGTTTTCAATAAAAAACTCTGCGTCAATCAAGGTCAATAAGGGTTTAGAGGGTCTCAAACTTATGAGTTGTATGTCTATAATATAATAAGTATGTTTAAATCGAGGTCGTTATGAGGGCCAGAATTCTATTTGAATCTAAAAAACTAGATGAAATAGAGGCTTTTTCACCGGATGCGAGGCACGTTAGTGCATATGCTGTATTGTTAAGAGATTTAGTTCAACAACTCGAAAACTATTTTGTTAAAGATGAAAAAACTTTAAAGACATATACCCTGCAATTTTTTGAGCCTCAGTCAAAAATATTTAATATAGATAAAAAGTCTTTAAGTCTCATCCTTGAACATTTGGCGGGGGTGATGGATCAACAAATAGTATCGTTTATTGAATATGACTTAAAACAATATCGTGAACAGGAATACGGAATCCCTGTAGATGCTGATTATAGAACTATAAACAAACTAATGAGAGAAATCGCATTAAATCGTCGGACGGAAAAAAAGCCAATGACTGAACGCGAGGAAGATGTATATTTTGATTCTTTTTTAAAAGAGGAACTTAAAAAATATTATGCTCAGCGCCATGATTTTGCTGAGTACTTTACTCATTATCCTCAAATGGAACAATCGCTTCGTCAAATTCAGCAAGATGCAATACGAAATATCGAGAAAATGCTTCAACGTATTGAACATGATTTCCCAGTGCTGGAAAAAGGATTTTTAAGTCATATGAAAGAGCCAAAACTGGTTGGTATTACGCCAAGCGGTAGCGATATGCATAAGCAAGGCCAACAAGTTTATTTTTTGACGTTTAGAGATAAGGACGAAAAAGAACTTAAAATTGTTTATAAACCAACTTCTGTCCAAGCAGATGCCATGCTCGTCGGTGATCTGAAAAAGTTAAAAGACTTAGATGCAAGCTATGAAGGACATGAGAGTTTGGCCGAAATATTTAATAGGCGAGCCCTGGAGCCTATTCCAACTTATTTAATACTGCCAAGAATTGACGATCCAGCTTCTGAATCTGTTACACAGCACTATGGTTACATTGAATTTTTACCTTCACAATCGCACCTGGACTATGATATGGCCACAAAAGTAGGGCGGACTAAGTTTAGCGAAGCATTATCTTTAGCTGCTCTGGATGAGAGTTCTTCTTGTATTTTGAGAACAGAAAAAGAGGCACAACAATTTTCATACATCATGGGAATGACTACTCTATTAATTCAATCAGTTTCTGGTTCTGATTTTCATCATGAAAATTTGATTATTTCTCGAAAAAAACCCACCATTATTGATGCAGAATGCATTTTTAATCCGCTTGTAACGCCAACATTTTCGGGATGTTCTTTTCTTTTTCAGCCACTACAAGGACCATTAACAGGAGCAATCTCACCATTTTCAATGAATTGTGAGACCTATTATTATCATAGTGATATCAATAATAAAATTGAAGGAGCAAGAGAGTTTACGGCAAAAAATCGTGCATATTATTATGATGCCGATACACAACAATTAACTTCCTTTGTCGTTGATCAAGAGTCTTTTATGGCTGGTTATCGTCACGGTTTAAATGTTATCACGGAAGATAAGGATTTTTTAAAATGGTTTGATCAAGAAAAAGTAAGGGAAATGTGTATTCGGATGCTTCCTTTTGCCACCCAAGATTTTGGACGACAAAATATTCAATATTGTAGCCAAAACTTTTCTTATGACTTATTTAAAGAATATGCTGACAAGAAGTTAAAAGAAGGTTTACAGACATATCAAGATGATTTAAGTCAGTATGATAAGATTCAATCACAAAAAGAAGATAAAGGGGATAAGGAAGAAAAATGTGAAGATAAGATATCAAGATATTTGCCCGTAATGCCTTTACCTAAGGCTGTTATTTACTCTGACGAGAATAATCATGACCAAGAGTTATTAAAAGAAGCGGCATCTGCTTCAATTCCTTATTATTGTATGCGAGCGGATGATCGGCAACTTTATGACTTTAAGGGAAAACCCATTTTTATTCCTTTAAATTTCTTTATGGCTAGAGAAGAAGTGTTTAATCAAGAATATGGTGACGGTATCGGGATAGATGCAAATGTTTTTTTTATCAAATCACCATTAGATTTTGCCCGAGAGAGAGCTGTCGCCATAGTCCATAATCAAGAACTAAGAGAATTAATGTGTGAAGATGCCCAAAATAATCTTGTCTTATTGCATGCTGGGTTAGAATATCATATCCAATTAGAAGCAGAATATGTTGTTTCGATGACAGTACAACCCCAAGTAATTGCGAATAATCCTTTTGCTGGAGGGTAATAAATCCTACTGTGAATTTTTAGCAGCGCATCATTATTTGAATTGCTAATAATAAAAGAATAATATGACTCGACTTCAACCCATTATGCTATGGCAAGCGATAAATCAAAGCGTTAATCTCTTGGTCAGTCGATTTTAACAAATCATCATCATTTATTCTCGCTTGGTTCATCTTCTTCGAAAATCTATTTTTGTCCCTTATTCTCACTAGGATGGAGTTTGATCCCTGTGTGGTTAATAAGCACTCAGTTGTCGTGAGCAACCTAAATTTATTCATCAAATTCATTGTCTGCGCATCGTTCTGCTTAAAGTAATTATTCTGATATCAATTCAAAGACTATTAAAGAATCTTGATTATGACTAACTGAGTGTTATTAATTTTGTCATTTGATTTTAGCCCTTTATTTGGATAATATGCTTTCAGTAAAGGCAACCGCTTATTTATTCTCATGAAATTTTTTGATATTTCTTTACCCTTAAGTGTTGTTCAAAAGATAGTTCGTTATGTACCTTCAGAAGATAAAAAGAAATTAAGTTTCGTAAATCAAAGCTGGAGAGAATTATTGACCCATGAGGGTTCTGAATTATTTATTGAGGCACAAGACTCAACTGATGTCTCTGAGTTACGTCCTCATATTGAAGCCTTTCTGCCTGTAATCCCCCAATCGCCGATCACAATAAAGCGTTTAACAGAAGGATTTTCTCCTTGGGCCAACAGTTATTTAGTACAAGTGGGCGATGAACGTTTTGTATTGCGTCATATAAGACATAAGGAAGGTCGAGCCCGTGAAGTGCTTGCGTCTATTTTTTTCGCGCACAGCAAAGTAGCTCCTGGAGTAGAGTATTTTGATTTTTCTTCAGGTGTTGTGATCATGCGTTATGTAGAAAATGATCCTTCAATTACTGGAAAACTTGATGATGAGCAGCTGAAACTTATTGCAAAAAAATTTGCAGTAATACACAGCGGACCTCATTTCAAAAAGCGAGAGGAAATTGAAAGTTCTACCTTGATTACTGAGCGTAGAGAGACTTTAAAAAGTTACATTAAAGCCTCACCTGTATTTTTCTTGCAACAATATGCACTGATGCAGTTGGATTATTTGTCGTCTTTGGTAAGACAAACCCATTATTGCCACAATGATGTTAACCCCAATAACATACTGGCAACTCCAGATAATTTCTATTTTATTGATTGGGAATGTGCTGGATTAAATGACCCTTTCTTGGATTTAGCTACTGTAGTTGCCACATTACGTTTAAAGACCCCTGCAGCAAAGTCTCTTTTAACTCATTATTTGGGGCATGAACCAAGCAGTGAAGAGTATTTGCATTATGTGCGCATGCAACAAATTGCTTTATTGCGATTTGCAATTTGTTTTGCAGCAAATATAAAGGATCCCTTAAGTGTGAGTCATGTTGAAATTGGATCAATTCCAGCATTTAATGAATATCAACCTAGTGATGGGAAAGTCGATAAAGGAAGTGATTTAGGCAAGTTTTATATTAGTGTGATGCTAATCAAACAAGCCATGCAAACGGTTAATGATTATCAATTTAAGCGACAACTTAACAACAAGCTATTAG
This sequence comes from Legionella cherrii, assembly GCF_900635815.1. Taxonomy (NCBI): domain Bacteria; kingdom Pseudomonadati; phylum Pseudomonadota; class Gammaproteobacteria; order Legionellales; family Legionellaceae; genus Legionella; species Legionella cherrii. The sequence continues at coordinate 1,987,924 of NZ_LR134173.1, forward strand.
GGAGCGAAAGCAAGCCAGCAAAAGATTTTAATTTTGGGGAGTTACAAGTTCCTTATTTTATTATGGGAGGAATTTTAAAATATCTCCGTAAGGATGAAATTCAAACTCTTCGTCTGGTCTGCCGCAGTTGGCGTTTATTTGTAGATGAACAGATTGTGAAACCCAAAGAACTGCTCCCTGAGGGGGCAGTAGAGGTAATCAGTAACTCTAAGGCGATTGCCACTCGTTTAAAGTCAGTAGTGCAGTCGTTTCTTCCTTGGAATGTAGGGGTTATAAAACAACTGAACGGAGGGTTATCCCCCTTTTGTCAGAACTTCCTAGTGGAAGCGTATAATCAGAAATATGTTATTAAAATATTAGAAGAGGACAGTGCGCAGGGATGGGTGGAACTGTATGCAGCCGAAGCCGCATCGTGTATGGGCATTGGTCCACGAATGATTTATTTTAATGCAGCACAAAAAGTCGCTATATATGAATTTGTAGCGAATGATCCCCGTTGGCCACTAGATAAATCATTAGATAGATTGGCATCACTTGGTTCAGTGATTAGTGCATTACATGCAATCAAAGTACCTGAAAGAAAAGTGAGTAAAGAAAGCGATAAATTTCTGCAATTAAAGTCCAGGGTTAACGATCTTGCTGAAATTAATGCTCAGTTCGAAGATTTTTCCTTGGTTATCTCTCTATTTAATGATTTAGATTATTTGTTAAGTCTCAATCCTAAAGCCAGTCTGTGTCACTATGACATGAATCCCTGGAATATATTATTTCAAACGGAAGAGAATCAATTTTCGTTAATTGACTGGGAATTTGCTCGGGTTGGTAATCCGCTTTTTGATGTGGCAACAATCGCCAATTTTTTACGTTTAAACGCGTTAGAAGAAACTTTTCTACATATTGCTTACAAGAAAGGGCGAATTAGTGCACTGGATGAAGCTTCTTACCAAATCACTAAAGCTTATGTTTATTTGCGATATGCTATTTGTTCACTTGGGCTCAATACAAGTTATGATTTGAAAATTGATCAAAGTATCTTAAGTAATTTACCACCTTTTAATCAATTTAATCCATTTCAGTTAAAAATTGATAAAAACACAAATGAAGGGCGTTATTATATTGCTCTAATGTTTGTAAAAGCAGCTATGAATTTGCTTACGGACAAACAATTCATTTCTCATTTAAAGACTTATCAACAAGGGTTTAAAACGGACTATATTCCCTCCTTTTTTGCACCTTCATCAGACAGGTTAGATGAACAAAATGGACCAGGAATTAACGCGAGTTTCAAACAAGACTTGTACTCTTGAAGATACGACTCCTGTATTGATAGGCTTAAGCTTAAGACTTCCCCACATTGAAAATGAGGAAGCTTTGTGGCAATTTTTAGTTGCCGGTAAAAAAACACGTTGTACTGTAGATAGCTCGAGAATGTGGCATAGTAAAAATGAAATGACCTATGCCAATTTATTCTCTGATTGGGACTTCTTTGCTCCAGAATTATTTAATCTCACCGCAAAAGACATCGCTCACATCGATCCTCAACAGAAATTGGCTTTGTATGGAGTACATACTTGTCTGGAACAGGTCGGCATTATGCGACAGGAGTTGCAACAGGCAACTACGGGGGTTTATGCAGGAGTGATGACTGTTGATAACTTGCATACCTATGCAAGAACTATGGTGGAAAGTGACAGTCGTTTTTTTTTGAATAATTGTGAGGCTAGTGTTGCAAATCGGGTTTCGCACTGTTTTAACTTTACTGGAGAGAGTAAAAGTATTAATGCAGCATGTGCCAGTTCTTTAGTTGCCTTAAAAGATGCGTGTGACAGTATCAAGTATGGTCAAAATGATTTTGCTTTTATTATTGGTGTGAATTACATCGATAGTGCTTTAAGGCATCAAAGTTTCAAAAAAGCAGGAATGCTCTCGAGAAGTGGTTGGTGCCATACTTTTTCGATGCAAGCAGATGGGTATTTACCTTTGGAAGGTATGGTTACTTTGCTCGTTACTTCAAAAGCAAAAGCTGATTCATTAAATCTTCCCATTTTAGCAGCTGTGGCAGGTATTAGTTGTAATCACAATGGAACCACCAGTACGATGACTGCACCTTGTGCTTCGGCACAATCTAAACTCATTCATTTGGCGAAAAAGCAATGTTTGAATCTTGATGTAGGATATATTGAAGCTCATGGAACAGGGACTAATCTTGGCGATCCTATCGAACTTGAGGCCTTAAGTCGGAATTATCCTGGTTGCTTCGTTGGCTCGATTAAAGGAAATTTAGGGCATATGGAAGCTGGTGCCGGTTTATTAGGTGTGGCTAAGTGTCTTCTTATTTTAAAAAAACGACAAATTCCTCCTCATCTACTATCTGATGCCGCTAATGTTTTATTACCAGAAACTTTAAGGATCAATACAGAATCAATTCCTTATAACCATTCACAAATTGCGGTAAGTTCTTTTGGGTTTGGTGGTGCAAATGCGCATGCTATTTTGCAAACAGTTCCTGCGCGCTCACCGATTCGTACAGAAGAACCTTTTAAATTACCTTTATTGCTGAGCGCAGCGACCAAAGAAGATTTGGAATCACTAGTGACGCTCGCTGAGGATTATGTTCTACAGAAGCAAAAGTATCATTTGGCACTAAACTCAATTTATACCCAGGAGCACCATTCTTCTTTTCGGCAGGCTGGATGGCTCAATGATCATGATGAGTCCATTAATTGGGTGTCATTGAAACATGACTTTATCACTCTTCCTGGTTGTTGTGCACAGGGTTCAGTTTACTTAAGACCCTACATGCAGCATACTTTTTTTGAACGGTTGCCGGAATATTGGATTACTCTGATTTGTGATTTTTTACCTGATATTCGTTGTATAGAGGCTTTTGGAAATGCTGTTTCTCTGGCGTTGCAGGCCAATCAAAGGATGCAAACACATTTAATATTAAATGGTGAACAATATCCTGCTTTAAGTGATTTAGATGAGTATGTATTGGAACTTATGGATGGTTTGGTAATCGACCCATCTGAGGTGAATCGACTTATTGCTGAAAGTATGGCGCTGTACCAGCATCAGTATACATTTAACGCGCTTTTGCAAAATCAACTCGATCCTGAATTAATTGCCTTGTTTGAACAACGTGATGTAGCGCTACTGTTACAAGAAGGAATTATAAATCATCAAATTATAATAATTCTTTTGTGGGCAAGAGTTAGTGTGATTAATAAATGGCAATTAAGCGCTGTCAAAAAAGAATTACTAAACCGTTTTCCTGCTGCGTTGGTTGAACTAATTGCTTTGCTTGAGCGGCAACTTCTTGTGCCAGAAGAGCTCCTATTATTATTCAAGAGGGATTCTGTTTTTATCGATCTTTTTAAGAATAGATTAATTGAGCGGGTAACCACAATTTCTGAAGCTAACTTATTTACTTTATTAAGTGCTTATTATAAACCGATATTGACGTTAACTTGCGATTCCCAGAGCAGTGTTTCTAATCAATGTATTGTTCATTTTAAAGAAGGGCAACGTATCTGTATTGATCTGGATCAAGCGGACAAACTGGATGTTTTGACATTAAGCGATGACGTAGTTCTTCAGTTATGGCTTATGGGGTTTGGTATCGATTTTGAACGTTATTTAGGAACGATGTATTTTGAGCGTAAGCCTTATTTTAAAAAAATAAAAAAGAACACTTTAGATAAGCAATTTGACACATTGCAAACCACGTTGAAATGCATCAATTATCATGAATTGTCTCACCTGAAACAGGTTCATTGGACTGAGTTTTCCTTAAATGAGCTATTCAGGCAAGATGTTTGGATCACAATGGATTATCCGGATATAAATCCAATCCATTACGTATTAGAAGCGATACGTCAAATCACGATAACATGTGGTGTTCAAGTTAAAAAGCAACGCGTGATTTACCTGCAGCTGGATGAGCTTTATTCTTCTGAAGAAGTCCAATTAGTAACTCATTTTGTAAAAGCGATTAATTTAGAAATAAGTCCACTTCTCATTAAGGTCATTGATTTTCAAGGAAAATTTTATCAATACGATAAAGTCACTTTACAATTTTCTAAGGTGCTAAATAAAGGCCTGGAATACCGCGGAATCTATGTTTTAGTTGGTGGGGCTGGTGGAATCGGCTTAAAACTGGGCGCCTATCTCCAAAAGCACTACAAGGCACAAATTTATGTGCTAGGCCGCAAACCCTATAACCAATTGAATGAACAAGTAAAAATCCAGTTACAACAAGCTAAGATGATTTATCATTGCTATGATCCGGATAAAGATGAAGTTCTTCTAACCAGCTTAAAACAAATAGCTTCCATACAGAAAATTTCGGGTATTTTCCATTTAGCTGTTGCACGAGATGACGAATGGTGGATTAAGCAAAGTGAGAACTCATTATCCACTGCATTGATGCAAGTCGTTCAACGCAACAATTGGTTAGTTGCTGAAGAATTATCTCAGTACGCCAACAACCTGTATGTCTTTACATCCATCCAGGCCTATTACCCCAATTTAGGGGCTACGATATACAGCTTTGAGGCGGCTTTTAAAAGTTATTTATCGGCGCAACAAAAAAGTCTTCCCTGTTTTGTCACCGCATTAGGAGTGATCGAAGGCATTGGCTTGGCAACATCTGCTGATTATTCACAGTACATGGCGAATAATAATTTGGCTCCTTTGTCTTTTTCTCAACTGATGACACTTTTTGAACTGCAAATTGACACCAATACGCCTTTTGCTTTAATTACCGGAACTGCAAAAAAAAGCGATTTTATTGCTCGTGTAGCGATCAACAAAAATAAGAGCCTGGACGGATTTGTTGCACTAAGTCTCTTGCTGCAGATCAATCAGTCTTTTCCCATGCATGGTTGTTGCATTGCGACATTTCTGGCACCTTTTCAAAAACATTTGCAACTATTGGTCCGAGAGTTACTTCATATCTGGCAAAAAATGCATTTTATTCATTTGGATAATGACTTTATTTTTATTGCCAAAGATCTAAAGCAACTTGAGGCACTAAAAAACAGCTATGAGGATGAATTAAAAGAAGGGGATTATGCCTCCCGACTTAAATTATTTGCAGCAGTATACGAACACTATAATGATCTATTATCAGGGAATCTACTACCGCAGCAGGTTATTTTTCCTCAGGGTAATACAGAGTTAGTCCAAGGTTTTTATGAGCATCATGCAGTTGCTGATCATGCCAATCAGGTTCTGGCAAGTAAATTGAGAAAATACTGTATGTCGGCTCAAAGAACAATAAAGATTCTTGAAGTAGGTGCTGGGAGCGGCGCTTCCACTCGGGCTATTTTAGCGGCATTACAAGGTCAATCCTATGTGTATTATTTCACGGATATTTCGCCTGCATTGGTTAATAAGGCAAAGCGTTATTTTTCTGAGTACGAACACTGCATGGAGTTTCGAATCTTTAATATGGAGCACATGGATGCTCAGCATGAATTTTATCAAGAATTTGATTGTGTCATTGCGACCAATGCTATCCATGCAACGAGCGATATTTTAAATTCCATGAACAGCTTGAGTGAATGCTTGGTTGATGGGGGACATTTATTATTGAATGAGTTAGTGGAAAAGACCCCTTTTACCACTGCTATTTTTGGCTTATTTGATGGATGGTGGAATGCGAAAGACCCACATTTACGCCAAATAAATTCACCTTTATTAAGTGCCGAACAATGGATGTCTGTATTACAAACCATGCAATTAACCGAAATTGAATATCAAAGTTCATGTTTAAATTTTTCATCAGCGGAACAAATAGTCATAGATAGCACAATAAAGCGACAGGGCAAGATAAAAAAACAATCCAATTTGTTAATTCCCTTATCGAAGGTATCCATGGCTCCAGTGAACAAGCCACAGGTCGAAGAACAGCAATCCCCAATTCATAAGACAAACAATCAGAGATGGATTATCGAGCAATTGGCACAAACACTTTATTTGGATAGTGAAACAATTCAATTAGATGACCGATTATCTGATCTTGGATTTGACTCATTAAGTTTGAGTGATTTATATCAAAAATTAAAACCCAAATATCCTGAATTAGGGATTGCTGAATTATTTGCAGTAGATACAGTAGAGGCATTGGTTCAACGATTCACTAATGAAGACTTTGAAATTCCTGATGAAGTGAATCCTGATTTAGAACATTATAATTGGGAAAAAGATATTGCCATAGTGGGTTTAAGTTATCAGCTTCCGCATACCGGATCAGATGATTTTATTTCCATGCTGCAACAGGGTAAGACAGCATTTGGGCCGATTCCTAAATCACGTTGGGCGCATGGCTCATTTGCGTACAGCGGTAGCTTTCTAAATGAGATTGATTGTTTTGATGCAGCTTTTTTTAAATTGTCTCCACGTGAAGCTGCTTTTATCGATCCGCAGGAACGTTTGCTGTTGCAAAATGCTTATTCTGCTCTTGCCGATGCGAATGCTTTTCCCATTGCGTCTGACAATACAATTGCAGTATTTGTCGGCATTAGTGGTGCTTATTATGCGTGGTTGAATGAAGATTGGACCACCCAAAAACATGCTAATTCTTCTTGTGCTTATTGGTCAGCTGCAAACCGAATTTCCTACAGTTTTAATCTACACGGACCCAGTATGGCGGTGGATACCGCGTGTTCTTCTTCATTATCAGCACTTCATTTAGCGTGTCAAAGTCTATTAACTGGTGAATCGAACATGGCCGTAGTTGGTGGGGTCAATTTAATTGTACATCCACGACAAATGGTAGAACTCTCTGATTTGCATATGCTTTCAGCACAAAACATCAATGCCACTTTTTCTCAAAATGCAGATGGGTTTGTTTACGCCGAAGGGGTGGTGGCTTTATGTATTAAAAAATTAAGTGACGCGGTTGCCGAAGGCAATAAAATTTATGGAGTAATTAAGTCGAGTGCACTCAATTCAGGTGGCAAAATGCACGGATATACAGTGCCAAATCCTGAAGCCCAAAAAAAAGTAATCCTTTCTGCTTTGCAAAAAGCAGAAATTAATTCGTCGCAAATCAAATATATTGAAGCTCATGGAACAGGAACAGTCTTAGGTGATCCAATCGAAATTAAAGCATTGAGTGATGTTTATCAAAATAAAGTATTTATTGGTTCGATTAAGAGTAATATTGGCCACAGTGAAGCATGTGCTGGTTTAGCAGGTTTAGTGCGAATTTTATTACAATATCAGCATGAAGAAATCTTTGCTGCGGTTAATGCTTGGCCGTTGAACGAGCATTGTCATTTTGAAAAAACACAATTTATTATCCCAGAAAAAAATACGGTTTGGGGACACAGTAAAGGATTTCGTTATAGTGCGCTAAGTTCTTTTGGTGCAGGTGGCTCCAATGCACATGTTATTTTACAAGACTATCCCATTATTGCTGAGCTGAATACAAAACAGCATTCTTTTAAAAAGCAAAGACATTGGATCGTTCCACGTACTGATTCAGTGGCTATTCACGAATACCCCTTATCTCTGGAAACTAAAGCGTATTATTTTGAGCAACACCGATTGCATCAACGTCCGATATTACCTGGTGCTGCACATATTTATTTTTGTTATCAAGCTTATTTGCGTTATAAAAATAAGATATCCAATATCAGCATTCGTGACATAAAATGGCTTCATCCCATTTATGCGGATCATCACGCGGACAAGAGTTCATTTAAGATTCAATTTAAACCTGAAAAGAGCCAGACGGTGTGTGAGTTATCTGGGGAGCTATTGCATTCGAGTAGCATTTATTATTCTTTAGATGAGCGGACTGTTATTAAGGACTATGCGCCATTTACTGTTGAGTGTACTCATGATTGTTCCGTGGAGGACATGTATGCTCAATTTCGCCAAAACAATTGGTATCATGGCAAAGCATTTCAATGTGTACAAACAATTCGGATTAATCCTGATAAAAATAAAGCAATTGCTGTATTAACTCTCTCAGAATCTCTTGAGGATCCTACACTGGATCCGCGATTGTTTGATAGCGTTTTGCAATGTGTTTCAGTGTTACAAGAAGAGTTACCTGAAGATCAGGTATATATTCCACATGGAATTGAGGCATTGAATTTAATTCACGTGTGGACATCTAAACTTTATGTCGTTGTTGAAGACAAATCCCAACGAAAATTTTCTCCACGTTATGATATTTCTATTTTTGATGAAAATCATCATTTGGTAAGTCAGATTGTGGGCTTTTGTATGATTCCCATTCATAAGCAGCAAATTATTCCGCAAAAAATACCAGTTCATTATTTTAAGCCATTCTGGCAGCGTATTCATTGTGAGAAAGCAGTAGGAAGAACTCTTGAATGGTTGCAAGTTACTGATAGACCAAGCACAGACTCAGAATGTTCCATAATTTTGGTGAATCAGGTGCAAGGTTCACCGCAATTCATCAGTTTACTGCAAAATATACAGTACGCTTTACAGTCAAGAAAAAAATTAAACCTGATTTTGTGTTTTGATGATTTTGGGGAAACAGCAGTTTACGCACAAGCAGTTCATGCTTATTTACGTACGGCACGACTCGAATTTCCTGAATTGCACTTCAGTGTTGTTCTTTTGCCTTGGGAATTTAGTACTCAATTGTTGCCGCTGATTGCACAAAGCCAATTGCCTACTTGGGTTAAAGTAAATCAAGAAGGCTTGCTTCATACCCAATATTATCATGCAGTCACCCCAGAGAAGAAAAGTACGCACCTATTATTTAAAAAATCGGGTGTGTATGTCATTGCGGGCGGCATTGGAGCGATTCCAAAAATTATAGCCCAGTATCTGGTAACTCAATATCAAGCTCGTGTGTTACTTCTTGGTCGACGTTATCCATCAGCAGAACATAAGCATTGGATGCAACAAAACAACATAAGCTACAAACAAGTTGATATAAGTGATTATGAAACACTCCATTCAGTCATTGCTCATTTTGTTTTAGAACAAGGAGGAAGGTTGGATGGCTGTATTCAGGCAGCAGGGATTCAGCAAGATAGTTTAATCCTTAATCAATCAGCTGATTCAATTAAAATGGCTTTGGCGGCAAAAGTAACCGGTACCTTGAATTTAGATGATGCAACAAAGGAATATCACCTGGATCATTTTCTTTTGTTGTCATCTTACTCCTCTATATTAGGCAATATTGGACAATCTATTTATGCGGCTGCTAATGGATTCTTAGATGGTTTTACTGTGTTACGTGAGTCAATGCGTATCAAAGGTGAACGTACCGGGTTTACTTGCAGTATTAATCTGCCTTTTTGGGAGCAAGGGGGTATGCAGGTTAGTGATTCGGTTTTAGCTCGTATGCATAAAGAGTGGGGCATGCAAGCAATTAGCAATGCTACTGGATGCCGTATTTTGGAAACTTTATCCGCTTTACCTTGGCCGCAAATTATTGCGCATCAAGGAGATCCAGAACTCATTTTACAGCAATTAAATCATTCGCAATCAGCGAAACAATACAGGTCTGAAGCACATATGGAATTTAAACTTTTTGTAATCAACACCATTAAAAAAGTATTGGAGCTTGACGATCATTTTGATGTGACCTCATCTTTTGGTGATCTTGGTTTTAACTCGATTTTATTTACTGAATTGGCAAACCATTTGAATGATGCTTATGATTTAGCAATTACTCCCGCAACATTTTTTAGTTATAAGACGGTTTCTGAGTTTATCGACTATTATGAACAACACGTTAAGACTTTCGTGGTAACGCCGATTCAACCAGAATTAGGTGTTGTTAACAACGCATCAATGATACCGAAGTCCCACGATTTATCCATGCTATCCATGGGCTTGCAGAGCGATGTCCCAGTTATAGTGGGGTACAGTGCATTATTGCCAGGATGTAAGGATTTGAATGATTTTTGGCAATTGTTATTAAATCAAGGAAACGTTTTTAGTCAAACGCCAGCGAATCGCTTGCACTACATGCAACAACATCCTGGAGCATTTATTGAGGGTGTCGATGCATTCGATGCCTCATTTTTTAATCTTTCTCCGCTTGAAGCAATGGTGATGGATCCTCAGCAAAGATTGTTATTGCAAGAGGTATGGCATGCTTTAGAAATGGGCGGAATCAATCCATTACAATTAAAAGGATCTGCTACTGGTGTTTATGTAGGCGCGTCAACTTTTGATTATGCCAAGTTATTGACCCGTAACCAAATTAATAATCCCTACATCCCAGTTGCCACAGTACACAGTTTACTGGCGAATAGAATATCTCATTATTTTGATTTAACTGGACCGAGTGAAGCAGTAGATACTGCATGTTCTAGCAGTTTATATGCTCTGGATCGCGCCGTGAAAGCCATCAAACAAGGAGAGATTGATCAAGCGATAGTATGTGGCGTCAATTTATTACTGGACGATGAGTTTTTTAATGCATTCACTCAATCAGGGATGTTGTCTACTACGAACGCGTGCAAGCCATTTGATAAAAATGCAGATGGATACATTAGAGGAGAAGGAGTTATTGTTATTCTTCTTCAGAAGCAATCGTTAGCACAGGCACAAAATAATACAATTTATGCGCGAGTTCTTGGCAGTGGTACCAATCATACGGGTAAAGCCAATACACTGACATCACCCAGTTCAAAAGCACAGCAACAACTGTATGAGCAAGTCTATAACTCAATTGATATAGCACGTATTAGTTATATTGAAGCTCATGGGACGGGAACTCCATTAGGTGATCCGATTGAGTTGGAAGGTTTAAAGAATTTTGTTGCCGATAAAAATGTAGCAATTGAGGTGGGTTCGGTTAAAGGGAATATTGGCCATTTGGAGCCTGCTTCAGGATTGGCGGGATTAATAAAAATTTTGTTGATGTTCCAGCATCAAATGATTCCTGGGCAAGCGAATTTGTCTGAAATTAATCCTTATCTGGTTCTGCAGCAATCAGGGCTATCGATTAGTCAAGAAACTCATCCATGGCCAGAAAAACAAAGCAAAGGCGAATTCATTCCGCGTTGTGCGGCAGTGAGTTCTTTCGGATTTGGTGGGGTCAACGCACATGTCGTTTTAGAACAAGGAGATGCAGTCCAGCCACAACAGACAACTACTTTTGTGCCGTTAATTCCTCTTTCTGCACCCAATGAGGCAAGTTTGAAGGCTTTGGTAAACAATTATATTGATTGGTTGCAAAAAACCGATCATTTTGAACCACACAGTTTCTGTTTTACCTTACAAAAAAGACGAGTACACCACCGTTATCGGGTCTTATTTCAATGGCATAATCAACACCAATTGATTGAACACATGCAGAATTGGCTCAAGTCATCTACTGCACCCTATATTGCTGACCGTTACCAGTCCATGGCACAAGCTTATCTGGCGGGTGATGCGGTATTTACCCATGAACCTAATTCTAATGACATATTGGGTGTGCATGCTACCCCAGCCTATCCATTCGAACGCAAAAAAATATGGTTTAAAAATCAAGAAAATCACTTGATGTATGTGACAAAGGAATTGAACGTTGATGTAGAAATGAAACATCAACCTCTGTACCAAAAAAATATCTTAATTATTCATGCAGAATATTTCGCTGAAACAATAGAGCAGATGAAGATTCAGCTTGAAACAAACAATAAGATTTTGAGCTACAGTCTGGATCACTTTGATCCCAATGAGTTGCAATTATTTTTAGCTGCCCATCCTGAGCTGGATTACCTTATTATCTATCCGCAGATACCCGATTTTCATTTAGAGAACAGTCTTTTTAATCATGATCTACTCCAGTTTATCAAGCCTTTATTTGATGTATTAAAGAGTGCATTAAGCACTCCCTTGTTTACAAAAGAGATTCATATAGATTGGTACTCTTATGTCGTTGAAGCCCACCATCCGCAAGTTGCCATGGTCAGTGGTTTGTTGGGTTCTTTAGCTAAAGAAATACCCTATTGGCAATTCAAACATTTCATCATCGATATACCTTTAGAATTATCGGTGGTGGAACGAGTTTATGAAGGGCCACATCAAACCATTTACTATCAAAATAAACAGTATTGGTTAAATACTTTGGATTTAGCTACGGATTGTGACGCGCATGATTTTCTCATAAGCCAAGGGACTTATTTGATTCTGGGTGGCATGGGAGGAATTGGACGTCAGTTGGCGCAATTCTTGATGAAATCTTATCAAGCTAAAGTGATTCTTGTAGGACGTAGCCCTCTAAATGAAGAGGGACGTGCATTGTTACAGACGTATGGCACGCAGATTGAGTTTATTCAAACCGATGTCACCCGAGAGGCAGAATGTGCTTTGCTGATTAAGTATCTGCATGTGAAATATCCAGTCATCGATGCTGTATTTAATTTGGTGATGCATCTGCATGACAGCACAGTTGACTCCATGACGTGGCAACAATTCCGCAGTGTGGTGGATGCCAAATTATTCAGTGCCTATTTTATTTATCAGTTGCATCAACACACTAAAGTGAACGCCGCTGTGATTTTTTCTTCCATGCAGAGCATTGCTTGTCTTGCAGGTCAAGCAAATTATGCGGCGGCAAGTAATGCTCTTGATGCCTATTGTCTGCGCTTAGAGAAAGAAACGGCATTACCCGTTAAGATTATTAATTGGAGTATTTGGCAAGAAGTGGGTGCCGTTACTGATACTTTTTACCTTAAAAGAGCGCGCAGTTTAGGTTTTATTCCTCTGACGACACAACAAGCACTTGAGGCGCTGCAAATGGGTTTAAATAGTCAGTACGTGCAGTTTGCAATTCAACATAAGAGTGAAGGTAATTGCTCTCACTCTTCTACGCCCCGCGACTTGTCTGCGGGATCCAGTGGTTTTCATTCTGTTAGAACAAATCCCAAGGCCATATCGGTTATACCTTTAAAAAAAGGATTAGAGGGAGTGAATCAATTCGTTTCTCATTTGGTTCAGGATTTACGGAAAAAACAAGTTTTTGTAAACAAGGTGATGCCTAAGTATGCACGGTTGGCAGGCTATTTAAATGATTTACCTCATAGTTCTAATGATGAATTATTGAATCAATTGCTTGAGCTTTGTTGTCAACAGGACTCCAACTATGAAGCTTATTATCGCTTAGCTTATCTTTGTTATTTGAACTATGAATCAATATTAACCGGTAATAAGGCGCCTGCAGAGATTGTTTTTTCAGAGGAAGGGCTTAATTTATTGTTTGCTCTTTATGCTAAAAGCCCTGAATCAAGGAAATGTAATCAGCAGATTGCAAAGTATTTAGGTGAGTTTCTCCGCACAACCAACAAACGAGTGAAAATCCTTGAGCTGGGGGCTGGTGTGGGTGCAACTACCGAAACCTTAATGGATGTGCTGAATCAGTATGAGCAGGTTGATTATTACTATACGGATGTTTCTTCATTTTTCTTAAATCAAGGAAAAAAATTACAAGCCAATGTTCGCTTTAATTTGCAATGCGAGCATTTGGATATGAATCATTTAGCAGAATTAGCTGATGGTTCTTTTGACGTTATTCTGGCTTCCAATGTACTCCATCTAGCCAATGATTTAGACCTAACCCTCAAGGAATTGCAGCGTATTCTCAAGCCCCAGGGTGTATTTTTGTTAAATGAGGCAGTGCAAGAACAGGCTTATTTGAATTTTATTTTTGGTTTATTTGATGGCTGGTGGCAAGCGAGCGGCGCGCAACGATTAAATGCCTCTCCTTTATTAAGCCAGCATCTTTGGCTGCAAAAATTAACTGCATCAGGTTTTAATGTGTTAGATCCAGATTTACTTGAGCAAGAAAAAGCGCAAAACGTTTTTTGTTGTCATTCTCGCTTTAATGAAGCACTTTGTGATAAAGAATTTCAAATCAGAAGTCCCTCATCCGTCCTTCGGACCTCTTTGCCCCAGACTCGGGGAGAAGGGCTCCATGATTTTTTAGAGATTACTCAGAAAATTTCTGAATTTGTTATTTCGGCGCTTCATTTGCCCAAAGGTCAGCATCTTGAAGTTGACCGTCCTTTGGCAGAAATTGGCCTTGATTCGATTACTGGGGTAAGTTTGGTTGCCAATATCAATAAAACATTCAATTTATCATTACGTACTGCAGTTATTTTTGATTATCCCACGCTACACCGTTTGGCAACTTTTGTTTGTGCCGAATTAAAAGGGGTAGAACCTGTTGTCATTCAAAAACAGGCAGTCGATTTATTTACAGGGGAGTTGATTGATGACTAAGCATCGGCGTCGGTATACCTACAGTCCTCAAAGCAATCCCTACTGGCTGGCACATCAAATTGATGGCCATTATGTTTTTCCATTAGATAATTTACTGATGATGATTTATGCCGCATTAAGTCCTCTAGCGGCTAATTCACCCATAGTGGAATTAACGGATATTGAATTAAAAAAATTAATAATTGCTGAAAAAGATCAAGAGATCAATTTGCATTTGGAGATTGATCCAATAACCCATGAATGCTTCATTGTGCAAATTGATAAGCATGGCAATGAGGAATTGGTAGTACAAAATCACTATCAATTTAAGTCATACCATGAATTCTCCCGCACAATGGACAACCACAATCAGTTAGTGATGAATGATTTTTATCAGAGTGATTCATTGCATTATTTAGGTGAGTGTTATCGAATTATTGAACACTATAATGATTCTGACGATTCATTTTCTGCTAGCCTGGATCCTAAGGGGAGCCTTCCTGCAGTTTTAGGGAGCATGTTGCATTCATCCATTTATCGCAACGATCCTTTTTTTGCTAAAAACCCTCGTCCTGGGTTACCTAAAGCAATAAAACGGGTTTTGCTACACGTGCAGCATCAGCAATGCAGCTCTTTACATATTAAAGATCAGATCGCCGCCGTTTTTGATGCACAAGGAAATTGGCAAGTCATCATGGAGGGTGTTGAGCTGACAAGCAATGAATCAGCAAAGAACAACAATAGACCTCTTTCCAAACTCGCTGAGGGGAGTGAAGTGCGAGGAGACGCGGAGCGGAGAACCGGAGTCTACACACGAGTACATGAGGATTCGAGCACCGCATTGACGAAGCAATTCACCTCCTCAGTAGATTTTGGAAGGAGATCTACTCTAGATATTGCTGTAATTGGCATGGCAGGAAAATTTCCTCAAGCAGAATCAATTGAGGAATTATGGAACTCCTTATGCGAAGGATTTGATGCGATTACCTCATTAGAGAAGCGCGGGAGAAAATACCTACGAGAGCCTAATCATGCGGGGTGGCTGGATGATGTTTTTGCCTTTGATCCAGATTATTTCCACATCCCCAAAATTGAAGCACAAGCGATGGATCCACAACAGCGCTTGTTGTTACAAACTGCAGCGGGTGCTTTAATTGATGCGGGTTATTCACCGATGGCGCTACCTGATAAATTCTGTGGTGTTTTTGTGGGTGCAAGCCAAAATAATTATTTGACTCACAGTCTGGAAAAACCAATAGCCCAAAGTTTTTGGGGAAATGCTCCATCAGTGATTGCAGGACGAGTTTCTTATACCTTTAATTTGACGGGGCCTGCAATTACTGTAGATACAGCATGTTCCTCTTCTTTGGTTGCCCTGCATCAAGCGTGTCAAGCCATTAAAAATGGAGAGTGCACTAGTGCTTTAGCGGGTGGGGTATTCATTATGGTCAGTGATGAGTTTCTGCAGCAAGCGCATCATGCCAAAATGCTTTCCTCTGATCATGCATGCCAAACATTCAGCGATAAAGCGAATGGTTTTATTCCTGGCGAAGCAGTGGCTTGTGTTTATTTGAAACCTTTAGCTCAAGCGCTTAAAGACCAAGATCCCATTTATGCAGTAATCAAGGCCAGTGGGGTGAATCAAGATGGGCAATCGAATGGAATTACAGCACCTAATGGTTTGGCACAAACCGAACTGATGCGGCAAATATATACTTCTTATGGTTTATCTACAGAAGATCTTGCTTATATTGAAACACATGGAACGGGGACAGAACTGGGTGATCCAATTGAAGTGAGTGCATTACAGCGATTATTTGCGACCCAAGGAAAAGAAAAAAGTAAAAAATCCTGTGGCTTGGGAAGCATCAAATCCAACATTGGTCATACAGTACATGCTGCTGGAATTTGCGGTTTTATCAAAAGTGTTTTATGCAGCTATTTTCAAAAAATTCCAGCAACAATTCATTGTGAGCGTGAAAATCCACAAATCGATTTTGCGAGTACCCCTTTCTATCCAGTCAAAGAGTTAAGTCCGTGGCCAAAAGATAAATCGCTTGCTGCAGTGAGTTCATTTGGTTTTTCTGGTACCAATGCACATATAGTGATCCAACGATTTACTAGTGACAATCAGCGCAAATTTCCAGTACATCCTTTTAAAAAAATTCATTGTTATTGGCAAATGACAAATGACTACTCATTATCAGCAGAGAGGACCTATTTCAGTCAACATCAAGTGAATCATCAAGCGATTTTACCTGGGGTTGTGAGCCTTGCATTAACTCAGCATTTTCTTAATGAGTTGCCACTTTATTGTGTGAATGTTCGTTGGTTAAGGACATTGCCCGCTTTGCATCAAAGGATGAATATCCATAGGAGCAAGACTGCAAATGTCGTGGAATTGTTTTATGAAGAAAGCTCTTTTTTTAGTGCGGAAATTGCAAAAGATGAAAAAATCTCTCCTTTTGACCTCAACGATTTTAAAAAGTGCCCCAATTCAATCGACTGTATCGAATATTATCGCTGTTTTGAACAAGCAGGGATTCAATATGGACCTGATTTAAGAAATATAACCCACCTTTTGGCATCTGAGGACCGGGTATTTGCACACATAGAGTGTAACAAAGATTTTAATGAGTTTTTGCTCAACCCTTACCTCTTGGATGCAGCACTGCAAACCGTGGGTTACTTTACTTTATATCAGCAACAGCCCCTTTCTTTACCCGTTAGCGCTAAAAGAGTTGTACTTCTCAAAAGGCTGTCAAACCATGCTTTGGTCTGCACGCAAAAAGTCGGAGCACTCAGCTTTGATATTCAAATTTTTGATGAATATGGAGCTTTATGTGTTGTTCTTGAAGAACTCAAGGCACATGTCGTGACCCAACATGTGGACAAGGACAGGCTTTCAGCTAACGTTCAGCAGCTTTCCGGAACAGTCTTTACGCTTGGCGAACAAGTAACAGAACGTGAACAGATACAAATTGTTACAGGCAGAGAATCGACTCGCGAATTAATTTATTCTGTTTTTTCCCATCGCTTGAACATGACTTCTGATGAATTACAAAAAATTGGGCAATTCAGTAAGCTGGGATTAGATTCTTTATTGGCCATGGATATTATTTTTGATCTCGAAATTCATTTTGGCAGTCAACCTAAAACTCTTTTATTTGAACATACAACCTTTGATGAGTTAATTGAACATTTCAGCAGCCATGCTCCCAAGAGGGTAGCGGAGCCAACATTTGATCATTCATCACCGCATATGATCCCTGCGGTTTCTGATATAGCAATAATTGGTATGGCCGTAAACTTTCCTCAAGCCCCCGATTTCCTATCATTTATTGACGTCCTGGAAGCGGGTAAAAATTGCGTGCAAGCAATTGGCGATCGCAGTTACGGTTATGGGGCCTTGCTTGAACATGCGAACGATTTTGATGCTTTATTTTTTAATATTGCACCCCATGATGCATTAATTATGTGCCCACAAGAACGGCTTATGTTGCAAAATGCCTGGCATTGCTTCGAAGATGCTGGAATTCAGCTGGATAATCAGGCTCGTTCTGTGGGGGTGTTCATTGGTGCGATGAATAATTTTTATCAATTGGCTGGTTTTGAAAAAAGTTTAAAGGAGCAAAAAACCATACTTGCGAATTCAACTGCAGCGAGTATTGCAAACCGCATTTCAAGTGTCCTTAATTTTACAGGACCAAGTCTAACCCTAGACAGTATGTGTTCTTCTTCATTAACTGCATTGCATTTAGCCATTCAAGCCATTAATGCCCAAGATGCATCAATGGCATTGGTGGGAGGGGTTAATCTCATCAGTCATGATTATAAATATCAAGAACTTTTGCATCGAAATATGTTATCCGCACAAGGGCATTGTGCCAGTTTTGGAGCGCAGGCAGATGGCTATGTTCCAAGTGAGGGAGTGGTCAGTATTTTAATTAAACCGTTACACGCAGCAATTAATGATGGTGATCGTATCCATGCAGTGATTAAAGGCAGTAGCATTGCGCATAATGGCACCAGCTCAGGATATACTGTTCCCAATGCTAATGCCCAAGCAGAAGTGATTAAAAAGGCATTATCACAAGCCTGCTTACAACCTGAAGATATAAGTTATTTAGAGTGTCACGGTACAGGGACGCAATTGGGGGATCCCATCGAAATCAAGGGTTTGAACAAAGTATTTTCTGAACGCGATACTCTTTGTTTTATTGGCTCATTAAAATCAAATTATGGGCATATGGAAGCTGCTGCCGGACTTGCTGGCGTCATTAAGGTGATTGCGCAAATGCAACAGAAAAAGCTTTATGCAAGCCTTCATGCCAATACATTGAATCCTAATATTCAATTACCAGACTCCTTAGTTTTATGTCAAACACCATCGACTTGGTCCCTGCATCCCAAAGACCAGTGTTATTATGCCGGTGTGTCCAGCTTTGGTGCAGGCGGGAGTAACGCCCATGTGATTTTAAAAAGTTATGAGAGTCCTATTAAGCCTAGAGTTAGCCCATTACCGCGAACGGTATTTCAAAGTAGGCGTTATTTTCATGATCTTGTAAAAAAACCGATTTCAGACACATTGTATGAATATGTTTGGCAGCAGCACGAGATAGGCATTGATAATGATATAACTCGTCAATGGATTGTATTAAGTACTCAAAGTAATGCTGCCGAGATAAAAAACATTTTGCCGAAGAACGCAATCCACATCATTTATACATCGGAAAATGAAAACGACTGGTATTTCGCTCAAGAGGGGAGAATAGTTACACAAAAACAAATCATTGACTTGTTGAATCATGATTTTATTCTTCTGGATTGCTGCAATGATGAGTTAGAGTTAGTTGATCATTTGAGCCTTTTGCAACAGGTTGCTCTTAGTGCAAAGAAGGGAAGCATTTTACAAATTAATAACAAAAAATCGCCTGATTTGGAGGTGATCAGTTATTTTTTACACTGTATGAATGTTCAAACTATAGGTTTAAAAACGGGCTCATTAGTGATTGACCAGCAGCCCCTTACTACGAAACTTATTCAACAAGAATTAGGCCAATTAAGCCTTCATTTTCATAAGGCTCGATATGTTCAAGGACAACGATTCATTCAAGTATTGCAAACAAAAGAACATAAAAAATCAGCTTCAGCCTCAATTGACTCTGAGAAAGTATACTTAATTACTGGTGGTACTAGTGGTATTGGTGCTGAGGTTGCAAAATGGTTAGCTGTTCGTGGCGTACGCAAATTAATTCTCACTGGCATCACGCCATTGCCACAAGAAACTTTATGGGAGCATTACCTGCATTCGTCTTGTAAGGCAGGGAAAACCATTCAACTAATTAACCAATTAAAAAAACAAGGGTGTATGGTTTATTACTATATTGGCGATTTAGCTCAAAAGGAATTATTTGTTTCATTTTTAAAAGTAGTCATGAATGAAAAAGACCGTTTTGGCTGGATTTTTCATTGTGCTGGAGTAACCCCAAAGCAAACCAAGTCGTTTACAGAGCTTACCCAAAATGATTTTATCCGGATGTTTCATCCTAAAAGAGCCGGGCTTGAAGGCTTATGGTCGGCAGTAAGTCCTTATGGTATAGAACGATTAGTCCTCTTTTCGTCGGTATCCAGTGTTATCCCGGAGCTTGCAACAGGTGTAGTTGATTATGCTTTGAGTAATTATTATTTAAATGCTTTTGCCCAAGTGCATTCTGGAAAAGTATTAAGCATTGCCTGGCCCGCATGGAGTGAATTTAGCAAAAATGCCGAGACCAGCAGCAGTTATCAACGGAGCCAACTCGGAAGTTATAAAACCGATGAGGCGCTTGCTTTACTCTCCACTTTATTAGAAAACGAAACGGTTTCTTCTGTCATTATGCCGAGTAAGAATAAGCTTTCTGAAGCAACAACTCGAGCTGATCAGGGTTCATCGATGCAACGAACTATTTCAGATACTTTAAAAATGATCCTCATGGAGGTAATCGGTATCACTGAAGATGAGGTTGATTTGGAGAAGAGTTTTGCCGAATATGGAGTTGATTCGGTTCTGTTAATGACTTTATTAAAAAAGATTGAAGCAGTAATGGGCCTAATGCTTCCTGCCGAAGTGATTATTGAACATCATTCACTTGTTCGATTGGCATCACACATCCAGAAACTAAATGGATTATCACGTGAAACGTTGAGTAAAACTGAAGCAGTGCACGATCTCCAAAAAAACACGAAAAAAATCGCAGTTATTGGCATGGCATGTCAATTTCCGGATGCTAATAATGTGCAGGAATTTTGGAATAATTTACTAGAAGGTACCATTTCGGTTACTCCAATTCCTAAGGAGCGAGTCGATCGAACTGAGTATGCTTCTGTTCGGGGCGGTTTTATTCATGAGAATGCATGGGGAACCGCGCTTGATTTTGGGTTTTCGGAGAAACATCAACAACAAGTTAACCCATTAGTGACTCGTGCATTGGCATTAAGCCAAAAAGCAATTATTGATGCTGGGTTGACACAAGAAACAATTAAAGGAATGAATGCTGGTGTATTTGTGGGAACTCGTGCTGATTTTAGTGCTGATCACGAAATTAATCAGTTTACGATCATTGGTCAGGGACAAAATTTTATTGCCGCTCATATCAATCATTTTTTTGATTTAAGTGGCACTGCTAAAGTGGTTGATACAGCGTGTTCTTCTTCTTTAGTAGCTTTAAATCATGCAGTTTCTGCATTGAAATCAGGAGATATTGAACTTGCTTTGGTCGGAGGCATTGATGGTTTAATCAATACAAGGCCTTTTGCTTTAATGGATGCAGCCAAAGCTTTATCACCTGATTTCAAGTGTCGTCCTTTTGATGTTCGTGCTAATGGAATCGTATTAAGCGAGGGAGGCGGGTTTGTTGTTTTAAAACCTTTAGAACATGCATTAGCTGATGGAAATAAGATTTATTGTGTTATTGAAGGAATCGCGGTTAATAATGATGGGAATACGATGGGTTATACTACGCCCAATCCCAAAGCTCAGCAAAAAGTAATTCAAAAAGCATTAGCTAATGCCGGATTAACCCCACAAAATTTAGATTACGTTGAAATGCATGCGACCGGTACAGAATTAGGTGATCCTATGGAGTTGCAAGCATTAACTCATGTTTTGGGAACATCTCATAAAAAATGTGTGGTGGGTGGTGTGAAAGCAAATATTGGTCATACTTTAAGTGCTGCAGGAATGGCTGGGTTTATAAAAGCCGCCTTATCCGCTTACCATCACTGTTTGGTGCCTCAACCGGAACCAGTGACGCCCAACCCTCGTTACGATTTTGCCAACTCACCATTATGTTTATTGGATGAACCGCAATTTTTAGAGCGTCATCAAACCCATTATTTTGGAGTTAGTGCCTTTGGTTTTGGTGGAACAAATGCTCATGTCGTTCTCTCGAGTATGATGCAACAAGATTCTGTCGTTTTGCGACATGAAGAACAGTATTCAGCAACAATGGATGAATTTTTTGATGTCGAATGTATTTAAAATTAAATTAACAGCTGATAATTATCTGGTAGCCGATCACCGTATTGATGGGATCGGCGTGCTACCTGGTATCGCTTATTTGGATATTATTTCTCGCTGTTTTGAATCGGAGTACTTCGAGCTCACCCAAGTAACCTATCCTCATGCAGCCAAAGTGCTCGCGGGGGAAACGATTATTTTGTCTGTTGTTTATGATTCACGATCCCAAACTGTTGAAATTTATCATCAAGAGAATGATAAAAAAATTATTCATTTTAAAGCAGCCATCGCGTTTAAAAGACCGGATTTACCTGAATCGATTGCATTGCAAACTGCTGAGACACCAACTCATTCAATGAGTACGCTATACCGTTTAGCGCGTGCTTCATTGATTGAGCATGGTGAATTTATGCAGGTTAGTGGAACCACACAAATCAATGCATCAACAATTGCGATGAAATTGACGCTTAGCGCCAAGGCTCATCCTTATTTATCACGTTTTTATTTACACCCAGCCTTATTGGATGGTGCTACCTTTGCTATAGCCGCCTTGCATTTTGATGAAGTGTCGCAGGCGGGGCCTGATGTAAGTTATTTACCTTTAGGAATTGATCGGGTGCATGTATTTGCGCGAGTGACAACCCCTACTTTAGTTGTGAAGGCTGAAGTGATACCTACTCACCATGAGTCGTTAATTAAATGCCGCATTCATTTATTGACACCTGATGGAGATTTGGTAGTGGCTCTTGAAGGATTAACGAATAAGCGATTTCAGCGCAAGCAATTTGCACAGCAAGTCATTCACAATCCTATGTACTCACAGCAAATTGTTTCCGGAGATACTCAGAACAAAATTATGGCGCTGATAAAGAATAATTTACAGGACGCGCCTGCAGTTTTACCGCCACATGTTTCTTTTTTTGATTTGGGATTTGATTCCAGTAGTTTAATTGCTTTAGTCGATGTATTGGAAAAACAATTTAATTTGGAGCTCTATCCTACTTTATTGTTTGAACAAAATACTTTAGAAAAATTAACAGCATATATTGATTCTCTTGGCGCTTCTGCAGCATCTCCCATTCGGGAAATTTCTTCAAAAAATGTTGATTATGCACTTTATGTTCCAACAAGAACTCAAATAAATCGGGGTAGCAATAATAAGCAAGTTGTAGTTATTCATGATCAGTTTAACTATGAGCAGGCACTTGAATTTTTGCAGGAGAAAGCAAAAGCAACCTGGATAATTTACGATACCCGTTATCATCAAACCGAGCTTGACTTGCAAACTATTTTAAATCAACTCGCAGAAACTTTTTCCAAATTTGTCCGTTGGTCGCAAGATGCCTTACCTCTTGTTGTTATCAGTTTATCTTCGAAACACCAGAATTTAATTCAATCGGTCTCTGCTTTTTTCTCTTGTCTCGTTAAAGAATATCCTCATCTCAATTATTCGATTTTAGTTAGTGACGCGTGTGTTAAGGATTCTGTTGGTTATTTGGCAAATAGAAATGGTTGTGTTTATCTTCACCAAGACAAATTTTATGCCAAAAGTTATATCAAACTCGATTCTCCAGTGATCCATTCGTCTATCAAAAAAGGGGGAAGTTATTTAATTGTCGGGGGTAATGGCGGATTAGGTCGTTTGCTCACTCATTATTTGATTCAGAAATATCAAGCCCAGATTTATGTGATTGGTCGCAGTGAACAAATTCCTGATGCGCGTGTGACCTATTACCAATTGGATGTAAGCGATGTTGAAGCAGTCAATGAGTTTTTCAACACCCATAATTTCCATATAGATGGTTTGTTTTATTTAGCAGGCGAAAAACATGATTGTTTGCTAATGAATATTCGACCAGAAGATATTGAGAAAACACTGCGCTCCAAATTGGAGGGTTTGCGTGTTATTCACCATGCATTACAACATCATTCACTTGATTTCTATTGTATTTATTCTTCTTTATCAGCGGATATTGGTAATCTTGGACAAAGTATTTATGCCGCGGCTAATGCTGCTTTAAATGCCTATGCTTGTGAACAAGAACAAGCACGTCTCGCTGGAAAGCATACCTCTCGATTTATAAGTATCAGTTGGCCTTATTGGTTAGAGGGGGGGATGAAAATCAACCCGCGTCAATTACAAAAACTAAAAGAAGAATATGGAACTTTACCTTTAGAAACACCTGATGCTTTTGTTTTATTAGAACAGGCATTGAGCGCTCATGTTCCTCATGTAGTGATTGCTAATTCTTCTTTGTTAGCTCATCGAGTCGTCAAATCGACTGATTATCGATTCAATCAATTACCGCAATTTGAACCACCCAGCCCTTATGGCGCACACATCAAACAAAACAATCGTCATCCCCAATGCAGAGAAGGATCTTCTGTAAACAAGGAGATGTATCACTACCTTCGACATGACCTACGTCTTATAGAGTCACCTGAAGTCGCTGAACAAGAGATAGCGATTATCGGGATTTCATTACAATTACCTGATGCTGAAAATTTGGAAGAGCTTTGGAATAACTTGAAAACGGCCAAAAATTCAATTACGAAAGCACCGAGAAATTGGCATTATACTCCTTATCCCTGGGGTGGGTATTTAGAAGATATTGCTGGTTTTGACCCTTTATTTTTTAATATCTCGCCACGAGAAGCCGCATTAATCGATCCGCAAGAACGTTTATTTTTGGCCAATGCCTGGCATTGTCTCGAAGATGCAGGTTACGCGCACATTAAAGAGAAAAAAATTGGTGTTGTTGCTGCATCGATGTTTCATCTTTATCAAAATTATGGTGTGGAACAATGTCAGCAAGAGGCGGACTTAAAGCTCCCACAATCTTTAGGCGCAAGTATTGCAAATCGTGTTTCTTATACGCTGAATTTAACAGGACCCAGTTTTTCTCTCGATTCCATGTGTTCTTCTTCATTGACTGCCATTGATTTAGCATGTCGTTATTTGGCTAATGATGAAGTAGATGCAATGTTAGTTGGTGGGGTAAATGTCTGTTCTCATCCCTATAAATTGGCATCCCTGGTACAAAACAAATTCTTATCTTCAACAGGTAGAAGCGCACCATTTCAGGCATATGCCGATGGTTACGTACCCGGGGAAGGGGTTGTTGTTCTTCTTTTAAAGAAAGCAAAAAAGGCATTCGAAGATGGTGATTCCATCTATGCGTTAATTAAAGGATTAGCGCTGAATCATGGAGGTAAGAGTAGTGGATTTACCGTACCTAATGCTCAAGCACAAGTAAAAGTGATTCAACACGCTTTGACTAACGCAAAGATTAGACCCGATCAAATCGATTATATTGAAGCACATGGAACAGGAACCTCTTTAGGGGACCCTATTGAACTTGCTGCACTAAAGGAAATATTTGGTAACCGTTCTCTAGAGAATCCATTGTATGTAGGATCAATAAAAAGTAATTTGGGGCATTTGGAATCTGCTGCTGGCATGGCCGGTATTGCTAAACTCATTGTGCAATTCCAAGCTCAGGCATTAGCTCCTTCTATCAATGCTTTGCCATTAAATCCAAGGTTAAATATCGATGATGTGCCGATTAAAATATGTACTGAGTTCGTACCTCAGCAAACACTTCATTTTGCTGGCTTGAGTAGTTTTGGTGCAGGTGGAAGTAATGCGCATTTAATTTTACAAAATTTCTCCCATAACCTTTGTGTAAGGTCGAAAACACAATATAAAAAACAGAATTATTGGTTCTCACATTCAGAAAAAATGATGCCCTATTGCTTTCAGTTGGATATGGAGCTTTGCGCGTTGGAGCCGATGTCTCAGTTTGATGAGATTTGTCAATTAGATAATGGTTCTCAACAGATGTTTTTTAACCCAGCAAAGTCCGGCTCTTGGTTCAATAAAGTAGCAATTTTTCTTGCCCTAGCAGACAAGGGATTGGATCGTCTTATTGGATTACTCAATCAATGCATCTCTGAAAATCCAGAGGCTCAATTTATTTTTATTCATCAAACCCAGAGTTATTGGATGGAGTTACATGCATTCATGATGTCCATGCCCAGGCTGCTCAAGCATTATCATAAGAATATTTTGATTCCTCATTTAACGAGTTTATCAAGTTCTGAGGTGGTGAATATCGTAACTAACGAAGCACATCAGTTCGACCATCGAATGATTAAGTATGACAAGACCAGGTCTGCTTTTGCTTTAAACTTAATTAAAACGAATAATCAATCATTACCTTTATTGCACGGAGCGCGAGTTGTCGTATTAGGGGGGTTGGGGTCTATTGGTTATCAATTCTGTCAGACTTTAATTGGTGCTGGTATTTCTCAGTTTGATATTATTGGACGAAGTGATCTTGATCCGAAACGTCAACAAATGATTGAATCTTTAAAAGGACAAGTTCATTACATCCAACATGATTTTTCAGATCCTTATCCGACTAATTCTTCTTATGATGTCATAATTAATTGTCTTGGGATTATGCCTGGTAACAGAGCAAATGAAGTAGCACAACGAAAACGACTGCATTTTCATTTAAGCCAATTCATTCAATACCATCATCCCCAAAAGTTAATTAGTATTTCCTCCTTGTCTGCTTTAGCTGGATTTAGCAAGCAAGTAGATTATGCAATTTATAACGCTTCTTTACTTGCATTAAATGCTTACTGTAAAGAGCATGTTTATGTTTACTTACCCTTTGTAATGACGGAGTCAACTCAGTCATCGGATGAATTGAACTGGTTAACATGGAGTAAGGACAATCAAGGTTTAGAGCCTTTAAGGGCAGATGACTTAAACCTTATTTGCCGGCAGTTATTAACGTTACCAGCCGGTGAGTACATACCGTTTCAGGGGAACCCCAGGCAATTTCATCGCTATTTAACTCAAGAATGTTTTAATGTTCCTCTGCAGAAATTACAGCAAGGGGGTTCAAGGAATAAAGATCATTCTTTACATGAACTCATCGAATCAATCTTGGGGATTTCAGCTCAGCACATTAAATCGGAACAGACTTTCTATCAATTGGGATTTAATTCATTGACACTCACTGAATTAACGGAGGCAATAAGCAAGCACTATGATATGCAAATAAATCCCAATCAATTTTTTGAATTCCAGACGATAGGAAAATTACAGGAATATGTGCAACAAAATAAAAAAAGTGTTCCTGATTCTTTCGTGTTAACCCGATTGGATTCAACGTTATCAAATGTTGTTATTTGTGGTTATTATTGTTCTTTTGCTCAATGTCCTACCCCTGAAGACTACTGGTACGCTTTATTAGCGGGGAAAGATTGTACCCAGATGCCTCTGCAGACGCGTTTTGATAATAAGAAGAATGACTCGATTAAGATGGGCTTTATTAACTATTTTGCAGATTTTGATTTTGCTTTCTTTGATCTGAATTTGGAACAAGCAAAATATATGGATCCCCAGCAACGAAAGTTATTAGAGCTTTCCTGGCATATATTCGAGCAAGCAGGTGTTTCACCGCTCTCTTTGAAAGGTAAAAGCATTGGTGTGTTTGTTGCCATTCAATTTGATGACTATGCGCGCTTATTGGATCGCAGTCAGTTAAGTAGTCTTTACCAAATTACAGGTTGTGCCAAGACTTTTGCTGCAAATCGAATTTCACAGTTTTTTGATTTCCATGGACCAAGTGAAACCATCGATACAGCATGTTCGAGCAGTTTCTCTGCTTTAAATCGTGCAGTACAGGCAATTAAGCAAGGTGAATGCGAGTCCGCTCTTGTTCTTGGTGTTAGTTTGCTTTGCGATTTAAAAACACTTGAATTAACTGCTCAGTTAAATGTTCTTTCTCCAACGAATGAATGTCGCCCTTTTGATGCTCAAGCCAATGGTTATGTGAAAGGAGAAGGCTTGGCTGGTGTTTGGTTAGTGGGGGAGGATGTGGCGGTAACGCAAAAGTTACGTATCGAAGCCAATATAAAAGCAATTCAAGTCAATCACGGGGGGCACTCACAATCATTGACCGCACCTAATCCTTTATCGCAAAAACAATTGCTATCCCAGGTATATCAGAATGGAATATCGATTGATGAAATCGATTATTTTGAAGCACATGCTACAGCAACTCCTTTAGGTGATCCTATTGAATTTTCATTCTTAAGTGAGTTGTTCTCATCACGAGTAAAACCACTTTATATTGGTTCGGTAAAGAGCAATATTGGCCATACAGAACCTGTTGCAGGACTTGCCGGTGTGATTAAAGGATTGTTGATGCTCAAACATCAAATGATTCCACCGCAGGTAAATTTTCAGAAAGTTAATCCTTACATTCGACTTGCAGAGAGTCCATTCCATATTGCCAGTCAAGCCGAACCCGCTGTGTTATCCACGATCGCAATTAATAGTTTTGGTTTTGGTGGCAGTAATGGTCATTGTGTTTTAGCACGCAATAAACCTTTGCCACAACAACTACCTAATTTATCTTATATTCCAATCAAATTATCTGCAAAGACGGAAGCTGCTCTAGAAAAAAAGACGGAGCAGCTTCTGGATTATTTAAGTGCTTTTAACAATAACATAAGCCTGACTCAATTAAGCTTTACCCTCAATGTAGGACGAGCTGATTTTGCTTGTCGCAAGTTGTTTATTGTGGAAAACCTTGATGATTTGATAGAGCAATTAAAATATGGTTCTGATTCAATAGCCCCTCAAGATAATCATACTTTAAGTGAAGAAACTCTTCTTGAATTACAGCAGTTACCCAATCAATTAAAAGATTATTTGAATAAGCTTGCCTATGCCTATCAAGGGGGACAACTGATTAATTGGCAACGCATTTATAAAGGAATTAATGCCATTCCTCTTGCCTTGCCTGTTTATCCTTTTGCCACTCATTATTGTTGGTTTGAAGAGCAAGAGCAGCTAAAACCAATCAATAAAGACCTAAGGTCTATAGAATGTTATGAACCCATTTGGAGGAAGAAAAAGGTTGCGTTCCTTGATCTTGATAGCTATCCGTATGTCGCTATTTTTTTGACAAGGGCGCAAGAGCCATCAGTAAAAAAAGCAGTACAACAAACAGATTATAAAGGATTTATTTATTTTGTATTTGTCGATGACACCGATTCAGTAGAGCAGGGGATGCACTGGTTGAAAGAACACCCTTGCGAATTGATTTATTACTTTGCAGGGATGTGTGACGAAGAGATCAATCCTGATTCCTTGCTTTCTTCTCAACGCTATGGGATGGCTGGCTTTTTACATTGTATTAAAAAATTGGACGAACTGGCGTATGGCGAAAAACCCTTAAAACTCTATGTATTCAGTAATAATGCCTATGGACTAAAGCAATCGACGATTAATCCCTATGCAGCAAGCATTCATGGTTTAGCTCAATCCTTAAAAAAGGAATACCCATCCTGGTTTATTGAATGCATTGACCTTGCAGGCAATACCATTATCCCTCAAGCGTTTACTGTGTCCTATCAAGGCAAGGCTTATCCATTAGTTTTAGCAGATGATGGCGTATGGCATCGACAGCTTAAAGCACTGACTCTCTCTTTAAATCATTCGATACCGAGTCATGAAGTGATTGTGCTTATTGGTGGAGAGGGCCAAGTAGGAAGATACTTGGTTCCTCAGTTCATTGAGCGTCAACCGCGAGCGCTATTTATAGCCAGTCGTAACACGGAGCCAAGAACAGAAGGAGTACAACACTGGCGAAGGGTTGATTGTACTGTTGCCGATGAAGTGGAGTCTTTAATTGACGAAGTGATTCAAAACTATGGAGCAATAGATTGTCTTTATCATTTGGGTGCTTCTTATGCAGAATCCCCGATCACTTTATTAAGCTATGAAGACTATTTAATGCAGATGGGGGCTAAGGTATTAGGAACTTATCATTTGATCAATGCGTGTCGTCGCCATGAAGTGAAGCACATTGTAATGACATCCTCAGTGCAAGTTTATACACAAAATAAAAACAGGGGTGCTTATTCAGCAACATGCTTTTATGCTGATGCATTAATTAATGCATTGCATTCCGAGAAAATAAAACTGGTTCATTGGGGATTTTGGCAGCAAGAAGATGAAGCTGCAAATCAACTGATGCGTGTTTCTGGTATTTCACCAATCACAGCAGAACAAGGTGATTACTCACTGCAATTAGCAAGGTGCTCGGACCAATCCAACCTGAGTTTTTTCAATGTTTCGGAATCAGTTAAAGCGATGCTGCCGATTTGTTCGGATGCCTTGGCTCAGGAGACTGAAGAATTACTCCTGTTTAATCAGGGATTACATGAGTTAGAACATTTTTGTTTTCATTTAATGAAGCATCATTTACTGACCCATGGTGTTGTTTGGAGTCAAAATTATTTGGGGCAAGGAGTATGCAAGGATTATGAAAAATACTATTTTGCATTGATGAACTGCTTAAAAGATTTTGAGCAGAAACATGTTCCTGAAAATAAACATCAAGTTAAATCTGATGCTGAATTGCTGCAAGACCATGTGCAACTAATTAAAAAATACCCGCAAATTAAACCTTTTGTTCAGTTGCTCACAGTGTGTGCTGCACAGTTTACTGAAGTGGTCACAGGACAAAAAACCATACATCAAGTCATGTTTCCTTTTGGACGAGATGATTTGGTCCGTGCTATTTATCAAAAAAATCTTTTGGCAAGCCATTACAATCAAGCCATTGCTTCCATAGTTAAAGAAATCGTTGCTACTCGTCATCAACGAGTTGATGTTCTTGAATTGGGAGGGGGGACTGGCGCTACTACGGAAGCAGTATTAACTCAATGCGCCAATCAGATTCATTACACCTTTAGTGACATCAACCCTCAATTCGTTGCTCAGGCTAAAGACAATTTCTCTGAGTATGCTGGCGTAGAAACCTGTACTTTAGATATCAATAAACCTGAGATGAGCCAACAATTTGATCTCATTATTGCAAGTAATGTATTGCATACTGCAGATGATATTCGTCAATGTCTGATGAATCTTATTCCATTGCTTCGTGATGAGGGAGTGGTTATTATCAATGAAGCAACTGAAAACAGTTTATTCCTTGCGTTTACCTTTGGCTTATTTAAACAATGGCATTCCCCAAAAGATGAATACCGTATTTCTGCGAGTGCTTTGCTCCATGCGCACACCTGGCAAAAGCTACTCCTCGAAATGGGGTTTGCAGTGGATGCCTATGCGATGCCCAAAGAAATCAATCAGTCGATCTTCATTGCCAAATTAAAAACACGACTTAGTTCCGAGGAACAGATACAGGAAACGTTGATTCCTCAAAAGGAAACTCCGTTGATTTTACCTAAAATTGCAGGTACAGAGAATGAATTATTGACACTGTTAGCCAGACATGTAAATTGCTCTACTGCAAATTTAGATTTAAATAAATCATTAACAGATTATGGTTTTGATTCATTAGCGGCAATACATTTGGCAGAACAAATTAAATCGGAGTTAGGGATCAGCATTTCACCTACCGTATTACTTGAAAAGGTTTCTATATCACAACTTATAAATATTATTGAAAAGAAAAAGGAAGCGGTTTTATGTTAAGTAACGAAGAATACACTGAAGTGAGGAAGTCACTGAACTTTAAACGGCGATTGACCAAAAGTCTTGGTTTTCTGATTGCCGATGTGGTGTTGCTTTATGCTGCTGTTGTTTTTTTAGGGAGGAACAGCTTATTTTTTTATTGCTTAGGGGAAGTTTGCCTGGCGATTTTATTTCTCCATAATTTCATTTTACTCCATGAGTGCGGCCATAACACATTATCCAGTAAATCCTGGTTTAATGTGGTTCTTGGTCATTACAACAGCATTTTTTGTTGCATGCCTTTCTATCCATGGAAAATCATTCATGAAGAGCATCACAAATGGACTGGGCATATTGATAAAGATCCTGTATTCGAATTATTGAAAAAAGCAAAAATAAGTAAGAAGCTACCCTGGATCTTTCATGTAGGGTGGAGAACGTTTATCCCTTTAAATGTGTTTTTTTTGCATCTCGTTTATTGGACTTATCCACTGAAGCTCTTAAAACAAAAAAAACTATCGCGAATCATGTTCCGACAATGTTTGTTCTCAGTACTCTTTTTGTTTTTTACTTATGTACTCTTGAAGTGGTGTTTCCCAAGCTTTTTAACGTTTAAAAATCTCTTTCCAGCGATTTTGTTGTATGGGGTACTTTGGGAAACGTTGTCAACACCACAGCATTTAGGTTTGGAACCCACGCAACATCGACCTACATTAAAAGAACATGCTCTAACGACGCGCAGTACCTGGTTTCCACGATGGTTGCAACATTATTTATTTTTAAATTTTGGTTATCATGTGGAACACCATTTCTTTCCCGCCTTGCCCTGGCATGAATTGGAAAAAGCACATTTGAAAATTAAACCCTTGTTACACAATGAGTATCAAATGGTAACGGGGGGAGTTTGGAACATTCAAATGCGTTGCCAGAATATGGAGAGGGCAATTGGGGTCCATGATGATTAAGGTCTCGGAAAAAAATTATCTCGAGCTTCGATCGCTTGAGGCTGCATTGCGTTTGGAGAAACAAATAGTTGTTGGCGATTTTACGTCAGAAGAGCGTACTTTGGAGCACTACATTTCTTATTTAGATTCATCGATTTCTTATGTCACTTTATGTGCAAAAAGGGATGCCAGTTTGGTTTTATGGGAAAGTAGTGCGCTGGTTGAACATTGTGCCAACCATTTTATTGTAAATGCTAATTTAAAATTGTCTTTTGACGATGTAGCACCATTTTTTGATGTGAAAAAATTAGAGCTATGGTGCGCACGAAATCGTATTACTATACATAGGACTCGAGATGAAGCGCACTTAACTTATTATTTTAACCTATTTGATACACATCGCATCACCGGTGAACTGATGGTATCTCCAGTTCTTTATTTTGCTGAAAATCCATGGGTTCGTCTTCAAGCAGATGAGGATCTGATTTCTCGGTTATTGAAGGTCAAGCCCATTGTTTTAGCAGTCAAAAAAAATCAGCTCATTTGTTTTGATAAGTATCATTATCAAATGGCGTATCACTCTGATTTTAATTTTATACGAGTTCATGATGTACATTGAAGTGATTAAAACGCAACGATTTAAATTTATAAATTATTGCCCCGTTGTTGTGGATACTGAAAATAATACCTGTATTTTTATTGATCCTTCATGGGAAAAAAAGAAATTTCAGGATTTTGTAACCCAAAATAATTTACGGGTCATTGCGATATTATTAACGCATCATCATTTAGATCATTCGCATTTGGCGAATTATTTTGCCAAATATTACCAGTGTCCTGTGTATATGAGCAGTACAGAGATTGCCTATTATGAATTCCAGTGCCATAACCTTAAGCCGATTTATCCTGTACAAAACACAATTACTATTGAGCGTTTTCCTAGCATTATTATCCATCAAACACCCGGCCACACTTTTGGGGGGCTTTGTTTTCAAATCGATAACGCGCTCTTTACGGGGGATACTTTATTTAATGAAGGTTGTGGTTTTTGTCATAGTAAAGGTGGGGATGCAGGCATCATGTTTGATTCCCTGAACTATCTTAAAAAAGTGATTCCCGATGAAGTGCTTGTATATCCAGGACATCGTTATCACCATGATTTGGGACAACCTTTTGTTGAAGTAAAAAAAATGAATATTTATCTAAACGTTGAAGATCGCGATGAGTTTATTGACTTTCGTTCTAGAAAAACTAAAGGCTTATTAAATTTTAGGTGAGTTATGAGTGTATTATTATTTCCCGGCCAAGGTTCACAATTTAAAGGAATGGGACAAGAGTTATTTAAATTATTTCCCGAAGTTGTTGCCGAAGCCAATCAGATACTTGGTTATGACCTGGAACAGGCTGTATTGAGTGATGTGATGAATCAAACTTTATATACTCAACCACTCATTTATTGTATTTCCATCATGGCATGGCTTGCTAGAAAAGCTGAATTAAAAGTGGATATGGTACTAGGACATAGTTTAGGTGAGTATGCCGCACTTTATGTGGCCGAAGTTTTTGATTTTGCTACTGGACTGAGAATCGTTCAGCGACGTGCAGAATTGATGAATGAAGCTCGAGAGGGAGCTATGGCGGCAATAGTTGGAATGAGTGCGGCTCAAATTGAGACGATTATCAAAGAAAACCAGTTGCCCCTGGTGATTGCTAATTATAATTCTCCCATGCAAACCGTGATTTCAGGAACAAAGGAATCGGTCGATGCCAGTTCCAAATTATTTGTCGAAGGACGTTTTATTCCCTTAAAGGTTAGTGGTGCATTCCATTCTCCTTTGATGCAAGCTGCTGCTGAAACTTTTTATTCCTATCTCAAACAATTTCAGTTTCACCCACCCCGATATCCCATCATACTCAATGCTACTGCACGAGCCCATGTTGATTGTTCTATCGATATGACTCAATTACTGAGCCAACAGTTAGTGAGGCCTGTATTTTGGCATCAAAGCATCGAATATTGCCTGACTTTAGGGTATTTGGATTTTATTGAGCTTGGGCCAGGCAAGGTACTTACTTCATTGTTGGATGGGATTCTGAACGATCCAGTAATAACAGGTGCCGTCAACTGATTCGAGGGGTTCAGTAATTTGATGTTGTTTACGGTACTCGTCCACTGCTCGCTGGCATTCAGTAAAGCCTCCATAATCATCAATAATGCAAATACCATTTTGCGATAACTTTGGGTATAAAGCGTTGAGTACGTCCAATGTTGATTGATAAAAATCAGCATCAATACGTAAAAGCGCAATATGTTCAATTTTATCTTTCATTACGGGTAAGGTATTTTTAAACCAACCAGGCATTAATTTTATTGACTCATCATAAAGATCATACCGTTTAAATGCCTCGAGGAGATCGTGATGCGAGGTAGATATTAAGGATTCTCTTTTTATATAGGTTAATGAATTGGCCAGAGCAAAGATCTTGTTTAAGGTTGTTTTGTCGTATTGTTCATTAGGGAAGGCTTCCATAATATGATTAGCTAAACGCTGTTGGGATTTCTTTGGAAGCAATTTTCTAATTTTTAATAAGCTCTTAAAGCGTATTAATTTAGAATAGGAAGTAACGAGTTGGCTTGACTCTGGGAATAGATCCGCACCCCAAACACTCCGTGAGGCTGTGTTGGGTTCTTGATAAACATTCAGACACGCTTTTAAATACAATAAAGCACCACCTCGCCAACATCCGGCTTCAACAATATCACCATTAACATGATTACTTGTAATGTATTTAATTGACTGTTCTATATTATCTAATCGTTTGGGACCAATGAGCGTCCTAACTTGTCCATTAGTCATAAATGATTTAAACGCTTTTGTTGTAGCAATATTAAATTGCCAGTGTTCTGGTTGAGACGTGTCTAAAGAACCCGTGAGTGATTTTTTAATTACGGTTAAGTATTTTTCCGCGATTTTATGGTGTAAGTTCATCATAATCCTTAAGGTAAGTTGGAAGAAAAATAAAATTGCCGATTAAGGATGAATCGATGCTTCATGTACTATTTCCCTAAGTGTTAATGACCAAGTGGTGAATCTAAAATGTCACGCATTATACCTATCAACTGGCAATTTTGTATCTGATGAGATGCATTTTGTTTTTTATTGATTTAAAAGACTTATTTTCCAATAAGCTGCTCATTACAGCTTTATAGCGCCCTTTATTGCTCTATGGGCTACACTGAATTATGCTCGCGAATGAAAATTAGTTGAATCGAATGAAATAAATTTATTTTTAAACGCCATATCAATAAAGGAATGTAAGCAATTTTTGAAATTAAAATATGTGGTTTGTTATCGATTGGATAAAGTTTGGTAATGAAAAGGTCGTGAGTTCGATTTGCATCAGCGGCAGTAGAAAATCAATGAGTTAAGTTTATCTTTAATTCTGTTGAGATATTTTGGGTACCAATTTTGGTACCCTATTTAAAATGTAATTCTTGGTTATCGCTGTATTCTATGAATCAGTTACTAACCACTCCTATGGAACCCCCGGTTAAAAACTGGTTTTAACCGGACAGTTTTATCGTTTCTTGTTGATGTTGTTGTTCCTCTTGTTTTTTCTTTCTCATTTGTTTAAATAGATTGGTCTTATCTACAAATACTGGTCCCTCTTCAGTTTTATTCTTTGATGAAACCATTGCGGGTTCTTGCTCCGGTGCTGCGAAAAATGTAATCCCTTTTTTGATCATTTCTTCACATACAGTTGGGAACAGATTAAGAAAGTTCTGGTTTTTTTCTCGTTCTGCTATCTGTCGGGCATTATTACCACCTTTATCGACTGCATTAGTTTCGACCTGACGTGCTTTGAGTAATTTCACAATTTCCAGTGCTGCCCGGTCGCTTCGTTTGGCCAGTAAATGTAATGCTGTTTCTCCCTCAGGATTTTTAGCATTAATATCGGCACCTTTTTCAATCAGAAACTTAGCCATCTTTAAGCTTGTCTCTTGCTCTTCTTGAGAATCGCTCGATTTTGCGTAGAGTATCGCTAAATGTAAAGGGGGATAACCGTCACTCATTTTATTAATATTTTCCGCTAACGCTTCTGCGTTACGTCTTTGATTCCAGCTATCAATATCGCCTCGTTTAATGTCTTGATGTAAGGGGGTGTCCTGTTCCCCGAAGTGCCATTGGTATTTCTCAGCATTTTTTAGGGATTTTAATCGATCTTCCATGAGCGCTATATCTGCCTTTACTATTCGAATTATTCCCATCATCTCTTCTTGTAGTTTAACTACTTCCTGAGATTCGAGAGGGTATTTAATCTTATACTCTGTTTCATCTTTAGTATCCTGCATGATTTTAACAATTTCAAGAGAGCGTTTTCCAGCGCCCATGCTGAGCTGCTCCAGGTCACCTATCTCTGCGTTTTTCTCTTTAAGCGCTAATATTAGAGACTTATGTTTTAGTAATAATTGCTGTACTACTGATTGCATTTGAGAGATTATTTTCAGTGACTTGAGTTGGATTGAATCCTGGCTACGTGCTTTTTCAGCTATGGCTTGATAAATTTTCGCTTCTTTATAGTCGCCAATTTTTTTACCTGCCAGACTCCCAAAAATCCCCATAAGAGAACCACTTTGTTCATGCAAAGACTCTGTTGCTAATGTGAGTGCGGATTTTTTGTTCCGGTCTTTAATATAGACATCTGCATATTTACAAACCACTTTTACTGCCTTTTCTTCCTTATTATTAACTAAAATGTGTAAGAGAGTATTTCCATGTATATCTTTGGCATTGGCTAAGCGCGATCGTTCCCGGGATGGGGCAGTTTTTATTTCTTCCATCAAATTATTCCTTACTTCTGCAACATTAAAATCCCTTAAACCAATATTTTTTATTTTGTTTTGCAAACTCACTTCGCGTTCTCTTGCCAACTGTTCCTCTGCTAATCGTTCCTCTTCTGCTAATCTTTCTTGAGCGGAAGGTTCGTCATTACCTTCTGCTGATTCCGCATTGGCATCTTCTAGCGAAGTTTGCTCTGCCAACGGTGCTGTACTCACTGCCTCCTGGGTTGGGGAGTTGATTAATCCCTCTTTTAAAAGCCTGGCATAGATTTCCTGATCGTCTGTAGGTGAAACTTCATCAAGAAACAATTTTCCTTTTTCTGTTGCTAAAGTTGGTTTGTCTATCTTTGCTCCAGAAAGAATCAATAAGCGAACTGCATGATGATGATCATTCTCTAATGCTAATTGCAGTGGTGTTTTACCTGTGGTATTTTCCTTATTGATAGGGTCACTCCCAACCAAAAAATTAATTGTATCACCCACGAATTTGTCTAAGGTGCTTTTTTCCTTTTGGGTTAATTCTTGAATTTGTTGAATATCTCCATTCTTTGCAGCCAGGTGAAAAATATTATTTCCAGCGCTATCCTCTTTGCTTAAATCAAATTGAGCTCCTTCTTTCTTTAAACTTTGCATAATGATTTCGAAATTGTCTCTTTTCTCTCTTTTATTAGGTTCTCTAGCCTCGCAGTATCTTTTATAGGCTAGGAATAACAGAGTATTAAATTGACCTTTAGCCGGGGTAAGAGCGTTTCTCTCTCTTAAATCATCTATTAATAAATTCACGACTGTTGCTTTTCCCTGAGAAACAGCTGAATATAAAGGGGTATGCCCGGAAGCGTTAGGAACATTCCACTCCTGCTTTTTAGTTTTTAGGTCACTGAGTAATAGGTTAAGAATCTCAAGATTTCCTTTTGAAACAGCTTCATGTAAAGGAGTATTCCCTCTGTTATTTTTAAAATTACTGTTCTTATCCCTGAGCTCATCCAACAACAAGCTAACCATTTCCGGTTTTTCCCCTAAAGCGGCAAAATGTAAGGGGGTATTACCGTCTTTATTTTTAGAGTGCCATTGCTCTTTTCTGCTTAGCAACCAGCGTGCAGCCTCAATTTTCCCGTTACGGGCGGCCAAATGTAAAGCATTATCTCCGTTAGAGTTTGGAGCATCAAGACGAATACAGTGTTCCATAATGAGATTAATTGGATCTATATTACCTTGTTCAGCACTTGATTGGAGGTGTAGGAGAAAATGCTTGTTTCGCATGTGAGTCAGATCAATACCTTTTGTTTCCTTTCCATGCGCTTCAATGAGCAGATCTGTAAATGTTTTTTCTTTGTCACTTTCTAAACCCTTCATTTTTTCCTGAAGTCCAGCTATGACGTTGTTTAATTTGAGCACCTCGTCTTCTATTATTTTTGCATCACTTGTAAGTTGTTGCTTTTTGTTTTCAAGCTCTAATATTTGTCCAGAAACTTGAGCATAATCAGATTTTTCTATAGAAAAAAGATTGGGAATAAACTGGCGAATTGATTCCTTTTGACGAAAATTTTCCAATCCTTTATATTCATCCTGCAGCGATTTAAAATCTGTAACTTGAGCGTTACTCGAAGCAATTTTGTCTGTTTCATTTTTTATTTTTTTCAAACTAGACCCTAGATTGCCTAATGTAGTATTTGTCGCTAAGAGCGTTTCTCTTTCCTGTTGCAATGGTTTTAACCAAGAACCCAATATCCAGCGGATAATGGGGTAGCTCATCCAAGAGATAGTTTTACCCAGGCTATTTATCCGCTCCTGATTACCTAGGAAAGCTGACTGGATAGCGTTCGTTTTAGTGTCTATTTCAGAGCTCTGATTTTGAAGAGATAATTTTAAACTCTCCCAATTTTGACTCTGTTTCGTTAATAAACTTTTTATTGCTTGATCCTCAGTTTCCACCTCTTTTAGTTTTATTTGGTGTGCACTTTCCCTAGCTGCGCGATTCTTAATGAGCTCAAGCTTAGTCTCTCTATTTTTCTTGATGCTTAAATTGACTTGTTGACTCAAACCCTCCAAATGGTGTTTTAAACTCGCTAAAGTATTGTGTATCTGGAACTCCTTGGAGAGCTTATCCAGTTCAACCAAAAGGTTTGCTATTTTTTTCCTTTTTTCTTCTGGGTCCTGTAATGGGGCAAAAGAACGTAATTCTTCTACAAATTGATCCATAGCTTCTTTAAAAGCTCTAGGGTCCATCTCATCAAATATTTTTTTAGCTTTGGCTAAATCTTCCGAGTTATCGAGCAAATTATTTATTTCTAAAAACTTAATTCTTTCATAGTGTTGTGCTTTTAAAATTTCTAATTCGGCTAAGGCGTTTTCCTGACCGAAGTAAAATTTTCGATATTTATCTTGAATATCTAGATAATCTTTATCTAATTGCTGATTTTCTTTCACTGCTTGCAAGCACAGGGCAGCAATTTGTTTGGAAAATTCTAGAATGTCGCGATTGATCTCTTGATATCCGGATTGGCTTAACTTCAATGCCATTAGACTCTTGTCTACCAAGGTGTCAACTGTTCTTTCTAAATCGCTTGAGTTCTCTTCAAAGCATATCTTTTCTGCTTCATCAAAATACCGGAAGTGTACTCGCGCTTTTTGTTGTTCCTCTTCTAAACGTTGTTCAATTTCTTTTAATCGCGCTTCAAGTTGCTGTACGTCTTTACCGTACTTTTTAAGAATTTCTAAATTAATTCCGATATCCGCCGGTATTTTTATTTTTGCTATTTCTTTTTGAATTGCGCTTAGATTGGTATCATTCTGCTTAAGTTGTTCCAGTGATTCCCTATTTTTTTCCTTTGCTTGCGAACTGAGGGCTGCGACTTGTTTGGAAAAGTCTAGAATTTCGCGATTGATTACTTGAGATCTTTTCTGACTGGAGCTCACTACCTCGGAGCTCACTTCAACCAAGATTTCGCCTAATTTTTTAGAATTTCTTGATTTCTCTCCAGAGTATCTGCTTATTGCTTCATCAACATACTGGAAGGGTACTTGTTTTTTTTGTTGCTCCTCTGCTAGAACTTGTTCAATTTTTTTTAATTGCTCTTCAAGCTTCTCTACGTTTTTGCCGTATCTTTTAAGAATCCCTAAATTAATTTCGATATCAGCCGGTATTTTTATCTTTCTTATTGCCTCCTCAATTACGCTGATCATATTATCATTTGCTGTAACAGCATCCCGGTGTTCATCTCCAATTTTCATTAAGATATCTACGCGATTCTCTAATCTGTTCAAGGTGGACTGATGTTCGGGTGCATCTGTTTTTCTTAAGTTCTTGATTAAAAAAAGATAATTTTTTTGAAGAGAAAGATTCTTTGCTAAACTATAAGGAGAGACTTTTATTAATTTTTCAATCATTAAATCAATGTAGTCACCCTTTAAAGATTTATTTTTTGCCAACAAGGCCCGAGTAATGAGAACACACGTACTCAATTTCATTTCATTCAACAGCTTTGATTTCAATTCCACCTTGTTTTTTACTTGTTTGACTAAATTTTCCCTCATATTTTTCAGTTGATTATGGTAATTTCCAGGACCAACACTTTCTTGAAAACCGCCCAATTTCTCATATAACTCTTTGCAATCTTTCGTAGAGGGGTTGGCGATGAACAAATAGCTACTCAATAGCTCATCCATGAGATTTGAAATTGTATTTTCTTTATCCTTTCCAATTATTCCATTAAGATAAGAAAGGAGGATTTGAAGTTCTTCTTTTGGTTTTTCAAATTTGCAAGAGTCCTCAATCACCGCTTTAAACACTTTTCGATCGTTATCTTCAAAGACAGAATTTTTTAAGACGCTTTTAAGTCGTTCTTGCACTAATTTACTAAACATAAATATCCTCTCTTAATTGATCCGCAAGGACAATAATTGAACTCATAATCACACAATTATACAATTAGTTTATTAAGTTAACATTAATGGGAAATTTTTCTGATTGGAGGAGAGTGCCGAAGTTACTTACAACTTAACGCAAGGTAATCATGCGTAGGTTTATAGTGAATACTGTTTTATTATAAATTACTTACATTAAGGACTTATTAATTAGCTGAAATCGAACCAGCGATTGAGGCGAAGCGCTTAAGGACAAATTAGATGATGCGTAAAACGACGATAAAATAGGGGGATGACGGTCGTTAAATTCGCCTAATAATCGGTTTCGCTTTACTGTTCACATAGACGTTCATACTGTTTGAATTGGTTGAGATATAAAAAGTATCTTGAGTTATTTATAAGCAGACCTCATTAAATATTTCTAAAAACGGTCAAAGCCTACTCTCGCTTTATTTTTAATGAGGTCTGTTTATTACATCAACACCAGAAACCTAAAAGTCAAACAATCTATTAATGGATATATTAATGGATTGCAACAGTGTCGTTTTAAAAGTATCTTTTGTTGCCAGTATTCCGGTTGTCAATAGGGTATCACCATTCATTGTAGATGTATTAGCAAATGATTGTTCATGTCGACTTACGCGACCTTCTAAAGCTGAAAAAGTATAGGATGCATCTATAAACCATGAAGGAGTAATAAAATAGTTCATTCCAATTTGAGCACCGCCACCCCATGCCCACATGGTGGGGGAACCATAGTTTACCAAACCGGTTACATTGAGCGTTTCACCATTGACAATGGCATAACCTATGGAGTTGTAGTTTTGTGATTGCAAACTGATTAATGAAGGACCTGCACCTAAGTATATGCTTTTATTGTCAAACTTTTTACCAATTAAAGCGAATAAATTCATATCGTGGTTAATGGTTGTTTCAACAGAATCAGCAATTGCATAGCCAAACATCGGGCTCTTGGCACCCGATGCGCTGGTGAGCACCCCAGTTTGAGGAAGGTAAAGATCACGATTCGTTACCACTGCTCCAAGATATTGATAAGTAAATTTAATCCCATAATAAATGCTATCATTATAGTTTCTTAAATATCCAGTTTGAACCTCTGGTGATAAGTTTTGGCTCCAGTTTATAAATGGGGCGGCATTACCTTGGGCAATTCCGGTAGAATTGTACACGCCGTCAATATACAAGCTTGAAATCCCTAAACCCCATGAGTTCTGATGAATCCTTAGGGAGTTGTAATTTCCACCTACCCCAATAAAAAAACCTTGAGAATTAGGCGCTGATCCCATAGTCCCTGCGAAAGCAGAGGTAGCAAAAATGGAGAGCGATAAAATGGTCTTAAATGATTTGCAACCCATTGATAGTCCTTTATAAAAATTGAAAAAGTTAGTGTATTCACTAATTGACTTGATTTCAATCTTAGAATTTTTAAAAAATGAAAGTGTTTCACTCCGTGGATGCAACATGAACTGGCAGTGAATTGCCTGATATGTAGACCTTGGTATGTTCAGTTAAATTGAGATCGATAAAGCGAAGCCCAATACGCTGTTGATAATATCGAGTCAGCCATATTATCGATTAATATGGCTGAATTAAAACTCGATCAATGTGAATTTCCATATGAAATTGGTTGTGGCGTGGGACTGTTCTCCTCAATTTGCGCCAGAATACCATGAAGCACTTCATCTTGTTCTATGATTGAAACATAATCAGGGTATTTATTCCTCAACCCGTCAACATCACTGTTATTATTTAGAACATCGATTAATAGTTTTGCTGCTAAAATTTGCTTATTGTAGCATCTCAGGTTTGATTTCATTTCCTCTTGTTCATTACTGTAAAAGTGCTGCACAAAAAAACTGAATTTCGTAAGAATGCTGCTAGGTTCTGCTGAGAGGGCATCAAGTGCTTGCACCATGGCCTCTGCCTTTTGACTTTTTTCCTGAATGTATTGTTTTAATTCCTGCATCAGGAAAAACCGGCTCGTAAAATAGATGCATTGAGGGTGATCGTCCCAGATTCCAATTCCTTGATTGTAATAATCATGTTGAAAACCCATTAATTCAGCCCAGCTGTCCCGTTCTGCTTGGGATGCAAAAGCAATAGCCAGTTCATGTCCCTCATTGGCTAAATAAACACCCTGATCACCGAGGCCATTGGAGCTTTTGATGATAATTTGATGATTGTTCGGATCAAGATTCACCATGTGGTGGAAAGACTGCAGGCTCGATTGATAAAATTTATCAATCAGTGTTGGATCATTGGGACAAGTAATACTGATGCTTGGAGGATTGTTCCAGCTTCCTTTGCAAATCAGTTGGGGGGCAATACTGGCAGTATAGGTATTCTTAACGGATTCATTGACTTTGTTGATGTAAGCGCTGACCTCTTCTGGTTTTTTATCAACAGAGTCTGCAAAAATTCTATTGATTAGATCCGCAGGTAATTTAGATAAGTTAGATTCTGACTGCAAGGAACCTTGTATTAACATCATTGCCAGATTGGTCGGATCAGAGTTCCAGTTTAATTCCAAGGGGAAATGATAATCCAGTCCGAAATCCTTGGGAATATGCCCTGCAGATGCCATTAACTTGAATATCTCCAGGGTTAGTGTCATAGCCGATTCTCCATATTTTCCGCCACATAGATCAATCCATTGAGGTTCACGATTGGGTAACCTCCTTGCATACCGATCTAAACTGTCATAGAGGTATCGTTCATAAGATTCCTCAAATACATTAGGTAATATATGGGCTTGATCTTCTCCAGGGAAGCGATAAAACCAAGTGTCATTTTCTTTGAAAAGACCAATTTCATGTCGTTCCAAATGTTTACTTGTTTTGTTAAGACAAACGATTAAATGGCGCTCTAATCCCAATACATCGAGTACCATCCGGTTTATCTGGTTGGATTGAATTTGGCTGCCTTGGGGTAATTCAAATGCGTTTTCATAAACTGTACGCTCCTTTTTCTTCGCACTGTTCACAATAGGTGATGGAAGCTGGACCTCTACTATGTAAGTCGCAAGATACTCAGAATAGGATACAGAAGTATTTTCCTTACCACAGGCACTCGTACGTTCCATTTGTTTAGTAAATAAAACCGGGCTGATTTTGGACTGTTCATTAATCGCCTCCTCAATGGAAAGATATGGATTTTTACTAAACTCCTCAATGGAAACATAAATATCATCAACAGCTGAAATTTTTTTGAACCCCATCTTGGACTGGTATACATCATTAGTTGCAACGCGAATGGTGAGCCAAGCACTACTCATTCCTTCTATCGTAGGGGATGGTTTTATTGATTCATGTTTCATTATTGCCATGGTCAATACTCCTTAAAAAAATTAAAAATTACTGCTTCACGAGCAGCTGAATTAGTTTTAGTAGGAGATAAAGTAAGACTTGATGGATTAAAACGAGTCGTTTTATCACTGAATTAAAATCTTAAGGAGTAAACAAACCGGAATTTATTTATTCCTGACCTTTATCTCAGCGACAAACCCGTTTATTCATTAAAACTAGAATAATCAGTTCTCCAGCAATCCTTAGGGGAGAAGATAAGTCGTTGTATTCCAAGTTCGATTCAGGTTGAATCCTGAAGCCACTCGAAATTAGCTAAATTGTACCAAATTAAATCATTCTGATCAATGTTGGACTAAAAAAGGACTATAAAGCAATTCTTTATTTGTGTTTAAATAATCGTACAACATGAATGTAAAGTGGTGTTCGCATCATCTATATCACCTATATCATCACCCTCAACCAATATATTTAATTCATTCTGTAA
This sequence comes from Legionella cherrii, assembly GCF_900635815.1. Lineage (NCBI taxonomy): Bacteria > Pseudomonadati > Pseudomonadota > Gammaproteobacteria > Legionellales > Legionellaceae > Legionella > Legionella cherrii. The sequence continues at coordinate 2,032,593 of NZ_LR134173.1, forward strand.
ATCGCTTGGCAGATTCTCTGTGGGCAATCTATTGGCTTTCACGGCAAATAAAGATTGACTCAATAAAGAAGAAGAATAACTTGTGTTAAAACTCAAAAATTGGTTTTGGTTCCATTTATGAAATGTATTCCCAGTAGGTAAAGCTGGAGGAATAAAATCTTGATTAAGCTGCATGCAATATTCGAAAAATAAATTTAAAGTGTGGGGGAGACAGGGGGTAATGTACAAGCATCCCTTAGCAGCCCGCTCAATGACGGGGATTGCTAATCTCAAAGCGTCCTCATCGGATAATCCATTGATATTTTTTAAAGCCTTGTTGTAACCCATAAACCAATAAGTGCTCTCACGAACGTAATTATTATAAAGATTCTCCTCTATGTTTTCCGGAGCAATAGAACCATATTTGGAAATTTGCAGAACTATTGCCATATTCAGGGTGCCTATCATGATGTGCTCTAAGCTGAGGCCTGTATATTTTCCAGGTTCTCTCAATATACAAATGGCTACACCTAATACTTGATGATTCACTTGTGCACTATAGTTACTTGTTTTCATATCACGTTGAATTGCTTCAATGAATTTGGGGTAATAGGTGTTTTCTAATTCATATAAGGTAATTAATGGCATTTTTTAGGTTTATTGAATAAAAATGGGGAACAATCATATTGTTTTAAAAAAAGACGGTCAATTAATTGTTCTTTTTGATTGTTTAGTAATTGACGCGATTGTCACGCTGAAAGTACCAATTAGCGAACTTAGGTGGACAGATGGTTTATTGTGCTGCTTGAATTCCCAGTTCAGCAAGTCAGGTCAATAAAAAACTAGAAAGATGATTTAGATAAAGACAGCCTAAAGTTTAATCCCTGAGCGCATCAATTAATGTTTTTGATGAAAGTTGTCCTTCATGCCTGAGATTTCCGGGAGTAACCCGATTTATGTATTAAAAATATTCTGATCGATCAGTATGTGTTTAATTGGCTATAATTAAATACATAATCTTCATTGGAATTATCATTATGAGGCGATTAAGTTTTCTTACCGGGAATTACAGTTCGAGTGCTCATCAGTATAAACAGGGCTTTTCCTCAACAGTATTAAATTTTATTAAAACTAAAAACAGTTCTGTTTTAGATGATTTCAGAAAAATCTATAAAATAAATTCTGAAACAAGTACATTCCAGAATTTCGTTCTACATTTGGAAAAAAATAATAAAGGCCGTTCGTCTCTTTATAGGGGTATGAGTATTTCTGAGGTAACTGATATTTTAAGGAAAGAAAAGTTTGTATGTCCTCACTCAAGCAAAAAAGACTCTCATTATAACATCCCCGAGCACGTCATTCGTAATAACTCTGCTATATTTGGTTCATTTTCACCTTCATTAGTAACTGGGGGGAAATATGCGAGCAGCACTACCATAGTTCCTAGCACCGGGGCGATAACTGAAACCAATTTTCCTCCTTTCTTTATTAATCCTAAAGAACTGGTCGCAACTCATGAAGAACTTTACGAACGATATAGCAAACGTTATGAAAGTGAAGAACGGGAGCAAGCAGGAGAATTTCAAGGCTTGACTAATGTTTTGGATACGGCAGCAACAAATTCCGAAATTACGATGATTCGAAATTTTGGTAAAACCTATGTTGGTTTACAAATGCAAGATGTGAGAGCGATTCATATATTAACTGTTCCTGGCAAAGTATTGTCTAAATGGACCTCTATAAAGAATCCTTTACATGAAGTAAGTATTGAAAATCCTGGATACAAACAGAGAGTATGTTCGATTAAAGTCGGTTTTGCTGAGCATGATACTTATCTTAAGGAAGAATATGAACAAGTGAACAAAAGAAATCAACTCATGGGGCTTACTCCCGAAGGATCTAGAATCATTACGCTGCATGAGGCAAAATACATAGCCAAATCGGGTTTGTTGGAAATGCTAAACAGCATGTATGAAATTGATGGCGAAACACACGTATTTTCTCATGTTCCAAGTGACATTCGAATTAATGATGTAGAGTCTCTTTGTAAACATATAACCGAAACAATTGAATCCTTACCTAATGTGAAGAAAAAAGGTCCTAAAATAGAAGAAATTACGGATGAAGAACCGAAAGAAGGACCTACTCTGAAGTAATTTAAGAATAAGCCTGAATAAATCTTAGTCTATGCAGCGGAAATCATCTTTTAGGCTAAGATTTAAACCAATTTTTAAACGCGGACCCCCAAAGCGAGTCATCAGTGCCTCAAGCCTATCTTGGTTTAAATGGCGCAATATCAGGTTTTTCATAGTCTTAAGTCACAGCAAGCCTTTAGGGTTCAGGCCGTCCTAAATGGTTCACCACTGTAGTCTGAATTGTGCCCAGCAATAAAATATTCCCATTATTAGGGTCAAAGGTTGGTGCTGTATTCTGACTAATTGTAATCTGGGTTGAATAATACCTACTATCCACCATAACGGGATAGAGTGGTGTTTCATATATAGTCCCTAAGCCATTCGAATTGGCAATTGGGGTAAGAGTAATGCTCGTTATCGGCGCTTGGCAAGTTTGGCCTATGCCAGCCCGGATGGAGGTTGCTGCCTGATAGGCAAGTGTGGTCGTATAACAGGGTAATGCGCCACCATTTAAAAACGCGACATTCACCGCTGTTTCAGTAGCGCCACCAGAACCACCAACATTATTGGCCAGTAAATTTGCAATATCAATTTGTTGGATTGGGGCATTTGCCGCCTGCAAATTTGTCGAAAAAATCTGTGTTAGCAAACTTAAAGCGGGTATCAATACTTTTTTCATAACCCGTCTCCAATAGTGCTTGGTGATGGGACTTTTTGGGGAATACCAAAGCAATTATTAAGATTAAATGAATTTGTTTGATCCAAATTAGTAAAATTAATGGTACTACTAGAGGGGCTATTAAATGTTCCATTAATAACTACCAAATTCTGCCCTACTTGTAATTGATCCTGCATGACATAATTACCATTCAGGCTGTATGAGGTAATCATGCTTGTTGAGTCAGCTAAAGTACTACCCAATAAAATATATTGAAAAGGATTTTGGGTATCGATATAACAAACTACATTATAGTTTACTCCGGGTATCAGCCCGCTGAGGGAGAGCGACAAGCTCGTTGCGGGAGCAACATTGCCTCCACCACTCAATGTAACAATAGAACTAATTGGCGCAGCGATTACTGTTGCAGTGAGCATAGTACCTAAAGTAATCAAAAAAAAACGTCTATCCATAGAACTCCCTCCTTAAAAGCAATTACCCAAACTCCGTAAGTAATAGGTACTAATTAACATAATTCCTTACATACTGGCAATGCATTTGTCTCGGTTATCATGTAGTTTTTACATGACCCTTAATCTATCAATCTTCGATAGGTTGCACTTAATTGAAACAGGACTGCAGGTGTTATGGATTAGAGCCCCATATATGCATAGCGTTTCGTCCCGGATGTGATTGACACCTGAGGGAAGCAGCAATTAAACTTGATTTTCGTTAAAAATAGAGCCTCAAGAAAGATTATGAGTATGAAAAACGGTGAGATTTCGGTAAAAAAAATTTCTGCTGCAACAGATGTTCAAATTTGCCTTGCTATCCGATATCAAGTATTTGTGGAAGGGCAGAAAATCCCCGTTAATGAAGAAGTCGATGGACTGGATTCTACTAGCGATCATTATCTTTTGTTTTTCAATCAGTTGCCTGTGGGTACTGCACGTGTCCGTTACATTGAGGATTTTGCTAAAATTGAGCGTGTGGCCATTTTGGAGACCCACCAAAAAAAAGGGTTGGGCCATCTGCTGATGAACTTTATAATAGAGGACCTGCGCCAAAATCATCAAGTTAAGAAGGCAAAGCTTGGCGCTCAAGTCTATGCCATTCCATTTTATGAAAAATTGGGCTTTGTGGTTTGTAGTAATGAATACCAAGATGCTGGCATTCCTCACAAAGACATGGAACTTAATTTTATATAAAAACGCTTATAAATGAGTAAAAAATTCTCTTTGTTTTAAGCTTTGTTGTTCCATATCGATGTTATCAAAAAAATGGCTCACATGCTCATTACGCAAGATTTGACGAGAAACCATATCAACCACACTATTTACTGCCTTTTGGTTTCCCAATGCTCGAATACACTGATTCATGGTATGCTGCTTAAAGACTTATTTAAAATGCACCTTTTAAAAGAAACAATCAGAGTCTCAACTAACCATTAGGAATTCATGATGCAACTCACGCAATTTACGGATTATTCATTACGAGCTTTAATTTATATCGGTCTTAGTAAAGACTCGTGCACAATTAAAGACATAACAGAAGCTTATGGAATTTCCATCAATCACATGATTAAAATCATTCACAATTTAGCCAAACTTGGACTGATTAAAACCATCCGCGGTAAGAATGGTGGTATTTTAATGGCTACCCAGCCTGAAGCGATTAATTTAGGTCAACTCGTTTTTCAATTAGAGCCCCATTTTGATTTGGTACCTTGTTTTAATAAAGAAAAAGCCAACTGCTGTATCGCTCCTGTATGTAAATTAAAGGGAATCTTGCATGAAGCACAAGCTGCGTTCATGAAGACTTTAGAACGTTATACTTTGGCTGATGTTTTGCACAACCCCAATGAATTGTCCATTCTCTTGAACCTTAAATAAGTGATTATGCGATTTTTTGCGCGAGCAAAAGAGCAAACAAACCGGATAATGGTCTTCCCTGTTCATCTTGTTTATGTAAATGACCTACTGATTCTTTGTATTCAAGTATCGACCAGCCACTGTCTTGATAGACATGATAGAGTGCCTCTTTTTGCGGCAGGAAGGTGAAAAACTCTGGCATTGAATAAAGTTCTGAGTAAATAGGAAATAATAAAAAGTGATACCCTCTCTTCTTCGTGGTTTTTTGGAGTTCGGTGAGCAATTCAGGAATGCGCTGGGTATTTAAAAATTGCAGAGTAACAGTAGAAAGTACTAAATCATAATGTTCTGGTTCAAGACTCAGTGGTTGATTTAAATCATGGAGTAGGGTACTGACTCCCGACAATGCTTCTTTATGGGCGATATCCTCAAGGCTTTCCAAAGCTGAGGGATTATGATCAATCCCTGTCACCCTATGACCCATATTTGCCAAGTACAATAAATTTCTTCCTGAGCCACAGCCTACATCAAGAATTGTTGCAGCGTGCAAATGACGTAAATAAGTCTGATAGACATACACTAAATCACTGTGTGCTGCTCCTAAACTGTATTTTTTATTGAAATATCGTTGGGGCATACAATAAAACTCAAGATTTGCCTTAAAAGGTTCGCTGACAGGGATAATTTTATGCCATGCAGCAGGGGAGATGAGTAATTGGGGATGTTCTTTGTTGACTCGAGTGCGTGATAGTTCTTGTCCCTGGCCGTTTAGGAATAAAAAATCAATTGCCCCCTCGTGCAAGGTAAGTTGCCCCCAGGTTCCTTCTTTAGTGCTGTGTTTTTCCAAGAAAAATTTCAATTTTCCATGACTATCAATTTCGATGTGTTTGTAACACATTAAGTCGCTGTATTCTGCTCTCATGATGCACCTCTTATTTTTGCTTATCCATAAGTCTCTTAGGGGTTGCTGCTCTTAGTATCTGTAGGCTCTGAATGTAGCTTGGTCAAAAGGGTACGCTCGTTCGCCAATTTATCCGCTAACTGATGGTTTACATCTCGATGCTCTTCTTCATCAATACGCACGGCCAATAGCACATCACGTAATCGCGCATCAGCATCTAAGTTCCAGTATTTTTTAGCAATATCAGGAGCCTGGCAATTTTCAATGCGACCTTCATCTAATTCTTGCAAATAATGGGTGTAGCTCACAACAGCCTCCTCTTCAAGATAACCCACGAAGCGATGGGCTGTTTTTGATGAAACAATATACATCAACAAATATAAAACTACGAAAATAGCTTGTGCTATGAAAATAATAACCCGTTCAAACCAATTAGGTTTGGCAATATACATAAAAGTAATCAAATGCATTCGCTCATTTTCTGCTTCATCCAACAACGTTTTAATCCACCCCTCATCATTTTTGATTTTTCTTAAGCAACGTAAATGCAGTAATGCAGCTCCAACCATGCCTGGTACCGCGGCAACTGTTTCAAGGACTATTGCTCGATTTCCATATCGTTTTTGAAAAAAGGTATCAGCAAAAAAGCGGAAAAATTTCACAAGTCCAAAGGCAACTTTATCACTGATGGTTTTAGCAGGTTTATGAGTTGCTGACATAATGGCTCCTTTGATTAGGTGATTGATGATGATTATAATAAAGATGTATTTAAAATACAACTTTATAGAAATGCCCCCTTTGTTTCAAGATTTAAGCAGACGCTTGACTCAGACTCTTCGAGGTGTTGCTTTCCAATTTCAATTGGTACAGCGTTCAAGTGAATTTTTTCACTGATAGCAAATGACTGTATTGGAAAATTGGTTAATCCATAGCTGCAAGATCAGTGATATAATTTCACGATTTTTTTATTTATCTTGGACATTATTGAATGAGTAACGTTACGACAAATAAGGCTCGCTTTTGTTTTAAACCAGTGGATAAATCACAACATGAGCTTGTTCTAAATTGGATTCATCAACCGCATATTAATGAATGGCTTCATGGAGAGGGGTTAAACAATACCATCAAAGACCTTGATCAATTCTTAAATCATGGTGAACCCTGGGCTACTCATTGGATAGCCTATGATAAAGAAATTCCCTTTGCTTATTTAATTACCTCTGAAGTGGAGCAATCAGAAGAATATCCTGATGGCGCAATGACACTCGATTTATTCATTTGCAGGTTGGATTATATCGGTAAGGGATTGTCAGTGCAGATGATTCATGAATTTATTTTGAGTCAGCTTTCTGATGTGAAAATAGTACTTATTGATCCGGAAATCTCTAATGAGCGAGCGGTTCATGTTTATAAAAAAGCTGGTTTTGAAATCATTGGGGAATTTATAGCATCATGGCATCCAGTACCACACTATAAAATGCAGTTGAGTATTGAAGCGCTAAAAAACAAATTAAAGGCTTAGATCAATTTTTACAAGACTCAATTTGCCCTGACAATTCAGTCCTTTCTTTCTCGTCATCTCTGCGTTCATGTTCAATTTAATCAATATGCTAAACTAAATATATTGATGCGTTACGGTTGATAGGCCGGTTGTAGTTCTTAACGATATTGAAACGCTTCTGGAAATCTATATATTTTGGAGAATATTATGAAAATAAAGGGATTTTTTATATCAATAGTATTGTTGTCCACTGCAATTGCAACATCCTCATTTGCTGGTTCCGAAGAAAGCACGGTTGATAATAAATTAAATGCGGTTATTACACCTAAAATTTTTGAAATGGCAAAAAAGAATGAAAATTGGAAGCTAGCATTTGTAACAGGTAAGGATGCTCAAGTTGTTTTTATGAATATCACACCTAAAACAAATCCCAAAAATGAGATTGGGATGGAAACCCATAAATTTGATCAGGTCATCTTTGTTGTAGAAGGTCAGGCTAAATCAGTGCTTAATGGCAAAAAATCAACAGTTACAGCAGGGGATATGATCTTTATCCCTCAAGGGATACCTCATAATTTTATTAATCTTAATGCAAGCAAACCGTTCAAAATCATTAGCGTGTATTCCGCTACTGATATTCCTGAGCATGCAGCCTATAAACAGAAATCAGATATGCCAGGAGAATAACTTGACGGCATATTGACCAAGACCTTTTTTATAGGAGCTTTGCTGCATATGCAACATAAAGAATATCATCGAATTGAACGAGTTGGTTGGTTACGTGCTGCCGTATTGGGTGCCAACGACGGTATTATATCTACTGCAAGCTTATTGATTGGCGTTGCTGCTGCGCACACGCCATATCATGGAATTCTTATAGCGGGGTTTGCAGGATTAATTGCTGGTGCGATGTCGATGGCTGCGGGTGAGTATATCTCTGTAAGCTCCCAGGCAGATACAGAAAAGTCTGCCCTAAAACGTGAAAAGAAAGAACTCGAGTTAAGTTTACCCAATGAAATACAGGAGCTCACTTCTATATACATTAATCGCGGACTAGAACCTGGACTTGCAAAAAAAGTTGTAAAGCAATTGATGGCTAAGGATGCATTAGGGCGCCCATGCTCGCGATGAGCTTGGAATTACCGAAGTTTCGAGTGCACGTCCTCTTCAAGCAGCATTGTTTTCCGCGTGCAGTTTTACTGTTGGTTCATTATTACCATTATTAATGATTTTTATTGCTCCCCAAACCCATCTTATTCTAATCATCTCAGTGATGGCGGTTCTATTTTTAGCATTACTCGGGGCAGTGGCTGCAAAGGTTGGCGAAGCGCCCATAGTATCAGGAGCATTGCGTGTGGTGGTCTGGGGGACGCTCGCAATGATTGTGAGTGCTGGTATTGGTTCCTTATTGGGTATTGCAGTGTAGGATTAATGCCAGTGAAAAATTGTCACTGCCCGTGGATGTCGCTTCTGGCAGTGCCTTTTCTAATTCATTATTAGGCGATACTTTCTTTTGTGTATAAGCAATTTTTTAAAAAATTGAGGAGCTGCGTTCCCAGCTCCTCATTAGATCTTGTGCCGTTACTTGATGTGTGACGTACTGCGCAAGTCATTTACATGGTCTACAAAATAGAACAATTATTCGATTGATATCGGTCAAATTCTGATGACTTATATTCTTCTAATCGGGGGCCATTAAAAAAATAGATGCAATTGCTGTTAGGATCAGGTTGTGTTTTGGTCAAATAAAGGTTTAATTTATCGATAGCTTCGTTTTCAGAGTCTGAGAAAGATGATCTGATTTTCAATAAATATTCATTAGCTTTTCCAAAATCGAAATGACTCATTTTACTGTCTAGGTAACCATATCGTAATCCTGTGATACGACTTGCTACTGATTGGGTTTCTTGTTGAATGCGAACCAGATTTTTCTTGGAATCGTCTACGACTACGATATCTCTTGGCAAAGGAGCACGTTTTAAATATTCTCTCAAAACAATTCCTTTATTCATACCATCACAATAAATAATACCATTCTGATACATTGCAGTCTGATGTCCTGATGCTAATAAATGGTAAGAGTTCTCTGGTTCCCCATGCTTTGAAAAGTTAATTTTTATTTCCCGCATTTGTTTTTCTGTTGTATCAATAATGCTAGGGCCTCGTGAGGTTAAGGCTATGACTGGGATGTGACATTTTTGCAGTAAGTGAATAATTGCAATTGTATCCGATTCAACAGCGCCAACTTTAATATTTTTATGGATGGCGTTACGTAGCGTCAATGCCAATTCAAATGCGTCATTGTCATTTGGAAACACTTTTTGTATATGTTCTAATAATTTTTCGAACCATTGGTCGCTGCCTAAATCTTTGGAGCGTATTGGTCTTATGATCGTATTATCAAGATCAAAAACAAATATGATCCTTTCTCTAAAGCAATATTTTAGAACATCTTGAATGTTAGGACATTCGTAGATGTCTTTATCGAAACTCCAGTTTAAACGACTTAAATTTTTAGTATCTTGTGATAGAACTTCTTGATTGCAATTTCTTTTTAAATGCACCTGATAAGCATATTCCGCTGCTTTTTTATAAGTGGATGATAAAATGGATTCATCGAGTGGCAAATTTATATCAATACCATGTGCAGCAATAATATTTTGAATGCTCGGATCATGTAAAATCGCTACCATTTCCTCAAAACTATGAAATCCTCTTTTCCAGGTGAATGCAATAAATGCTTTAATAAGATTATCGACATCGGATTGAAGTAGTGTTTTGGGGTCTGATTGATGCTTAATTAAGTAACGTTCTAATACAATAATAAAAATAATAGTATGGCCTGATAAGGAATTGACAAAAGGAACATGAGGATGCGATTTTGAATAACCATGTTCCACATTTTCATTAATAAGCGCTAAATCCGCAAGTCGATTCGCTGTGGCAGGAGTCACCTCATCGAAAGGATTATATGCCAAAGATTTCATAATCCCGGGATTGCTACTATATACTTTTTCTGCTTTGGTATCGAATCGGTTCTTTCCTCGATCTTTAACTTTATATAAAGCAGAATAGTTCTTAATTGATTTATCTTTTTCAGCTATTTCTGCCACATGTTCGCATTTTTCCATACGATCAACGACGAGTTCGGCATCATCAAGCTATTGTACGATTTTAGGTATATCAATTGTTGGATCAATCTCATTAATTAATGCAGAGAGTTTTGTGATGGTTTCAAATTCCGCTTCGTTAAGGCTGTTCCATAACTCTAAAGCGAATCGGGTTTCGAAATAGCGTCTACTATCAAGCGCAAGCGGATTATCGGTCAATGTTGAAACTTGGGATTGGATCAAAGAGCGTTCATCATCAGATATTTCTTTGTGATCTCGGCAAATTTGTACTATCAATTGTATTGCGTCGGTCTTTTGATTTTTTAAGTACATAACTTGAATAGCATGCAATTCATTTTTTATTGAATCGCCGATCTTTTCCTCTAAGAACATCGTGCTCAATAGGATAAAATCAGACCAATCCAATTTTGACGACAGCATGGAATGTAGTGCATTTAATTTTTTAGATTGGACAGATGCGATATGGATATTTTTGTCATGACGATTAAAAAACATGGTAAAGGCTCCTCAAAACATAAGAATTCTTATGAAGTAGTTTTATAAAAAAATTATTGAGGAGCCTTCAGCAAAATCTTTCGAAAACGATGTAACTCAGGAAGACTCAGAGATTAGCTACATCAGCCGATTTCTTGCGCCAAATCCTATCAAGAGATCTTTAATTAATCAAGTGTTATTTAAATTGCGCAGAACGTAAAAATGTTTTAATCGTTTTGAAGAACAAGTTAATGCCAAAAGCAGATCCATAGGTTAGAGCGCCCTAGAATAACTTGATTGTAAAACGTTCCTTATGCGCTAAATCAACTTTTTTGTTGGGAATGTATTCTCGTAAAAAAATCGTAAAACCCAGTAGCTAATACGCAGATAGATTAAATTTTTATATACAATTGTTCCATTATTGATAAATTTGGATTGGGTATTCCTCATGAAAAAAGACGATCATCAGCGCGCCTCTGGACCAACAAGCGACCCCCAAACCTCTTCCACAGGATTCGCTTTACAACAATTAAATAAAGAAGCAGAAAAGAAAGAGGCCGCTGCTGAATCAGCAAAGATACGTTGTCGGATTTGTTTTAAAGAAACCGCTCCAACCCCTCGTTGTTTCGGACATGGCGGCGGTGGAGGCGGTGGCGGAGATGGTTCTGATAATACATCAGAAGAAAAATTCGGCTATGGTAATGATGAATCTTTGATCAAGGCAGACCACTTAGTTGATAATACTGAAGAATTAATAGGTGAGTTCAGTTCAATGGAAGATGGTGAAGAGTTTGATCCAGAGTCTCAGTCAGATGAAAAAAGTTTTGATCCGGGCGTCATTGCTGAGTTAGTTGCTAAAGGGTTATTGGTTATTAATAATGACCGAAAATCGATGACTCTGACTATTAATTTACAGTGTGATCCTAATTCATTACCTGAAGAACAAAGAGAAGAGTTAAAAAATTCATGAAGGCTATTTTAAAAGAATTCAATGCTCTTCAAGAAAAACATCATTTATCCGATGATTGCCTCAACATGACTCAAGATGACGAAGGAAATATAGTTTCACTTTGCATAAGTTTGCCTACATTAAAGCTATATGATGAATTTATCCAGCAGTTGGCTAATAATTTACTGCCCACACCAAGTCCGAAATTCCAAATGAAGGCTGAGCACAAGGAAACTAAAAATTTTGCTCCAACCCCTTTGTCAATGGAGCCAAAACCAACTGATAAAAATAAGCATCTTATGGACGATGCAGCCAATCAAAACAAAGATATTTCTGATATGGAAGTTGAACCTGCAGATCAGCAAGGAGTCTTTGAACTATCTCCTTTTCTAATGAAAATGAAACCATGGTAAAAAGGGATGTAAGTAAACCATGTAACTTTTTTTATTTGTATCCATTAAAAACACTCGTTTAGAAAAGGTCAATTACAATGAGGCTAAGGCACCGAAGCGTCGGTGCCTTGTGCTACAATATGGCACTCCTTCCCATTTTCCGGGGCTAACCAAGAGTGCAAAACCTAATTCGTTAAACTGTAGGTTTCAAAATTTCTACACGCATAAGTGCATCTTCTTCACACCGGATTGGGATATAAAACTATGGGTTAAAAACTCCATTATTTGCTTGAGCGTGCTGCTGGTCAGAAGGAGCTGTTTCTCCAATTTGTTGCTCGAAAAAACCACTTTGCCTGCGTTGCTTTATCGAGGTTAAAGTTAAAGTGTCTAGCTTTTTTTGTTCCAGCAATAGATGAACAACCTGTTCGAGGCGTGAAACCATTTTATGAATATCAGTAAACTGGGTATATCCATAATGTGCCGTAACGCGAATATTGTTCGGAGGGCGGACGTCTATTTCGAACATTCCCAAGTCACTAGTCTTTTTTAATAAAGCCTCTATCTGTTTCACATCACTCATTTCCTTAACACGAAAAACCAACATGGCTCCTCGTTTTTTAGGATCGTCAGGGGTAATCCACTCAATTTTATCGCCTAAATGTTGTTGTATTAGAGCGTGCATATAACGAGTAAGACATTCAGATTTGGCATTTAATTTATTCCAACCTACCTGACTCATTGTTTTGATATAGGTTTTTACGGGTGCAAGGGCAACAGGTGAGGGATTGCTGCATCTGAAAGCCCAGGCTCCTTTTTGCATCATGATTTTAGAGTCGTAACCATCAATTAAGTCAAAAACTTTGTCGGAAGCTGCTGCTTTCCATCCTTGAATGGGTGGATATTTTTCCAAGTCTGTATTTTTGTTAACATAAATGCCAAAGCCACTGCCTGCTGAACCACAAATATGCTTATAACCACAACCCACTGCATAAGTGACGGGTAATTCGCGTAGATTTAAAGTTCTATTTCCTACTGTATGCGCTAAATCCAAGCCAACAATGATATGGTATTGCTCTATCGTATCCTTTAGTGCGGTTAAAATATGTGTGATATCAAGACGTTGTCCCGTACTGAATACTATGTCCGATAAGTGTAGGATTTGTATTTGTGCAGCATGTTTTTTGACAAAATGAATAACGGCCTCTTCGCTATAGAGTCCTTTTTCATCAGGAAGGATTTTTAGGGTCAGGGTCGTGGGATTGGGTACCTGTTTCGGATCACTAAATACACCAAAATTCTTAGCTGTTTGTATCCCTCTTTTTAAGACTGATTCAATCACTGCTTGATCTGAAAAAAATTCTTTTCCCAAATGACAAAACCCTGTTTTTCCTGATTGCCAATCAAATAATGTGGGTCGGTAAAAAGTATCCACCAATCGACCTAGATTAGAAGATAAGCCTTCCTGAGTATAGAGAAATTCACAGGGCTCAGAAAAGCCTAAAATTTCCTGCATTGCATTGATTGCTTCCTCATCAATATCACAATCAAACCAATTACCTCCATGTTCGCGAGTTTCGGGAAAATGTCCCTCATGTAACTGGGTTGCTTGCAACTTATTAATGCGCTCTATTTCTTTCACAGCTGGTTTGAATACAGGTCCTAAAGAATGGCCCGCAAAAGGTGTCAAACCCTCAAACTCAAATAATTCATGTACACTGTTTAAAGGGTCAATAGAATCTAAATAAGCAGCATATTCTAGGGAAAAACCACCCGGTTTTTCTGAAATTAAGCGGATAAATTCATCCGGGTTAGATACCATAGCCTCAATTAGTTCTTTCATCATTCCCTCGAAAATCAATGTTTAAATCTCCATATTAAGCTTTTCTTTGATGTGATTCTATGATCCGTGCAAAAGACTTTTTCAAGAAAAAATAAAGGTAAATTTAGTTGCTTAAGCACATTCATAACATTCCATAATTAAACTAGGAACATCATGAAAATAGGCTTATCAATACAATAAATAGCACTGAATAAACAAATGGTTAGTTAATAATGTGGATTAAAAAAGACCATTATGTTACAATATAACACATCGTTGTTTTTATATACCGTGTTGAGTGTATAAACTATGGCTAATCCTATTCATTACCTTAATCCCACTCTACCTGAAAATATTCCTGTTGTTGTAGCACTTATGAATTCAGTCCACGGAGCTAATCCAGGGTTATTGGAAGCTTATAACGTCTATTCTCTACCTACATCAGCTGGAGAAGCATCACGCTATGTGCTCACCTTACCAGTGCTTCAATTCATAGCCGATCCATTAGTACGCTCTGATGCACCACCAAGACGTTTAGATGTTTTTGAACCGAGTTCTGACGATAAGGGCTGTTTCGGCAATGTTTTCCCGGTGATCAAATCCATCATTCCACAAGGAGAAGGCGGTTATTTTGATGAATCAGGCGCTTATGTAATAAAACAGATGCGTGCTCATCACAATCGATTGAGTGATAAACCTAACAAACCGAATATGTATGTTCGCGTAGCGAATAGAGAACAATATCTGGGAAGCCAGCATCCAACTTTAGGAATACACTATAACTTAGTCAAAACGGAACAATTTTCTTACTTGCATATGAATCGCGCTCCTGGACGCACTCTTGATTTTTATATAGATCAACTTTCTGGTGAGGAGTTTCTAAGTCTTGCTTGTACGTTAATCGAAGAAGTTCCCAAACAAATTCATCGAATAGTTTCTTCCGGCAAACACCAGGGCCGAACGATGATTCATTGTGATCTAAAACCAGACAACATTATGGCTCAGCTCAATAAAAATGAAGAGAATGGGCATAGTGAATGGACAGTCACGGTGATTGATATGGGTTTAGCCAAAACAATAAGCAAAGATGGGCATTACTCTACCTTACGGAACCATGGTAATCGAATGGCATGGGATACAAACATGTTTCTTGCGAGTTTGCTTGGAACGCTCAAGAGCTATGATATTCAAAGTGATATATATGCATTATTTGTTTGCATCAGTGAGCTAGCAGGCGCGCCAAGTCGGGATGGAACCGAAATAACTGAGGAATCAACCGAAGAATCGATTGAAAAGTTGACCGCAGATGAGCATAAGAAAATGGCGCTTGAAAGAGGTCTTGAAATGACTCAACACCCTGATTTTATAGGCATCTTTGGTAATATGGGCTTTGATCCAAAACTAGCTGAGAAATTAACAGATACACTCAGAGGCACACTCCATCCTGATAAATTGCAAAGAATGAAACCAGAACAAGCCCTAACCGTTTTTCAAGAGGCTTTAAACACAGTTCGAGAAAATGCAGAAGAAACCCTCTTTAACACACCAGCCAAAAAGAGAAAAACGGACCAAATAACTGCTGAAGACTTAAAACAATGTATCGAGCTACCACTTGAAGAGATGGCTAAGGAAAAAGAACAAGCAGTAGAGGAATATAATCGACAGCCAAGAAAAATAACTCTAAAAAAATGGCTGAATCAGTTTAATGAATTACGTTCTGCCGCAAGCCCCGAAGAATACGAACGATTCAAAACGATGCTTCCTACGGTCAGAAAAAATATTAAAGGCTCATATATTTCCGATCTGCTACGTTTTAATTTATATGAAGAATACGATGCGGATGCCTGCATTCGTCTGATCTTACGCCATGAACAACTTACTGCTCCTTTAAAAAAAGATTATCCAACCTTACCTGGCCTTTGGCAAAAACGCTTCCAAATGCTGGCTCGAGTAATTCCACTGCAATTGACGCAGAGTCAGGCTTTAGCATGTACACAAATAGGACTTTTCAAACAAAATATTACTGCTTTATTAGCATTGGAAAGCAAAGAGTCTGATCCTGAAATAATCAAAGTAATGCGTCAGGAATTAGAAACGCAATTGCAGTTGGATCCTAAAGTTTGGTACCAACAATTACCCCAATTTGTGCAACTTTTTAATCATCAATATGACTGTATCACTCAGGTGAATGCATTGGCTAATCAATTGATTCCGCATTGCTCTTGGAAAAAGGATTTTCAACAGCAATTTATAGATTGGACTAATGAGATCTTTAATCAGGCCATACAAGGAAAGTTTCCTGAAATTCAGGGGTATTTTTCCCATTACCACTCCATGATTGCGCTACTCGATAGGTGTTCGCAGGATAGAGAAACTTTAACTGGTCTATTTAATGCGCTTCCTGATTTATCACAGTCAATTATAGGTGAGGAGTCAATTGATATTGCAATTCGACAACTTAAATTGAGTGATACCCAAACTGTTATTAATCTGACTCAAAAATTAGTTTTACTTTTTTTAATACATGATGTGTTTTATCAATTAATAGATAGGGATAAAAAAGAATATGATTCGATTATGCAGACGAATAGTGCCCAATTCATCGCAATTATCCGCCAACTTAATCAACAAGATCCGCCAAAAGGGGAGTTGGTAATACAATTAGGAAATATATCCGGTTCTTTAAAAGCGCTAAATCAATTGCGTCTTTTCATGGATAAGTGTTCTACATACCCGAACATTCAGAAAGCCATCGAAATTTTATTAAAACATAACTTTAAAATCGAATCACTTGCAAACATTGTCAACGATAATTATATAAAAGTCAGTGATGCGAAACGACTTGATAGAGGTTTAGATATCGTTCTGTCAGAAGAAGCAAATCAATCATTGCAAGAATTCTCAACACGAAATGAGAGGATTTTTGCCGAAATGACTCGGTATTTTGCTATGCCTGGGAGATACTTTCCACCTGAGCCTAAAATTCATACTCAGGAGAATTTTGCTCATATGTTATTCCAGCCAAAGCCACAAGAGGCAAAGGACTCCGATGAAATCACTGCTCTTGAATTAACTCCTCCAAAAAATATCTCATGAGTAAATGTCGGATCAGATATGGGGTAAATTTCCCTCGGCCCCCTTTCCCAAGTGAGCTGTTAAAAAAATGGTATGTCATTCCTGTGCAGAAATGACATACATTCAGTTTGGCAATAAGGTGGAGAGGGTATATTGTCCTTAACCTGACTTCTATGAGCCTTGACCCAAATCTAAGGGGGCAAGGTCAATAATAGTGCGCAATAATCAAATGGTTAGCCAATAAAATGGAATAAAAAAGACCATTATGTTATAATGTAACACATTGTTTGTTTTTATATACCGTATTGAGTGAAATAAACCATGGCTAATCCTATTCATTACCTTAATCCCACTTTACCTGAAAATATTCCTGTTGTTGTAGCACTTATGAATTCAGTCCACGGAGCTAATCCAGGGTTATTAGAGGCTTATAACGTCTATTCTCTACCTACATCAGCTGGAGAAGCATCACGTTATGTGCTCACCTTACCAGTGCTTCAATTCATAGCCGATCCATTAGTACGCTCTGATGCACCTCCAAGACGTTTAGATGTTTTTGAACCGAGTTCTGAAGATAAAGGCAGTTTTGGGAATGTTTTCCCGGTGATCAAGTCCATCATTCCTCAAGAAGACGGCGGTGTTTTTGATGAATCAGGTTCCTATGTAATAAAACAGATGCATGCGGATCAAAAAGAGTTGAGTGATAAACCGAATAAACCGAACTGGTATGTTCGCGTAGCGAATAGAGAACAATATCTGGGAAGCCAGCATCCAACTTTAGGAATACACTATAACTTAGTCAAAACGGAACAATTTTCTTACTTGCATATGAATCGTGCTCCTGGGCGTACTCTTGATTTTTATTTGGATCAACTCTCTGGCGAGGAATTTTTAAGTCTTGCTTGTACGTTAATCGAAGAAGTTCCCAAACAAATTCATCGAACAGTGACTGCCGGAAAACACCAAGGCCGAACGATAATTCATTGTGATCTAAAAACAGAAAACATTATGGCTCAACTCAATAAAGATGAAGAGAATGGGCATAGTGAATGGACAATCACGGTAATTGACATGGGTTTAGCCAAAACAATAAAAAAAGATGAGCCATACTCTACCTTAGAAAGTTATGGCAATCGAATGGCATGGGATACTGATATGTGGCTTGCTAATCGAGATGGAAAGCCTATGAACTATGATATTCAAAGTGACTTATATGCATTATTTGTTTGTATCACTGAGTTAGCAGGTGCACCCAAGCGAGATAGTATCAATGCACTTGAAGATACAAAAAATCCTGATTTTACAGGTATCTTCAGCGAGATGGATTTTGATCCAAGACTAGAGGAACAATTAACGGATGCACTCAGAAGTGCACTTCATCCTGATAAAACACAAAGAATGAAACCGGAACAAGTTTTAACCGTTTTTCAAGAGGCTTTAAGCGCAGTTCGAGAAGATACAGATGAAACTGTTCTTGCAACCCCAGCTAAAAAGAAAAAGACGGAACAGATAACTGCGGAAGACCTAAAAGAATGGATAGAGCAACCACTTGATGATCTCGTTAAGCAAAAGGAACAAGCAACAGAAGTAGAAAATAGACAATCAAGAAAAGCAACATTGAAGATATGGCTGAATCAGTTTAATGAATTACGTTCTGCTGCAAGCGCCGAAGAATATAAACGGTTCAAAACCATGCTTCCTACAATTGTAAAAAATATTAAAAGCTCATTTATTTTCGATCTGTTACGTTTTAATTTATATGAAGAATACGATGCGGATGCCTGCATTCGTCTGATCTTACATCATCAACAGCTCACTGCTCCTTTGAGAATGACTTATCCTTCCTTGCCTACTCTTTGGCAAAGACGCTTTCAAATGCTGGCTCAGGTAATTCCGCTCCAATTGACGCAGAGTCAGGCTTTAGCATGTACACAAATAGGACTTTTCAAACAAAATATTACTGCTTTATTAGCATTGGAAAGCAAAGGGTCTGATCCTGAAATAATCAAAGTGATGCGTCAGGAATTAGAAAAACAAGTGCAGATGGATCCTAAAGCCTGGTACCCACAATTACCGCAATTTGTGCAATTGTTTAATAAGCAACATTTCTGTATTACTCAGTTCAATGCATTGGCTAAACAATTGGCTCCCCATTACTCCTGGTACAATGCGCTTCAAAAGCAGTTTATCAATTGGACTAATGAGACCTTTAGTAATGCCATAGAAGGGAAATTCCCTGAAAATCAGGAGGAGTATTTTCTCCATTATCGCACTATGATTGAGTTACTCAATCGTTACGTGAAGGATAGGAAGACTTTAGCTGGTCTATTTAACGCGCTTCCTGCATTATCACAGTCACGTGTAGGTAAGGAGGCAATTGATAGCACAATTCGACAATTGCAGTTGAGTGATCCTCAAACAGTGAGTAATGTGACTCAAAAATTAGCATTACTTTTTTTAATACATGACGTACTTTGTCAATTAATAGATCCGGATAAAAAGGAATATCCTGTGATTCTTCAGGCAAATAAAAATAAATTTAATACGCTGATTTTGCAACTTGCAAATCAACACGATCTGCAACTAGAGGAGTTGAAAATACAATTAGGACATGTTTCAGATTCTTTAAAAGCGCTAAATCAATTGCGTCTTTTCATGGAGAAATGTTCTGCACATACAAATATTCAAAAAGCCATCGAAATTTTATTGAAAAATAATTTCAAAATTGAGGTGCTTGCACACATTGTGAACGATAATTATATCGATATTATTCCCGCGAAAAGGCTCGATAGGGCTTTAACTATCGTTTTATCTGAAGCGGAAAATCAATCATTAAATGAGAAACTTTTTACGGAAATAACTCGGTATTTTGCTAATCCTGGGAATTATTTACCCCCTGATCCTAAAATGTATACTCAGGCAAACTCAAGTCAACTGTTATTCCAGTCTATCCCACCAGGGGGAGAGGACGCAGATAAAATCACTATCCCTGAAATTGCTCTTTAATCTTAATCCATCCTTTTAGGTGGGGTCCAAGACTCATGGTCCTAAAACAAACGTGGTTATTCCTGCATAAGCAGGAATCCACGATTTCTTTGAATCATTTTAATGAATTAAAACCAATAGGGTTGGAATACAACGTTAATCGTTTGCAGACAATTAAATTGTCAGTAAAGTCAAACTATTTACAAGAATGGAGAATAATTGTATTTTCCGTTGGATTCTTTCGATACTCGAATTGAATTGTCTTATACGTTTATGGAGCAGTTGACCACCAAGCGTATCCCTTTATTTACATTCAAGAGGTTTTAATATGAAATTGTTTCGAATGATGTTACTGGGCTTTTTATTTTCCGCCTCCTTATTCACTCAAGTTTCTGCTGCTCCAGTAGAGGATCACGCTTTGGCTGTTCCGGTAGAAGATTATGATTTCCAGCAAGAGCGAATGAAACTCACTCCTGATTCTGTGATAGTTATTTCAACATTTGATAGTGAAGATCATGTTACAGCCTATACCTATGCTGGAGTACGTTTATGGAATGCTCCATTTCATGCGAAGATATTATCATGGCAAATTGCAGGTGATTACGTTTTTATTTTTTCTAAAGATCGTAAAGGAACAAAAACTTATATCACTTGTCTGAACAGACATACTGGCGCTCTTATTTGGCAAAAACCTTAAGTTTGTCGAGGCTTTTTGCGATCAATGGCTGTTGATCACCTCTCTACGTCCCGCGGGATCTCGAAGAGCAGTAAATAGCCACTGTCTTGAACGCTTATTTCAAGACAGTGGCCAGGTCATTTCTGCTGGAATGATTTGACTCCAAAAATGTAAAAATAATATACAATAAAGAAAGGGCACCGCAGGAAAGGATACGGTTATGATCGGTTTAGGTGGTAGTTTTAGACTTTTAGGTAGAGTGTTCCGAGTATTCTATCAAAATATTAAGGCTTCCTATCAAATTACCAAAATGCCAACCCCCATAGTTGCAATTTTAGGGTCATCTAAAGCAAAACAAGAAGGCAGTTATGCGCAGAATGCTCGATTACTCTCGAGAAAATTGGTTGAACAAAAGATATCAATCCTAACCGGAGCTGGAACTGGAATTATGGAAGCTGCCAATCGAGGTGCATCTGAAGCGAACAGTTCGGAGAAGCGATCTTTTGGTATTGCCGTAGGAGCGTTCAAAGTACAAAATAACCCGTTTTTAGCCGGTACTATCAATGTGGATTATTATTTAATTCGCAAAATTCTTTTACTCAATTATGCTTCCGGATTTATTTTTTTTCCAGGAAGTTTCGGCACCCTCGATGAACTTTTTGAAATCATTACCATGCTAAGACACAAACAAGTGGAGTTATACAGAATAAACAAAAATGCATTACCGAAAAAAGTACCCATTATTTTACTAGGAAAAGAATTTTGGCAGCCGTTGTTGGATTGGATAATTAGTTTTCCCTTAAAAAATAATTTGCTTTATCATGATGATATGAAAATGATTCATATTACGGATGACCTCGAAGAAGTAGTAAGCATTATTAAAGAATGTTGTTGTAACGTGGAAATGAAACAACAAAAAATTCACACGGTTATTCATTAAATTACTGAATTAAGATTGGCCTCTCAGCTTGCCTCTAATGGTCATGGCTTACCATCCCAAGAGTATATTTTTAAATCAACTCGACCATTTACAATGATAATGTCTTCCTTTTCCAATAGGTCTTGCTGCAGAAAATACAGGGGGTATCAGCAGAAAATGACAGTTTTCCTCCGGATTTCAGCACGCGTTGCCAGGGAAGGTTATGACTCTGAGTACAGGAATGAAGAAGCCATCCAACACCACGTGCTCCTCGTGGGTGACCTGCTAGTCTGGCAATATCTCCATAAGTCACAACTTTACCTCGGGGTATTGACCTAATTAATCTAAGCACTTCCTTAGAAAACTCAGTTTGTGTGTTCATTCCGCAAAAAGTCAGTTCGGCTGTTTTTCTATTATAGGACTTTTACTTCATGTCTCAATTTTCTTAAAATAACTACTAGAATTGATTCGTAGTGAAATTGTACTTTTTTATGCAAAACTCTCAAACCTTTATCTTAATTCACGGTGCCTGGCATGCCTCTTGGTGCTGGAAACGTATTGCAGAAGAGCTTTCCCTGAAAGGGCATAAAGTGTTTACACCTGATTTGCCTGGGCATGGTAGTTTAAAAAATCAAATAAGCAGTTCAATAGGTCTTGCTGATTATGTGAATAGTGTTGTTCAATTAATTCAACATCAACAAGAGCAGGTTATACTTGTTGGTCATAGTATGGCGGGTTTAGTTATTTCAGAGGTTGCCGAAGTAATTCCAAACGCTATTCGTGAACTCATTTTTGTCGCCGGCTATGTTCCACAAGACCAGAAATCACTGTTTTCAATAGCGCAAGAATCCGAATCAAATAACCTTACTCCTTTTTTAATTATTGATGAAACATTACAAGAAATTCGCCTTCAGTTTTCACCCGCTTTAATCAATGTTTTTTTTAACTATTGTAGTAAAGAGGACGCGCAAGAAGCACTATCCAAATTACAGGCACAACCCTTACGGCCATTTTCTGAACCAGTTCATATCGGCGAACAGTTTACTCGTATTTCTAAGCGCTGTTTGGTTTGCCGATATGATCAAGCGCTACACTTAAGTGATCAATTACGTATGAGTAGAGAAGTAACCGATAATATTGTATATTTAGACGCCGATCATGCCGCCTATTATTCAGGTGTGAGGCAGATTGTTGATGAATTATTAAAATAAGAGAGTTGCTTTTATGCAGGAAAAAATTTTAAAAGAGCACAATGTTGCTACGACCTCATTATTAGCGAATTACTGGAAGAATCAGGCTAAATCTAAAGATAACTGGCCAGAATTAACACAAAAACAAGGCGCTAGAGAAAAAGACTTATTCAAAGATCCTCTGATGCAGAGTTTCGTTAATGAACAAGTTAAAGAAGAAGCAGAGCAAAGACTCGATAAAAGAATGTGGTTGCCCCTAGCCACCAGAACCCGTTTTTTTAGGCAAACCGTAGCAGATGCTGTGAAAAACAAAGAAGTAAAACAGGTTATTATTTTAGGTAGTGGCTTTGATACCTTACCTGTGCGCAAAATAAAATACACGCAACAATTTGGTGTTCGTTTTTTTGAAGTTGATCAGCCGCAAATTTTAAAATGCAAGGAACAGATTTATGCTGAACAATATGTTAACAAAAATGCCACTTATATTGGTTTAGATTATGTTAAAGGTGATTTAATTGCAGAATTAGCAAAAAATGATATCGATTTCACCAAACCTACTTTAATTTTATGGGAAGGTAATACCTTCTATCTCGAAAAAGAAGAAGTTATTAGAATTTTACGTGAGTTATCCAGTAAGTTTAGTCACCTGGTAATTACCTTCGATTACATGCATGCTTTGATGCAAACAGGAGCACAGCAATTAGACTCATCCGCTAAAGAAAAGTGTTTAGAAAAAACATTAGATGAGTTTGCCAGTAAAAAATCTCCCTTTAAAACATTTTTTGAACCAAGTGAAATTGTTTCTCTCTGCAGCGAGTTAGGAATACAATGTGTTGATCATAAAACGGCCGCAGAGTTAGCCAAAGAATACCAAGTGGATCAAGAGCCGTACTATACAGCTGAAACTTATTCTATGGTAACGTTTGAGCATAAGTAACCTGTTCAACAAAACTACATATTAGGGATGAACGTCATCCCTGATTTTTTCTACATTCTCATTTGATGGTTATGTCCTGGGCTATTTTTATTCATTGCTTTTTTCCTTTACCTCAAAGACAATGCGTTCCTAAACTTTAATATCAAACACTGGAGGTGGGTTGTGAAAGAAGTAATTCTTAAACAGTTACAGGAAATTCAGGAATTAAAGAATAAAGTAGCTCAAAGAGTATGGTCCAAAGCTCTTCCTATCAGAGAAATTGATGAAGATAAATTTGATGGAAAAGGGGAGGCGCTTACACAGAGTGCCATTAAACAGCGCACGGAACTTCTGGCAGCGCGAATTATTAAAGAATATCCTGATGCTGATCCGGTCCTTATCAGTTTGATGGATGGAGCAGTTCCTTTTGCCGGTCTTTTACAAAACGAATTAAACAATAGCGGCTATAAATATTCATATACAACCATGCAAGCAAGTAGCTATGAGAATAAAATGGCTCCTGGGGAGTTAAAAATCGGCTCTAAGCCAAAAATTCCATTAGGTGGAAGAACTGTCTTTGTAGTAGATGATGTATGTGACACGGGAAATACCTATTTAAAAATTAGAGGGCTTTTAGAAAGCCTTGGTGCAAAAAAAGTTTCTTTAATCGTTCTTGTTGATAAAGTACAAAAAAGAGTGAATGGATACAGACCTGAATATGTGGGATTTGAAGTGCCTGCTAATGCATTTATTGTTGGAATGGGTTTGGATTATTACGGTGAACTGCGTAATGCACCTGAAATTCGAGGAGTAGATCCTTCTTCTTTGCCTACCCCAGAAGAACAGGAATTATTGGATTCAGAAGCGTCACTGAATGAACAATTGATGAAACTCATTGCCTTGGAAAAAACAACCAAACCGGGTAGCAGTACTATGACGGTGTTTGGCGGCAGTCTTGATAAATTAAGTAAATCAGATTCTAACATTCTGCCAGAACATCTTTCCACTGATTCACCACAACACCAGCAAAATAGTACTTCTCAGTTTATCTAAAAATAGAACTGGGTAGTCAGCCCGTATCGTTATGCACCTCATCGTCCCGCTCCGCGACTTGTTTGCGGAGGGAGGAATTGGATGAAAGAGTATAAAATGAGTTGGCAAGCAGCCCTGATTAAGTACCATTTAAGGATGAATTGATTCCCCCATTTTACTATGTGGAACATTTCAATACGAAAACCTTCAATTAGTTTATGTTCAATAAGTACTACCTCTCAGTAGCTCACATCCACCCATAAATAACAAAAGATTTCGGCATTTTTGCATAAGCATCTTGTTGGTCTATATTTAAATAAATTGATCAAATATTGGTGAGTCGACGTGTCGCAGATTAAAATTGATGGTTATAATTTTGCAACAGACGGTGATACAAAAAAACGAAATGGTCCTATCGGTTTTGCAAAAATCCAAGGGGCATGGGGCGTGCCTCCAAATATGACACTTCAGAAAAGTCAAGAGGATGATGTATCTGGGGAGAGGATGCCTGGATTTAATCTCTTATCTGAGCCCGAGCAAGATTTTGCGTTAAAAGAAACGACCAGAATAATGCAAGAAAAGCATGGAAATAAACAAGCAGTTGGTGCAACCCTAGCCTCACTGATCGCATGGAAGAATCCGCAGACAAATCAACTGCATGGGGTGACCTGTAATGTTGGCGATAGTCTTGCCATTTTTGTCATTATTGGTGCTGATGGGAAAGTACGTTTTGAAAAGCAGCTTAATAATTTACATGAAAATCAGGATAGATCAAAAATAGCAATAGGAGTTAAACGCTCCATAGGCGATAGAGACTCAGAAAAGGATGGACTAAGGCATGATCCCGATATCACCCATGATGTAATTCCTTTACAAGCAGGTGATAAGGTTTTTGCAATTGCAGCAACTGATGGGATTTCCACCAAGAATTTACATTTTGGAACTCCAGCCTTAACAACGACTGATATTGCGCAGACTTTAAGTAAATTTATCGCAGAGAATCCTAATTGTGGTCCAGATGATATTGCAGAAGCTTTAATATCTAGAGCCTTTGCAGGAGGAAAGGGGTCGGTGGATAATACTGCTGTGATTGTCGCTGAAGTGGGTATAGAGCCTATTTCTATCTTGGCTACTGATGGACATAAAGATGCACTTGAAGCAGACGAGCTTGGAGAAAAAGGGGATGACGTTTCCAAAGCACTTGCAGAAAATTTTCATGCTCAATTACAAACTCAAATGAAATTAGTTAAGCCTCAAGATTATGTTGATGCCTTAAGAGAGGGAAATTATGAAGTGGCAGCAAATCTAGGGCGGTTATTAAATGATAGGTATATACCATTAAATGGTGGAGTGGAGTTAGGTGCTGACGAGGTCACTCCTTTAATGGCGGGTTTATTCGCAGAAACAGACCTCACTATTGATGACATAGTAAGGCTTAGGCTGGGAGTCTCAGCTTTATCTTTTGATCAAGAGGCTCAGTACTATATGACGCAAATGGTGTCTGGCGCATCAACCCTATTAAGCAATGAGGCATCTTTAATGAAACAAGATGCCAATAAAGATATCCCTCCAGCTGACATTCGCCAAATGGTAGCAGGTAAAATTAAAGAGGCACTTGCAGGGCCATATGTAAAAAATGCGACTCAGGACGTAGTCGCAGCTATAACTAGTATGGAAAAGAATCAAGAAATGGAGGAGTTGGTTAAAAAGAAAAGGTCTCATCAACAAGTATTTACTTATGCTCTTGAGCATCTAATCAAAGAAAATGTTCCACAAATACGTGCAGCAGGAAATATACTTAATAATTACCACGAAAAAGTAGTTGAAAATATTCAACATACTGAGTCCGAATCAATGAAGAAGGTAAATTTATTAGAAGAGGAGATAAAGAAGCTAAGAGAGGATTTAAAAGAACTGAATAATGAAATTGGAACTCCTTCAGACAAAGATCTTTTGGCTCAAAAAAAAGAGATAGAAAATACGATCAAAACAAACATTCAGAGCAAATTAGAGATACTCACATCAATTAGGGAAGCCAATGCCCATAAGAATATGGTAGTTGAGCAGATTATGCATTTGTGTAATAAACCCGAGGAGTTTAAGGATAAAAATATTCTGGATAATTATATTCAGGACTTTTTTAGACAAAGTAGCAAGGAGCGCAAAGTTTCAGTACAAGAGGTTTTATCAGGATTACCTGTTCACGAGTCTTTACAGCAGGTACAGCAAAAAATCGAATTTTATTTACACTTTTTAGACGAAAATCCCGTCGACGAACCTGAAAAAAATCCAAGGTTACTAAAAGCCTATGAAGCCCGGAAAAATGCGGCAGAAAATATGCTTCTCATTATTAAAACTGCTGGCTTAAGAGAACCGGAAGCGACACTCTTTCATTTAAAAACTCATACTAAGACTATTGAAGCGAATCGTCCTGGCTTAAGAGAGTTAGGATTTATTGGCTGGCTGAAAAATTTCTTTGAAAAATACAAATCAAAGATGACAAAAGAAACTGATGCGACTTTAGAGTTAACTAAAACAGAATTAAAAAAACTTGGATTTTCAGATAGTTTTAGGAATGTTAAAGAAAGACTTGAGCAAGTTAAGGAGTTACATAAGCCCACAGAAGAGGCTCGTTCTGGTCCTGACCCTAATTTGTAAAGAAAAACTTTTTTGATAAAAATAGAGTATTGAGTCTGGTTGCAAATGGAATTACCGCAATCACCTCCGTATGGACTGCTACAGCAACCTTTCAAAACGGAATAGTTAAGCGATGCAATATATACTCCCAATATTGGTTTTAAGGCGAGCGGCATTATTATCCGACCAACCCAAGCAATGCTTACCACAAATGGACAGAGGTTTAAGTGTCCTGTGCGTACAGCGTTGTTTTAATAAGGGATTATGAGCTCATTAAGGCTCATTGTTATCGCGATAAGACTTGAATTAGTTGTTCTGGATAATTTTATTGGTACCCATTGCAACAAAAGATAAAGGATTAAGGACCTTTATTAGTTTTCATACTGTGTAATTCTTCTTTTAGGCTCGTTTGTTGCTCAAATCGTCGTAGTTCTTTCAGCTCATAGTCATTATACATACGAAATCCAATAAAGGGTGCGCGTAGCAGTCGTAGTATCACATTCATGATATGCTGAGGAGGATTTACTTTTAATAAATTTTCATTCACTTTTTCCACAAAATAACCTACTGCCAACTGATATGCGTTAAACAGAGCTTTTTTCTTACTTATTTCAGAAACCTGGCTTAGCTGCTTTGGAATGTCTTTTGCTTTTTCTAATCGAACTATTAAATTTTGTACCACAACATATGCGTCTAGTAGTTGCGGGGGAAGTTTGGCAAGAGGTTTGTGCTTTTTAAGATACTCCTCCTTATGTTGCATTAATTCGCTTAAACCCGTTTTAGCCAGTTGATAAAAATTCTCAATTTTCAGTAGAATATCGTTTAAAGTAAGCATTGTTTCAGGTTCTGCCTGCTCACCACGTAACTTCTTTTGTAGAGCAAACATGAGCGCACGCAATTCTTTAATGCCCTCTTCGCCTTGGGTTGCACTCGTGCCAATAGTGTCGTGTGTAATTCCATAAAAAAGCTTAAATCTTTGAATTTCTTCATCTGATACTCTCCATGGTAAGTTTTTATCCAGTTGAGTTAAGGCAATCACGATGGGGGCTTTCGTATCTACTTTGCGGATCTCGCGAGCATAGTACCAAGCCTCTTTAAATGAATCCCTCTCTGATGGATCAATGCATATGATGTTGGTGTCTGAATTTTTTACTGTATTAGGTATCATTCCTTGTATAAATCCACTAAATTTATGTCTTAGAGATCCAGGAAGCGTGCAAACTTCATAATCAAATGTATTATTAAATCTTGATAACTCCATGCCCATCGAAGGGAAAAAAACTGGAAGATATTTTTTACCTTTTAATGCAGTGCAGAGTTGTGTTTTACCAGAACCTGAGCCTCCCATAAGGGCAATTTTAATCGGTCGATTATTATTTTTCTCAATACTAAGTCGGGTCATAGCAAGTAAATTAGTCGTTTATGATTTAATTAAACATAATAATTTGATTAAAAAAAAATCACAATGATTTTTATAGATCAATCCAAGCTGAGATAAATGAACCAACAACATTCAATCATGCGATAATTAAGGGAAGCCTGAGACCCTTATATGGTCTAGTAATAAACCGAAGAAGTGGCTGAAATTACAATGATGTTGACGTGTAAAGTACTCTGTAGCGCTTGGCTCTTAATTGGATATTTTTTATACAATTCAATATCTTTTGATAAGTTATCTTTTATCTTATCTTATGGTACGATTACCATTTTTTTACAGCCTGAGAAAAATAATGCCATCGAGCCAATTGTCTTCATTATGTGAACTGATTGAAAATCAAAAGACTGATCATTTCGCTAAATTTTACATGTATGTGAGTTTACTGAATACTCTGACAGTAAAAAATAAAACTTTTGTAGCCGGTTTACCACAATATACTGGATTTTTTGGTACTACTACTGATTTGGATATTGGAGGGCCTTTACCTATCCAATTTACCAAACAGCTAACCTTTTATGCCCGAGAGTTTAATAATACCCAACCGCATTGGTCGAAAACACTTCAAAATGTGGTAATGACCTATGTTCGGAAAGGGAAGATTTCCGATCTAGCCCATATTATTGATATGATGTTATACCATCTTGCTGCGATACAAGGAAGACAAAGTTCTAATCACGGCATTTACAGTGGCATTTCCTTTGCTGACAAGAAGGAAGATTTAACTCAATTTATTGAAAAGATTTCGGCATTTAATCATCAATTATTATCTACTGCTGATAGTGGTTTTAATACGGCATTGTCTGCATTCGCTGTGGTCACAGGATTCGTATTGGTTTTAGCTTCTATTGCGTCTGTTGTCCCTTTGATTATTGGGTTACCTCTCTTATTAGGTGGTGGATATGCTCTCTATCATTATTCAACTAAAGCGATAGGCCAGATCGACGAACTAGGAAATCAAATAAAGCTGATACAAGACTCGGTGAAAGCGATAGCAAGAGAAAATTCGCTTTTTGAAGGTAGTGATTATAACCAGATGGTTTTTTTGGCGACAGCGGTTAAACCTTTACCTTATGCACTGGCAGCCGCAGGGGAGCAAATAGTGATAGATGAGTCTCAACAGAAACAAGTAACCAAATATCGTCATGAGCTGGATTTAGAGTTTGCTCGTCTTCGCATTTAACGTTTCTTGACTGTAGTTCTTGACTCATGGGCACGCAATTTGTTTATAACTTGTTTTGTGTGCCCAAATGACCTCAGCTGGAAGCAACGAAATTAGCTTCTTCAGGTATTTGAGCTCATTGAGTACTTCTATATTGCCCTACTTACCTATATTTTGTTGTATGAATTAGGTATGATTACCTTGCCAATAAAAAATAAATACATGGGGCAATGATGAAAAAATTAGTTCTTATTATGGCATTATTTTCATTCAACGCGTTTGCTGCAGATGAAGTAAATCCAAATTCTTATGCAAACAATAATTGTGAGCGCATCAAAGATCCTGCCGAGAGAAAGGATTGTTTTAATATCGAAAAGAAAAATGAAGCGGAACAAAACTTTAGAAATTTCGAAGAAAACAGCCCTGCGGCTTATGAACAAACGTTCTAAATAGAATGAGGCAGTAGCCGAAGTCGATAAGTTAATTTACTAGGCAGTATTTCTAAAGTTTTCATTGTAAAAACTTTCAGAGATATTGCCTATTTTTTATAGATGAATCCTGATTACCTGATACATGCCAAGAATTCAAATTCCGAATTTTGCTCAAACAAATCAAGAGAAATATTTCTGAAAACCCCTAACAAACGTCCTATTTATAAACTATATATACATATAATGATCAATATATGTATGTATTGGTTATTATGTGTCAGAGTCTAGGAGTGAACTATGAAACGAATAATAATCTCGTCAACTTTGCTCATGTCTTTAAGCTTGGTTGGTTGTAATACAATGAATAATGTAAGCCAATACAGCAATTCAACCGTAGGAGCCGGTGTAGGTTACACCGCGCACGTTGTAGGTACAGGGGTAGGTTATGTAGCTGATACCGGTGCATTTATAGGTAACGGGGTTGGAAGGGTAGTTGATACAGGGGTTGGCGTTGTAACCGGCCATCCAGCTAGTTACCATAATAAGCATGTTGTTTATCATAATGGCCATCACTATGTACTGGAAAACGGTCGCTATGTTCTTGTTCGTTAATCCAACATGGCTCTTCTTTAATTCATTTAAGAAGAGCCAATCAATATGACAATCCATTTGAGGATGATAAAATAGTCTTATTTCAGTTTTGATTATAAAAAGAGTACCATCTCTTGGGGGAGCTTTTTCTTTAAGGGGCAAAGCAGAAAACTCTAAAGTAAAGATGGAAGAAAAATATGTCAGAGTTGAATCAGCTCTCAGTTAAGATATTAGCAAAATTAATTCGTGGTCGTGAATTGACGGTTTCTGAGCTACTTGAACATTTCATTCGGAAAATAGAAAGAGTAAATCCAAAAATAAATGCTTTAGTGCAAACTGATTTTGCTGTCGCCCGTCAAGCTGCTTTTGAGGCGGATCAAAAGCTCAAAGACGCTCACTTTATACCCGATGAATTATTTGGTATCCCGTTTACAGCGAAAGATTTATATGCTGTTCCAAACCATATTGTTACGTTTGGCACAAAAGGCTTAATGAATACTTTATGCCATGAGGAAACCACAGTTATTTCCCGTTTAATGCGAAAGGGAAGTATTTTTTTAGGTTTGACCAATACGCCAGAATTAGGTCTCTCATTAGAAACTGATAATTTAATTTATGGACGTACAAATCATCCTCTGAACCCTAATTATTCAAGTGGAGGGAGTAGTGGCGGGGAGGCTGCGCTCATTGCAAGTTATGCTTCACCGATGGGAATAGCTGGCGATCATGGAGGTGGGGCCAGATATCCGGCTCATTGCTGTGGTGTAGTTACTTTACGTCCCTCATTGGGACGTTTACCGCAAACAGGATCTGTGGTGCCAAAACGTGGTTGGGTGGCTTTGACCAGTCGAATTGCTCCCATGACCCACAATATTGATGATTTAGAAATTTTATTCCATGCAATTCAAGGAGGAGATGGGCTTGACCCATATGCTGAACGACTTAAGCCATCTAAAAAAATAAAGCTTAGGAAAAATATTCGTATCGCTTATTTAGTCGATCACCATTTTTCTGATCTGGATCCGGCAATACCTAGTGCAATCGAAGAACTATGCCAACAACTTGCTCTGGATGGAATGCACATTGAAGTAATAAGCACACCGCTTTTTGAAGAAGGAATTGCTATCGCGACACAATTGTTTCAAGCAGATGCTGGGCAAGGTTTAAATAATCTTCTCCAGGTACTCGGCACGCAAGAAGTCTCCCATCAGGTACAATCATGGTTGACTCAGCTGCCAGAACAGCCCATGACTCTCGATCAATATTTAAAACTTTGGGCAAAGTGGGATGAATATAAGATTAAATTTTTGCAATTGTTTCAAGCTTACGATGCATTATTATGTCCGGTGTCGCCCCAGTGTGCATTACCCCATGGAAAAACACTTGAGCCCAATGCGATTTGGCCACTTATTCGTTATACAGCAAGTATCACTTTAACTGAGTGTCCTGTTGTTGTCGTTCCATGCGGCACGAATCGACAACAACTTCCTATAGGTATGCAAATCATAACCAAGCCATGGCAAGATGAATTGGCTTTGGCACTGGCTAAAAAAATGTATGTTTCAATGGTAGATGGATGAATTTCCCTTATCCGCCCTTATCGGCTCCCTTGTTCCCGCGAGAAGAAGGGTGTTTGCGTATAAATCGACTCATACAGTGTGGGAGCTGTCTGTTTCCGACAGTTCCGCTAATTTTTTTTCACTCCTAATTTCTTTGGTTATGCATTTGATAAGATTGGCTTTATCCCCTATGGGAATATCTTTATGAACTTTCGTCACTCTATGCGTTGAGGTAGTGCTGTAATTCTCATTTAATTCCTCTAACTCCTCAGAATCTACTACACTCCACCTAGGACAGTTCATTTATGGTGCTGCGTCCGCTTAATTACTTAACCTAATTTAGACGAAGGCTAAATCACTATTTATAAAGTATAGGGGCAATCTCTGTGTTCAATTTTTTCTAATTTTTTACTTCTAATTTCAGCTATTATGTACTCAAGTAGAGATTCCTTGTGTCCTAAAGGAATGTCTTTATGAACTTTTAATACCCGATGAGTCTCCGTTGTACGATAGTTCGCATTAAGACTATCTAACTCCTGAGAGTCGACTACGCTACTTGCATCCTCTAGTGTAAGCAACCGTTCATCCCTCGTTATTAATCCCAGTTCTCGAGCTCTGAAATTCATTTTATCAAAATGCTTTGCGGTAACTCCTTCCGAGAATACCACTTCAAGAGACCATACTCTTTTTTTGAACTCAGGATTTGTCCAGTCTTGGACATGTACAATTTCATCTGAGGACATAAATTTACCTAATAAACGACCAGGTCCCCTAACTTGGATTATTTTTGCTACATCTTCAGAAACTTTGAATGCCCAATTATCCTCTTTACGAGCACCAACAATCACCGTGATTTCATTATTACTGGCTGCTGTTTCCTTAATGGGATGATATTTTTCGTCTTTTTCTAATTGTTGAATTTGTCTTCTTGAATAACTATCAAACATTTCTTCATTTAAGAACAAATGCTTTTGCGGGATTGTGTACACTTTGGGTAATCCCAATACCCATATATAACCTTTGCACGGGATAATCGATATTCCTGCCGCATAAGGTCTTACCGTGTATTTACAGGGAGAGGTAGAAAAGAAGTATCTACTGTTATTGCTAACGAGGTAATCGACCAGATCATGGCTTGGTGCTTTTTTTCTTTGTACGGAAGACATGCCCAGATAATCAGTAGTCATCGCCTCACGAACTTCTTGAGTTCCTTCGGTTCCTCTAAAAATAAAGTTCTTATCTGATGAGAGACTGTCATGCAATTGAGCAATACCTTCATTTATTTCAGTTGGCGATAATTTTGGATAAGTTGTATCCAGCTTATGAGACAAAGGGAAAAATAGGGAACCATGTGTTTTGTTCAGAGAGGACAATACACTTTTATTAAAAGTCGCTAGTGTTCTTAGTATCGGTTTTGTTAATCGTGATTGCATAGTAGAAATACTCAGATGTTATTTAAACAAGTTAAATAAAAAAGACCTATATATGGTCTTTGTGATTCAAAAAGAATCATACCAAATAAATTTTGTTTTGTTTAATGAAAAATAGATTTTTTTGCGTTCATTTTGATAATTTTGGGATTGGAGTGTTTTTTAAAGATTCATTAAATGTTTAATTAGTGGTTGTTTTGTGCCAAAAAAAGTTGAGACATCCCTCTAATTAAAGGGCGGTTAACGTTTAGAAGGAGCTGATAATGAACTGCATCTGTGTCATTTCCTTGCATGCGGAAATCCATCATCAGGCACAATGAATCGATTCACGCATGCATGGTATAGCCTATGATTTGTTCCACCAAAAAAAATTAAAAGTGCGAACAGCTAGGGTGAAGGAGTCTTAGAGGTTTCTTCCTGTGGTGTCGGTTTCTTATCTCTTGAGGCATACAGACGATGGGGATTAAGCAAACCCTGCGCCGCTGCCTTTACACTTGATTTGTTTGCTGAATGTCCGAGCTCTAGACCATCTAAATGTTTTTTAAATATTTGGAAGTTTGCTTCATGTTCTTTATCGATTATAGGGAATACAATGTGTTGAAAATGTTCCGCTCGCTTGGCAATTTCTTCACGATATATCTGGGCAACAATCTCTGGATTATTTCTAAAACTTCCACATCCCCATGCGCCTAAGACTGCATCAGTTTTTCCTTTAAGTATCAAAGTATCCAACTGAGCACCTATTCGACGGCTTAAATCGTGTATATATTCCTTTAAAAATTCTTTATTATTAAAGTCGATTTTTTTACCTATGAGCTCAGGAGCAGCTGATCTGATTTCATAAAAAGGGAATATTTTGTTTTTTGGAAGGAATGCGTAGCTCAATTTAGTGTCAGTAGTTAATGTTCTCTTTGATGTAAACTCTTCTTCGAGCTCTATGGGAACTAAAATTTCTGCTTCTCGAAAACAAATCTGGGGTTGATCATCCATAAAGACTTTAAAGGCCTGAGGAGTTTTTACTCCACGTCTTATGCTTAAAGATTCCAGTTCTTCAGGACTCATTTGTTCTTGTGCATTTAAAAGTTTTCTGGTGTTCTCGTCATAGAGAAAACATTTTTGTGCCTTATCATAATAAACTCCTTTGCCGAGTAATGAACGCGCACAAGTTGAACGATGCCACAGATTTTCTTCTTGGGCACTTCCTCCTTCTAGGACAGCTCCGCCAGGAAATAACGAATTGGCCATGTTGAGGACAGGATATATTTTTCCATGCTTTTTAGTTACCTCTAGCGTTGCCTCTCCAAAATCCTGAGGTACTACCTCAACTTTTTGCGGGGGATCTACTTTATCTTTTTCCCATAATTTTAAATTATTCGATGCATGAGATTGCAATTCTTCAAATTTCTTTTGATCTGTAATATGGTCTAATGTTAAGCCCATACTGCGATGACGCCAGCGATCGCCAGAAAAAATACCGGCTATCAAACTCGGTTTATTGTCCAGATGTGCTTCTTTTAATATAGAGTACTGGAGGTTAGTGTGGGATTTACGTAATTCTCGTACTGCTCTCATGCATCGCTTCCTTAATTTTCTGTCTCATTCAGGTATTGGTGGACATAAAATCCAGTAAAAATTTGATATAAATTAATCAATGTTGGTCTTTATTTTACATTATTGTTATCACATAGTGAGCTATTGAGTAATAAAAAATTTCTTGTGGCAAAGCAGAAGGTAAGAAACAGTACTGGAGGTTCCGCAAAATATTTTAGATGAGGCAATCACATTACTGAATACTTATCGATTCAGTAATGTGATGTATTTTATTAAAAAAATTCTATTTTTTCAATATCTTACCATCTATAGTATCTATGATGATAGCCATGATGACGATAGCGATGATGATAACCATGATGATAACCATGGTGATAATACCTTACAGGATAATATCTATGATGATAACCATGGTGATATCCATGGTGATATCCGTGGTGATGCCATCCATTATAGGCCAATGCGATCGGACTTATACTCATGAATAATCCTATTAAGAGTACACCTAATATCTTAATCATAAAAAGCTCCTTTTAATACTCCACGTATTAAGTTTAGCTTGGTTTGTACAAAAAAAGTACTTTGTGGGTCGTTTTTGTTTTTTTGCTTGGTTAAACATTCACTTCTTGGAGGTATCAATTTAAATTGGCCGCAGTTCAAGATGTTAATTGAAAAATACCTTTTTTATTTTGTTATCGCGTCAGAGATGCATGCAAAAAGCTTTTATAAAATAAGACATTGACTCATATATAAGAGAAAGATTATAGGATACTTTGAATTACCTCTAAATTTTGTGGCGTTATTGGAAAAATAGCTAGGCAGGCGTGAGATATACTAATTTTATAGATCATTTCCGCTTTCGCGGTAATAATAAACGATGATTGTTTTCAACAAAGCTAATTTTGTTGCGATGTTATGGTCACGTACTCATTTATAAAGAAGTACTTATTTAAGGAAATATGATTTGAAAAAAATCCATAGGTGCCTCCAGCACTCTTTATTGTTGCTCCTAATTATTTTTTTTGAGAAAGGGTGGGCTGAGCAAAGGTTGCCGCTTTTAAGCGATTTTATGCGAATTAAGACGGTCAACGAACCCGACTTATCGAAAGATGGAAAATGGGTTGTCTACACTTTAGAAGAAAATGTTAGCAAAACAGAGGCAATCCGTAATATCTGGTTGGTATCGTATGACGGAAGTGTGTCAAAGCAACTCACGAATAATAAAAAGGAAAGTAGTTATTCACCTAAGTGGAGCCCTGATGGACTATGGATTGCCTTTTTATCGGAGAGAGGTGATTCTAAAAATTTGAGATTATTAAATAGAAAAAGCGGCGAAATAATTAAATTAACGAATAACCAGTATGATGTTAGCGATTTTACTTGGGCGCCAGATTCCCAAAATATCGCGTTTATTGGTCATAAAGTAAACAGTGAAAAAGAATCTAAAAACAAACCCATAGTCATTACTCGATTTCTCTTTAAAAAAGATAGAGAAGGATATCTTGGTAAAAAAAGAACGCATCTTTATCGTATAGCAATCCAAAGTAAACACATTGAATTATTGACTCCAGGGCCCTATGATGAATGGGCTCCAGCGTGGTCTCCTGATGGAAAATATATTGCTTTTGCGTCTCAAAGAGGAACCGACCCCGATAGAAATTTCAACTCGGATGTGTTTGTAATCAATACAAAACCGGGAAGCAAAGCCAAACAGCTCACCAAATCCCCTGGAGCGGAAATGGATCCAGAATGGGAGTCTGTTCCCGCATGGAGCCCTGATAGCGCTGAAATCGCTTATTTGAGTAATAGTAACCACTCCCACATTTATGCCCCTACACAAGTAGCTGTTGTTGGATTGAGGAGTCAACAGGAACAAATTATTGCTCCTGTGGATCGTTGGTTTACCAAACCTAAGTGGTCTGAAGATGGTAAAAATATCTTTGCATTAATTGAAATAAGTAGAAATATTCATCTAAGTGAGATTAATGTCCGTACCGGTGTCGTTAAAGCACTAACTCATGGATTGCGTGTTGATAGTAATTTTTCAACAGCAGATCGACGCATCGTAGTTGTCTCCTCAGATGATCAACATCCACCAGAACTCTTTGCAGTAGAAAATACATTAAGGCCGTTAACTCACCATAATCAAAAGCTTTTAGAGCAAGTAAAATTTTTGCCAGCAGATGATATTGAATTTAAAAGTTCTGATGGAACAGTGATTGAAGGTTTATTGCTAAAACCAGCAAACTACAAAACAGGTCATCAGTATCCTGCTGTTTTAAATTTACATGGTGGGCCAGTTTATCAATTTAGCCATGAATTTAATTTTGACTGGCAATGGCTCGCTGCCCAGGGATATGCAATTATAGCCCCCAACCCACGTGGAAGTTCTGGAAGGGGATATGATTTTTCCAGAGCAATTCATGCAGACTGGGGTAACTTAGATGTCAAAGACGTTTTAGCTGCAGTCGATTACGTCATTAAGAAAGGTATTGTGGATCCTAATAAATTGGCGGTGGGTGGCTGGAGTTACGGTGGCATGCTTACTGATTATGTTATTGCCAGTACACAACGCTTTAAAGCCGCAATTAGTGGGGCAGGGACCGGGAATATCCTCGGGAATTATGGCGTGGATCAATATACATTAGAATATGAAGCCGAATTGGGTAAACCTTGGCTCAATGTGCAAACTTATTTGAAATTAAGTTATCCATTAATGAAAGCGGATAAAATTAAAACGCCTACTTTGTTCATGTGTGCCAGTCTGGATTTTAATATGCCATGTATTGGTTCTGAACAATTATATCAAGCCTTAAGATCACAAAATATACCGACACAATTAATCATATATCCTGATCAATATCATTCACTTGATAGACCGGATTTTCAAATGGATCGTTTAAAACGATTTAAAGATTGGATCGATTTATATCTGTAAGAGTATCGCAGAGATACTCATTACATTCCTGGTCTGTATGGCTCGAGCTCTTGCAGGCTTGTCGTTATCTCTTCCGCCTGTTCTGCACTGATGAGTCCTTTCTTTTGTATTTGTCGAATAAATTCTATGGCTTGTTCTGGAGTATCGAATACTAGGACAATTACATCTTTTCCTTCATATTGTTTTAGATTCTCTTTTTCTTCTTCGGATAAGTCTTGATAATGTTGACTGTTTTTAAATTCAGCTAAAGAAGTATAAGATTGATCCTCGGCATTTTGTTGATTCATAAATTGTCTATAGTACGCAAGGATCTTCTGCCTCTTTTCGTCATCGTCTACGCTAAAAACCACAGATTTAGTCATAATAGAAAGCCTGTAAATTTTATTTAGTATTAAAATTTTACCTAAATTTGCCTCGGATCCGGACCTGTTGGACAAATTTTACTCTTTCTTTACGAAGGCGCCTCATAAGCAATATAAAAGTTTAGTTCAGACTTCGTTTACCTCACCTCTCGAAAACTGGCCAAAGTGATTCTCCATAGACTATAAATATCTATAGGGTTTTTAATTTGCTTCTAGAAAAGAGCGCTTATGGATAAAGAAAAGTGTAATATCCTTTATGTTGATGATGAAGCGAATAATCTTACCGCCTTTGTCGCCACTTTTCGCCGCCATTTCAACGTATATACTGCGACCTCTGGACGCGAGGGTATGGAGATTATGCGTCACAAGAACATTCAAATTGTGATTACTGACCAAAGAATGCCGGAAATGACAGGGGTGCAATTTTTAGAGTCCATTATTCCTGAATATCCCAATACGATTCGAATGATTTTAACCGGTTTTACTGACATTGAAGCAATTATTAAGGCCATTAATACCGGTCGGGTATTTCGTTATATTACTAAGCCATGGGATCCAGTTGAGTTAAAGATTAATATTGATACTGGATTGAAAATGTTAAACCTTGAGGAAGAGCGGTTGTCTTTGATTGAAAAACTGAATCATGAGGTATTATATCAAAAGCGAATTATGGAGTTGTTTCAAAAATATGTACCTAAAAATATAGTCGATGAAATTTTAAATGATCAGGGGGAGGATTCGCTCATTCGGGGTGAATACCGCATCATTTCAGTCATGTTTGCTGACATACGCCAATTTACCTCATTATCGGATAAATTGGGTTCTGTTAAAACTGTAGAACTTCTTAATGCCTATTTTGAGTTAATGACTAAAAGAATACGAGAGAATCATGGTTGCATTAATAAATTAATTGGTGATGGAATCTTAGCTTTATTTGGCGCGCCTGTTTCACATATCGATAATCAGTTAAATGCTGTATCTGCAGGATTAATGATGATCGAGGCCCTAAAAGAGTTCAACGACACGTATCGTAATGACATAGGTCATGAGATTACAATCGGAATTGGTATCAATACGGGAGAGGTCATTACAGGAAATATAGGGACCAGTGAGCATATGGAATATACCGCTATTGGTGATACCGTGAATATTGCATCCCGCATAGAGGAGCTTACGAAAGATAAACCCAATACCTTGTTGATTAGTGAAACAACTTATAAGCCTATTTCCAATGAAATTCGAGTTGAAGAGTTAGAGCCACAAATGATTCGAGGCAAGGATGAAAAGATCAAGCTTTATCGAGTACTTGGAAAGAAAACATGAGCCTCAATACAATAAAAACTTGGCGATTCTGCTACCAGAATCTAGTCACAGGCTTTCTTTATACATTAGGCGGTTTTGCAAGTAACATTTGGGTCATTCCAAACACATTGGTGACACCACTTTGGCTTCCGTCAGGTATCGCTTTAGCGATGGTACTATGGTATGGAAATAATGTGGTTTTTGGAATAGTAGTTTCCGAAACCATTGTGACTGCTGTGTTAGGTAATCTAATGTCATGGCAAAACTGGATTGCATCCACAATAATTGGTGTTGGTGCCGGACTACAGGCAGTTTGGGCTGGAAAATTCATTCAATACTATACTCATACCAAAACTCCGTTCTATACCGTTCGCGATATTCTACTTTTTACATTCGGTGGCGATTTCCTTCTATCCCTTACGAGTTGTACTTTAGGAATAATCGCACTTTTTGTGTTTGGCTTTATTGAGCCCACGTTAGTTTTAAAAAATTGGTTCGTTTGGTGGATAGGTGATGCTGTAGGTATTATTGTGATGACACCACTTATCATGACCTGGTACCAAAAAAAATTCACGTTTCATTTAGCTCAATTTCTTGAGTTTATTATTTTGATCGTTTTGTTAGGTCTCACGATTAGCTTAATCTATATGTTGCATTATCCTTTAGCCTACATCTTACTTCCTTTTGGAGTTTGGTCCGCTGTACGCTTCAGTACTCGCTTTGCAACACTCATCGCATTTTTTATATCAATTTCCGTCATTTGGCTTGAAATACATGGTTATAAAGAGTTTTATATGACTAATATTTCAACCAGCTTATTATTTTTGCAAGCGTTTGTGGCTGTGATATTTTTTACTACTTTAGTTTTATCTGCTGTGATTACTGAACGTAGAAGAGCACAAAGCGAACTACTGCAAGCTAATATTGAGCTGGAATCGCGTGTAGAACAACGCACGCAAGATTTAAATGAAAAAAATATTCAGCTAAATCATGCGTTAGACACGTTGAAACAGGCGGAGACTCAATTAATTCAAGCAGAAAAAATGTCTTCCTTGGGAGTATTAACTGCTGGAATTGCACATGAAATTAACAATCCAGTTAATTTTATTTCTGCCAATATTGGCCCCTTGAAAAATGATATTGAAGAAATTATGCAATTATTAAATAAATATGCAGAAATTACCCCTGACACATCGATAAAAGATAAATTAATCGAGATTTCAAAATATAAAAATGAAATCGATCTGCCTTTTACTTTGCAAGAAACTCATAATTTACTTAATGGTATTGAAGAGGGGGCAAGGCGCACAGCAAATATTGTGAAAGACTTACGTACTTTTTCTCGGCTTGATGAAGGCGCATTGAAACGGATTAATATTCACGAGAATATCGATTCCACATTAACCTTATTAAATAATTCATTTCGTGATCGTATTACCATTAAGAAAAATTATGGGGATATTCCTCAAATAGAGTGTTTCCCTGGGAAAATCAATCAGGTGTTTATGAATATTCTTATTAATGCAGCGCATGCAATTCCTGATCAGGGGGAAATTACGATTACTACAAGCAAGGAACATGAGCACGTTTTGATTCGTATTCGTGACACAGGTACTGGTATGAGTAAAGAAACAATGGCCAGGATTTTCGAGCCTTTTTTTACTACGAAACCGGTTGGTCAGGGGACTGGTTTAGGTCTATCCATTTCCTATAGCATTGTTCAAGAACATCATGGAACAATTTCAATTCATAGTGATGCAGGAAAGGGCAGTGAATTTATCATCACTTTGCCAATAAAGCAGCTCCTTTAATTGTTATTGCAGGAGCGTTTACCTCAGTCAGGTAATATCTCTTTAATGTAACCACCAAAATATTTACGATAAAGAGTTAAATAGGTTCCATCGGCTTCTATTTGTAATAAGGCCTCATTTATTTTCGTAATGATCGCGGCATTTTTTTTAAGCGCAATGATCCCATATCCATTTCCTACAGTGATAGGTTTTCCTACCAGTTGAAAACCTTTCAGGATATTGTTGAGTAGGTATTTGGCAACATTTGCATTCATTAATGCGACGTCAATGTCATGGTGATTGAGTGCAGAGATTAATACCGTAATTTTGG
This sequence comes from Legionella cherrii, assembly GCF_900635815.1. Lineage (NCBI taxonomy): Bacteria > Pseudomonadati > Pseudomonadota > Gammaproteobacteria > Legionellales > Legionellaceae > Legionella > Legionella cherrii. Next base: position 2,074,715 of record NZ_LR134173.1, read on the forward strand.
GATACACTTTAATATTTTCTTGGGAAGTATATTGAGGTAGAACACTGTATTGAAGCAAGGTCGCTTGCAGTACGCCAATTTTTTTGTTTTTAATATCATCTATTGAATGAATGTCTGAGTTTTTTAGTGATACAAATTGTCCCTTACTGGTGATATAAGGCATACTGAATTGATAATGTTCTGACTCTGTATCGGTTAATGGACTTACTAAAAAGGTAACGTCAATAACGCCTGCCTGCAGATCATTTAATTGGGTATCAAAATCGGTTGCTTTATAGATACATGGTGCATCAATGCGTTTGCATATCTCTCTCATGAGATCAACAGCAAATCCAAAATAATGATTATGGCTGTCTACTGATGAGAAAGGTGGAGCAAATTTTAAAATGCCTATAGTGATTGGATTACTGTGAGCAAAGAGACTAATCATTAGCAGATTCATAAAAACAAGATGCCTAACAAGCTTCATGCTGTATCTCCATCCCTTATGTATTTAAACTCTAGATGGTTGGAAAGGGGTTGTCAATCAAGCAGTTAATGCAATCCCCATTTATTTGCTCCATAATTGACTGATTAAAAATTGTACTATAATTCTCTTAGGTTAATCAGAGTGATGGGTAGTACCATGCAAGAAAAATTGCAAAAACTTAGGCGAATAAATCCCATTAAAAATGGAGTTCCAAAGAATGAGGGAAATTGTCAATGGTGCGCTCTTGAAGGAGCTCGTCTGTTGCTTGAAAATGCGGAACCCAGGGAAATACCAAGTTATCGAGAAGGTGCAGATGATCCCATGGAGGACTATATTGAGGATGATTATCAAACAGTTTATAAGGGAACCCGCCAGGAATTTTTTTCTTCCTTGAAAGATCGGCTGCACTCAGGCGAATTGATGTTAGTTAGTTTGGACAACGAGTTCGATCATGCGTACATTATCTACAGAGAAGAAGATAAATATCACCTTATTGATCCCGATAGGCAGATTTTTGTTGAATTAAAAAGTGGTGATGATTTTATCCAAAAAGTAACAGGTTGGAAAAATGTTGATGCTATTGATTATGCATCTGGGGCGAAAAATCCTGACGGTTCGGTGGACCAAGTCAATATGACCGTAACTATATTAAATCAGGATAAAGTGAATGAAAAACCATTGCCTGTCTATGGCAGTGAGGATAAGGAGAAGCCCAAGAAAAACTCCGAATGCAGAATCCTTTAGTTAATAAGGGGTTCATGGATGACCTCCGTACCTGAGGATTTATTGAGAGCAGAAGCAGTTCCCGAATTCGGGATTGAGCACCTAGGTTGGGCCAAGTCCCAACCTTCAATTGGTCAATAGAGCCTAATAAAACCAACGCTTAGAAAAGTCTTGATTTTTGTCGTCATACTCATCATAGTGCAAATATAAAACTTGGACTGGTGACAATTAGTTATCCCAGCATGTTTGAAATAATTATTACCAGATGACAGCGTCCGCTAGAAAATGAATAAATTCCTACAAGGAGTTACAAATAAATGGGTTATAAATTTCGCCTAAGTTGTTTATTGCTATTGAGTGCACCGTCGATCTTATTCGCTGGTGATACACTAGTTTTTGCTGTTGATATTATTCGGCATGGGGATAGAACACCAATTATTCCGCTCCCTGCAGTAAATTATCAATGGCGAGAAGGTCCAGGTCAGTTAACAGCCGAAGGCATGCGGCAAGAGTATAAGCTGGGGGTCGAGTTTCGTAGAAGATATGTGGAACAAGCTCACTTATTACCCGATCACTATGAGCAAGGGACCCTGTATATTCGGTCTACTGGTTATGAACGTACGCTTATGAGCGCTCAGTCTTTATTAATGGGATTATACCCCCCAGGGACCGGCCCGAATACGGACTCTTCTATTCCTGCTTTACCTTATGGTGTTCAGCCTATACCTATTTTTAGTGCACCTGCTAAATATGACGAGGTAATTCTCCAGCAAGTAAGTCCTGCGGAACGGGCAAAGTTGATGGAGCAGTATGTATACTCAACAAAAGAATGGCAGCAAAAAAATGATGAGCTCAAAGATAAATATCCACTTTGGAGCGCATTTATAGGTGCACAAATTGGTAGCTTGAATGATCTTCAATTACTCGGTGATGCCTTATATATACATCAAATACACAATGCGCCAATGCCTGTTGGGCTGAGTACTGAGGATATTGAAACGATTATTGCTGCCAGTAATTGGGCTTTTATGGCTCAAGAAAGGCCGCCACAAGTAGCAGCTGCCTACAGCGGCAAACTCATGACAAACATTGCTAATTATCTCAAAGGGGGTAGTGAGAAAAATGCCAAACTTAAATATGTTTTATTATCTGCTCATGATACGACAATTGCCAGTGCATTGAGTTTTTTGGGTGCTCCTTTGGAGAATGCACCACCATATGCTTCAAATCTTAATTTCTCACTGTATGAACGTGATGAAAATTATTATCTTGTAAAAATTACATATAATGACCATCCTGTTTCTATTCCTGCTTGTGGTGGGGATGCTTGTGAGTTACAACAGTTTATAAAGCTGGTACAGCGCACCAAAAATCATGAACTCGTTTAATTATTCTTTTTCCGGTTAAAAGCGAGTGTGTTGAAAAATCGTAGGTCATTCCGCCCTTGCGAGAATGACAACGACGTGATTGTAGCGTACGTTGGTTCAAGTTTTGCCTCAACCTATAGGGTCGGATAATAATTCTACTAGAAATCTAAAAATGGCTAGCCGTCATTCCAAGTGTAGCGAGGGAACTCCATGTTGTAGCACGGTATTGCGATAGGAGATCCCTTGATATGCTCGGGTTATATGCTGTGTTGCTGCTTTAAAATCACCTCATTTTAATCACGAAAGTGGAGTTATCTTTTTATAAATAGCGCTCTTTAATGTGGGCAAAATAAAAATCTGGATTTAATTCTTCGCCTGTTGCCTGGCGTAAAAGTTCTTGATAAGGCAATAATCGTCCTTTTTCATGAATATGCGTTCTTAACCAATGTAACAATGATTTAAAATCCCCTTGTTTTAGCTGTTCCTTGAGATCAGGAAGTGATTTTTTTACTGCTGAGAATAATTGAGCAGCAATTAATGCTCCGAAAGTATAGGCTGGAAAGTATCCAAAAATTCCTGAAGGCCAATGAACATCTTGCATCACTCCGTTTTTATCATCACCTTTTGTAGATAATCCTAAATACTTCTGCATGGATGAATCCCAGACCTCAGGCAAGTCTGCAATAGTAATTTCGGAAGCAAAGAGTTGTTGCTCGATTTCATATCGAAGTATCACATGTAAGGGATAAGTTACTTCATCTGCATCAACACGAATTAAACCAGGCTCTACTTTTGTATCATGATAAAGAATATTTTCTTCCGTTATATTGGCTACATCCTTAAAATATTTTTGTGCTATTGGTACTAGGAAATGGATGTATTCCAAACTTCTGCAAATTTGCATTTCAATAAATAAGGATTGACTCTCATGAACAGCCATCCCTAAAGAATGCCCAACTGGTTGTATACTCCATTCTGTAGGTAAGCCTTGTTCGTAGAGTGCATGTCCGGTTTCATGGGTAATTGCCATTAATGATGATAAAAACTCATGTTCTTTGTAGCGGGTTGTAATGCGAACATCACTAGAGATGCCGCCACAAAACGGATGATGGCTCACATCCAGCCTTCCGTGATTAAAATCAAAACCCAGACGCGCCATTATTTCCATTCCAAGCTGCTTTTGCTTTTCTACTGGAAAATCGCCTGTTATTGCTTTTATCTGCCGATCCTTTTGCTTTTCAATAATTTGGGGAATTAACTTGGGTAGCTCATGTTTCAGTAAATTAAAGATAGGTGTAATCGTTTTACAATCTAAATCTGGCGAATACTCATCGATCAAAACATCCAGAGGCGATTTATTAAATGTTTGTGATTTAATTTCTGCAATGGTTTTTATTTTTTGAAATAATTTTTCCAGATAAGGCTTAAATGATTTCCAGTCATTGTTTGCACGTAATTCGCGCCATGCCTGGCCGCAGATTAACGATTCATTAGTAAATTCTTCGACTAAATGTACTGGGATACAGGTTGCTTGCAGATATTCTTTCTCCATCCAATAAAGATTTTTTTGCTGCCAGGTTGTTAAATGATCAATTTCCTTGGCTTGTTTGATTAAGTCGCCTACTTTTTTATGGGTTAGCCAATCATGTTGGACAGCACTTAAGGTGGCTAAAGCTTCTGCTCGTGCCTTACCACCGCCAGCCGGCATCATAGAGGCTTCATCCCAGGAGACAATTGCCGCCAGATTTTCAAAGTCATAATATTTTTTAAAATGTTGTTCTAATTGTTGGTATGCATTCATGAATGATCTCATTATTCTATGTTGCCGAGTTTGGTCATTTTTTTTAGATTGATATTCAGTTACATTGGATTTGCATTCCCGACTTGGCGGGGATGATAAAATCAAAAATAACCCACCTTCGACTCTATTTTGACATGGGTTATTTTAAATATATCTCCATAATCAAAGGATTCAAATAAATTTATGACTCGCTTAATAAATAAAGGGAATTATTTTTTTCTTTACCTTTGACTTGTATTGTTCATATTCAGAATATTTTTTGCTTAATAAAATTTCTTCTTTTTTTGCTTTGAAATCGAAAAAAATGATTAAAATTAATGAAGTAATGAAAGAGAGTAGTGCGCCCCAGAATACAGACCAGCCAATAGCCATTGCAATTACTCCTGCATAGATTGGGTGCCTAACGATACCGTAAATTCCTGAGGTAACGAGCTGAGTGTTTTGTTTCGGGGTGACAACCGGTGTTAAAGCTGCTCCTAATTGTTTTGCCGCAATGATTAGGATCAAAAAACCGATAATAAAAAATACTGAACCAATGATCTGCAAGATCAGACTATGAACAGACATCAATGGTGTGAGCAGAAGAATGACTAAGCCTATAACCATTTGTGTGACTACATATTTATCCAGGTATTGAGAGTTCATCATGGTTACTCAGTTTTAATAACCAGTCCCATTGGAACTGGTATTGATCTTCGATTACCTAAGCTATAGCCTAAATTGCTTGTTGGGTCAAAATAGCTTGCTCATTTATAATACAATTATTTGTTTTAAAATCAATAACATTGACTCCAATTGACCATTCTAAATAATAGTGCGAAAAATAAATATAATTGTTTATTTGGCCTACCAAAATTTGTAAATTAACTGTAAACTTGCTTCCTGAAAAGACAGAGTCGTGACAAAACGAGCTTCTTTTCAAAAGTTTACTTTTATCGGAATTTTAATTATTTTAATTCTTAAGGAGCAAAGATATGCCTCACACACCACCAGGCTCACCTAAAGTTGAAAAAAAGACTGACGAAGAAAAAAGTTTGCACAGCTCACAGGAAAGTACCGAAGAAAACCAAGAGAGTTTAGATAGCTCACAGGAAACTTTAGAACAAGAAAGCTCACAACAAGGACTTGAGTCTGAAGAGGCACAACAACAAACCCCAGAACAAAATGAACAACCAAGAAATACAAATTCCTTTTTTGGTTTTGCTCCTAGAACAGTACCTGGTTTTCTTTGTCCTCAGGGCCATATTCATTTTATTTGCCCAAATGGTCATTTCCATACCATACCAGCACCAGCAGAGTTAAGGTTAACACTTGCATTGGCATCCATGTTAAATGTTCTTGATAGGCTTAATTTAAATGAGGAAGAAGAACTGGAAGAGAACACTAATCCAGCGTCACCTGAACAAAAACAAGAAGTAGAGCCAACAGAGCAGCAAGAAGTGGTGAATGAGGACAAGCAAGAAGAAGATAAAGACGATAAAGAAGAAGAACGTGTCCGTTGCTTTACCATGTAATTTCTAAATCCGCAGCCTCGAGCTGCGGATTTTTACTTTAGACCGTATCCCTCATTTTTTAGTGAACCCAATATTCACTTTTGAAGCACGATTGATCCTTTACCTCAACCTCTTATATCATCGCACTTAAAACATCTCTAAAATTCAAACCAAGCTGAGTGTACATGATATTAATAATCAAGATGATTAAAAAACTTGTTCTTTTCTTCCCTCTTATGGCCATGATGTTACTCTTCAAAGCCATAGTAGTTAATGGAGCTCCTGAATCAAAAAAAATTCAAGTCGAGATCAATAAACTCGCCGAAATAAGTAAAATAGGTAGGAAAGTAGGTTCTGCTCAATTGCCCAGCCCTTACAATGAACTATTAACTCAACCTTTAATGACACCAAGTATCGAGAAGTATTACGGTCGTCGTGCAATTATAAAAACAATTGTTGCAAATCAGGATCCGGAGAATAATACTTATCGCCGCTCGATTGTCATGCTGATTGATAGCAATAAAGAAAGGAATGAGCCCAATTTAGCACAATCAAAAAAAGAGGCCATGGTTGTCGAGCTCGCATTTATTACTATGAACTTTAATGCATTATCAAAGAGCATGATCGCAGAAGTGCTGCATACGAATACTCCTTTTGGCAAACTTTTAACCAAATATCAAATTCAAGCACTGACCCAGAATCGAAATTATTATAAAGTCCGATGCGACGGAACATTAGCGTCGTTAATAAATTGCAATTTAAATGATTCTATTTATGGACGCACCAATACTCTTATTCGCGCAGATAATAAAAAATGGTTGGCGCATGTTGTGGAAATTTTACCCAATCCTAGACAAACTATTCCCCAAGACAAAAAGGTGACTGGTACTCAATAACCATTTGTTTTTAGTGTGTATTAAATGATTATTGTGATATTATCCAGTCCAATCTTATAAAATACGGTTTGTGTCGATTTTGCTAGCTTGAGCTGAAATAGCCAAAATAGTAGAAAGCTAAACAGACCCCAGAGCAAAAGGAACTTGGTGATTTATGTGGAATGAAAAAGCAACAAAGCCCTTTCTAATTATTTATATCGGATTCTTGTTTCTAGCAACTTTTTTCATAGTTCCTACCATTACGAGCTTTTATTATTACGCTTGGGGAAAACACCTGGCTTGGTCCTATTTTGATGGCCCACCAATGATTGCTTATTTTTTCCATATTTCTCAAGCCATGTTTGGAAATACTTTCTTTTCTATAAATATTGTCGGTTTTTTATGTTTGATTGGGGGCGCCTATTATATATACAGAACAGGTTGTCTCCTGCATGATCAGCGAACAGGATTAATTAGTGCATTGATCTGGGTCGCTTTGCCCACGACTACGGAAAGTATTTTTGTTCGCGTTTTATACGATGCCCCATTAAATTTATTTACTGTCTTGTCCTTCTATTATTTTGCTCGTTATATTTCCCGCAAACGAATTCTTGATCTCTATCTGTGTGCCTTGTTTATTGGTGCCATGATTTTATCTAAATATACTGCTGTTGTTAGCGTAATCGGGTTGTTGCTGTATGTTGTTTTTTCACAACAGAGACAACTCTTTAAAAGCATGCATTTTTACCTTGCGAGTTTAATCATTATTCTCATGGTTTCTCCTGTAATTTATTGGAATATCAATCATAATTGGATATCAATTACTTATTTATTAAATTTTCACAGTCAAACCCAAACCAACACGACGATCGTTCATTGTCTCTTTGAACTCATAGGGGCATTGGTGCTTAATTACTCCGTTTTCCTGGTATTGGCTGCATTGGGATGGTTTAAGTATCAAAAGAGTAAAAATACATCCAAGAATGCGATTTTGGAATTGTCTTATGCGGTATTGCTTGCCGGCCTGGGTTTTTGGATTACAGCGACTTTATTAGGAGGGGATGCTCGAGTGGTTTACTTGACGCCGTTGGGAATGAACCTCGCGCTGATCACGGGTTACCTCATTACCCAATATAATTACCAACGTTTTTTCATGATAGTTTATCCATTTTTTCTGTCCCTTAGCATTATTATGATCGTTATTAATTCATGGCCCATCGCTTACTATTTGAAAAAAGGCAGGGCTTATACAGTACTCAACAAAGCGATTCACTCACTTGAAATGATAAAGAAAGAACAACCTATAGTTACTGGTTATTATACTAATGCTGCAGCATTGAATTTCTTTATGCCCAATGAACCTGTGTATGCAATTCCTTGTGGTGATATCAATCAATATCAATATTGGGGAGAGGCTTTTTTAAATTCATTATCCAGAGGAAGAATTAACAAAATAACCTATATTGATTTTAGAGAGACAAAACAATGTGCGGAGCGATTTTTTAATCAGTGCCAATCAATCGCTGCATTATCGCATCATAAAATAATTCCAGTCATTCACAAGCAAACTAAACCCATACATTTATTTGTATATGAATGTTCTTCACCTCGTACTCAAATTTCTAATGGCTAACAAAGAAATCAGCAGAATGAGCAAGTTAGGCTAAGGAATTGTTCTGGAGCCTCTTAGGTAATTTGGGATTTATTTTCTCATTCTGTTTCTTTTCGATTGCACTTGTAATTCTATAACGTAATAATGGTTCCGAATTTAACCAGTCACAAACATGTTGTGTTTGTATTAGGCTACTCATAAGGAAAAACCATGAAACAAAAATTACTCGTAGGATTTACAGTTGCCGCACTGTCTTTTGCACACCTAGCGCATGCTGATTTTACTTTTAATTCGGGCTCAAATTCGTGTGATGATATTCCCGGAAATTGGTCTGGTTCAGGCAAGGCGACTAATTGGTTAATCGGAGAATGTGTTTATAATGGAGCAGGAACAGTCAGTGCTGTCGATAAAGAGGGTAATTTAAACATAGAAGTTACTGCTGACAAACGCTCAGGCAGTCTCGTGTGCCCAGACCATAATACCACGCAACTGAAGGGAATTTGTGTTAATGGAATGGTAACTATCAAAACAGAATACGGTAACCTGAGCGGCATTTTTTCAAAAACCTCAGGCAGCGCAAAAGGCAAGCTCACTGTTTCACCTGGTATGGATGTGGATGTATCCATTCAATTTAAACGGGTAGGGTAAAAATTGATTTAAAGCCTGGATGAAGCGTTTTTGATGAGGGAAGCATTCAGGCTACATTGCGTCAAACCTATAACGATTTTTTTAAAGTCACTATATGCTGATAGGCTTCATTGATTCGTTGTTGACTGATTTCACCGGATTGGACTTTAGCTTCTATGATGTCAATAACTTGGGCTGGATTTTGTTCTGGAACAGATAAATTGTTTCCAAATATCAGCATATCTGCGCCAGCATTGATGGCCAGTACTAAAGCCTGTTCAAGACCATAATTCTCGCTAATGGCTTTCATTTGCATGTCATCTGTAATAATGACGCCTTTAAAATGGAGTTGATTGCGCAGCAGGTCAGTTAATATTTTATGAGATAGAGTGGCTGGTAGTCCAGATCGATCAAGTTGACGATTCACAATATGTGCGGTCATGACGACACCGCATGTTTCATTAGAGTTGATCAGGCGTGTAAAAGGCTCTAACTCATAAGGGTGCCAGGTTTCTGTAACATCCACAAAGCCTAGGTGTGAGTCTTTAGTCGAACTCCCATGACCTGGAAAGTGTTTATAAGCACATTGAATTCTTTGATTTAGGAAATGATGGGTGTAAATACGTGCTAAGCGGGTGACCTGTTTGGGATCGCTGGAGAAGCTTCGATCTTTTTTCCCAATCACTGGATTGTCTGGATTGACGTTTACATCCAGTTCCGGGGCAAAATCTAAATTAAATTCCGTTTTTTTTTAGAGTTTGACTTATAGATTTCGCAGTAGACTCAGCCTCCTTTATCCCTCTTTTGCCGACTTCGGCAGCAGATAAGGTTGGAGGAAATCCATATTGCTCACCTAAGCGATTTACCTGTCCCCCTTCATAATCTACGGAAATCAAAAGAGGTAATTGCATTCGATGATGTTGCAAATTACCTTGCTCCGCATAGTATTGCAGTTCATGATTCAGTCTTTTTTACTTGTTCCGGACTTTCAATATTTTTATCAAACGTGTTTGTATGATAGTTGTAGTCGAATAAAATGACACCTCCAATATTATTTTCTTCAATTGTTTTGACTATTGGCGATTTTGCATTAATTTTTTTTCCGTCAAAACCAATAAGAAGCATTTGGCCAATTTTATCGCGCAAACTTACTTCAGATATAGGCCCAGCAAGGCAACTTGCGGAAAAAAATAAAGCTAAAAGCAGTGAAAAAAAATAGTTCATATATGGCCTATGTATTTGCTAGGTGGTGCAAATTTTATCATTTAGTTCTATTTTGTGCAATCTGCGACGGTTATGTCTCTAATCGTTTAAGTATACCTGATCGATGAGAGTTGCTATTATTTGTTGACCAAAAAAATTAGGGCCATAAGTTATGACTAATGCGAGTGAGTACTTTAATGAGAATTGGCAACGATACCAAAGTGCTCTGAAAAATAATACCTTATATCATCGTGAGATGTTGCAGGCATTGCAAAAATTTCTCTCAACACATATAGGAAACCGAACTTTTTGCTTTGTGGATGTGGGGTGCGGGGATAGTAGTACCGTTCTACCTGTGCTTGCTGCAACTCCCATAAAAAAATATATTGGTATTGATGCAGCCCAAAATGTTTTAAAAATGGCAGAAAACACATTAGCGTCCCTTCATTGTGAAAAAGAGTTTATTGCAGATAATATGACTTCCGCACTCCCGCGTTTAACCGCTTCTGTTGATGTCATTTATACCAGTTATGCGGTTCATCATTTATCTCTGGATGAGAAGGAACGTTTTATTGCTGTCTGCAAACAGAAACTCAATCCTAATGGTTTTTTATTAATGGTGGATGGGGTACGCAAACAGAATCAAACGCGTGATGAATGGCTTGATGCTTTGCAATCGCGAATGTTAGAGAGTAATCCTGAAATCGATGGCGATGAAATTATCGTCCGTATGGAACATCCGCGAGCTGATGATTATCCTGAAGAAATTGAAACCTTCTCCCAAATTGCACGACATCAATCTTGGCGTAATTTTCAAGTTCTGGTAGACCAGGGGATATTTGCTTTTATGGTCTTTACTAAGTAGCTTTATGGTGTCTGCTTAGATCGGCACTAATTCGACGCTACAAACTTAAATAATATGTAGCATGGACCAAAGTCCAAGCTGCATCTTATTGATTCATCTAAGTAAACAGTTGTGCTTTTGTTGCATTAATGTAGATTTTATCGATTATCCCAATAATCAATGATGCAGGACCGGACGCACTAGAAGAAGTTGGGCCAACGCAGTCGGCGTAAAAATGTACCGCATTTTTGGCAGCCCAAAAATGATCTTGGACTACGGAATTAAAAACACTAATAATTGCTGAAAGTAAATTGCCTATCCCCGCTACTTTTTGAACCATAGCTGAATCAAAATTAAATTGATCCATCTGATTGGAGTTGACAACCCAATGTCTTTTCCCGCTGACGACGACAACAAGCTTATGTTTTTTTGATAAGGACTTAGCTTGTTCAATTATTGTTTTGTCTTCGATCAGATGATTATTATCGTGGATGACGAGTTCGCCAGTCAGCAAACTCGCAATTTCATTAGGATAGCCACGGATAATAGAAATTTGATGTTTTTTAATCAGATTGGTTGCAACATCAGTTCGGTATCGGGTTGCTCCCGCTCCCACTGGATCTAAAATGATGGGAATATTCATTTGATTTGCTGTTTTACAGATGTGGTTACTCAGTTTAACAAAAGCGTTATCTAATTTGCCCAGATTGATTACCACTGCTTTCGATATTTTCAGTAATTCCTCAACTTCTTCTTCGGCACTACACATTATTGGGAAGCCGCCAACACTGCGTATTCCGCTTGCTACATAACCCATAGGAAAATAATTGGTAATAGTCAATACAAAAGGTTTTTGTTCTTTTATTTTCCTTAAAATGTCATTTATTTCAGGAGTCATGAACAGTCCATGTTTAAATAATGTTTCATTGAAGTTACTTTAACTTACTTTTTAAATTACAACCACTGAATTTATGGGTTAAGTTGCGCGTTGGATAACGATGATACATATCGCATGAGATTAAATAGGATAATAATTTGCTTTTTCAAGGAAGGCGAACTAAGTTTAAATTCTATGGATGGAATTTTAATCGCAAAGGAGAAAGTAACATGTCAAAACATAATAAATTTAAAAATGAGTCTCAAGATGCACGCCGTCACGATCAACAACATTCAGCTCATCCTGATAAAATGAAACATGCTCAGGAGAAATCCAAGGTCGAATCTCATTCGAATAAAAAGAAATAAATAGTTTTCTGATCATTGGCCTTACCTAAAAAGGTAAGGCCAATCGGAGATTAGATTATCTGCAACGTAATTGACCCCATGCATTTCTCCAGCAATTGTGATGATATGGAGCTGGTCTAGCATATGGTCCTGGACGATTTAATACGCATTGATTATACATATTCCTATGATATCCATGTCCGCAGCCTTGAGCTGCACTGGCAATGGATGTATAACCTACGGCGAAAAATATTGAACCGACAATAATACCTGTACTTAACACTTTTGAAATGCATGAACTTTTACTCATTACATCCTCCTTGGTTTTACTTTTTTTTTTCACTCAGCTTAAGTATAGAGTTTATTTTTTATTTTGCATAAGTTTTCACCAAAAAATGCATATTTTAATACTAAGTGATTGAAAAAAATTCAAAAAGGACTCGTGATTGATTATTCCGCTAACATGTTTTGAATACTTACCATTCATCTTCCCATAAATTTAATTGTTTGTTGGTTAAATCCTCTTTTTTACAAAACTTACTCCGTGTTAAATAGGGATCAGGTTCAACATTTAAGCGAAATTTTTTACAAGCAAGCTGAAATCGAGTATTTAAAAGATTGGCATATTCTCCTTCACCACGCATGCGGCTGCCAAACCGTGCATCATATTCTTTTCCTCCCCGCATTTGCCGAATAAGGCTCATCACATGTTCGGCGCGTTGAGGAAAGTGTTGCGCAAGCCATTCTTTAAATAATTCGTTTACTTCATGAGGCAAGCGAATCAACACATAATCGGCATGCCTGGCTCCAGAGTTCGCCGCAGCGTGCAAGATTTTTTCCATTTCCATGTCATTGATCATCGGAATAACAGGAGCAACCAAAACACGAGTAGGTATCCCGTTTTCAGTTAAGCGTTTTATGATTCTTAATCTTCCTGAGGGTGCGGGTAGTTCTTGGCTCCATAATTCGCTTTAAATCGGTGGAAAGCGAGGTGATACTTATTGCAACTTTGGCCAGATTTTGTTTCCCCATATCAAACAAGATATCTAAATCACGTTCTATAAGTGCATTTTTGGTAATAATAATTACGGGGTGATGGTACTTCGCTAATACTTTTAAAAGACTGCGAGTAATTTCCAGTTTCGCCTCTGCGGGTTGATAGGGATCTGTATTTGCTCCTAAGACGATGGGCTTGCACGTGTAATTTGATTTATTAATTTCTTTTTCTAAAAGCTTTGTAGCATCAACTTTATAGAAGATTTTGGTTTCAAAATCGATTCCCCGGGGACAAATTTACATAAGAATGGCTGGGTCTGGCGTAACAATAAATACAACCATGTTCACACCCTCGATAGGGATTAATTGACTGTTCAAAGCCTAGATCAGGAGAATTATTACGACTGATTATTGATTTGGAATGTTCGGGCAATAAAAATGTTTCCAGAGGAGGAAGAATCTCTTCTTCAATATCCCAATCATCCGCGAAAGACTCGCGAGTTTCAGGCTCGAACCGGCCATCTGGATTACTAAGAGCACCACGATTTTTAAGCGTCTGATTGGGTTTCATAAACAGTTATGAATAAATAAACAGCAGTTTAGTGTATCACACTCCTGAAAAAAATATTTGGCCTCTTATAGGTAATGCTTATTCTCTGGGGTGATTGATTACGGACGCAGTCATTCTCGAAATGCATGTTAGTTTTTGTTCTTCATTAAAAATCTTAACTTCCCAAACATGAGTGGAGCGTCCTATATGGATAGGGGAGGTGATGGCAGTAACAATGCCTTGTTTCACGGAGTGAATATGATTGGCATTAATTTCTAAACCAACACAAAAAAATTGACTTATATCTATCACTGCATTTGCTGCCGTGCTGGCTACTGTTTCCGATAAGGCGACATTGGCACCACCGTGAAGAATGCCTATGGGCTGTTTGGTGCGCTCATTGACTGGCATGGTTGCTTTTAAAAATTATCACCTATTTCAATAAATTGAATGCCAAGAAACTCCGACATGGTATTTTTTACCAAACTGATTTAGAGACTCGAGAGAAATTTCTTTAAACCATATAGCCATTTTTATCTCCTTTTTCTTAGTGCCTGCTTACAAAGCTGCTATTTTGGATCAATTTGGCGAACTGTAAGCAGAGCTTAAAATAAGATAAACTTTATTGATTCAAAAACCAATCAGAAAATGAATATGTTGAATCAAGCATGTATGAAATGTTTTATCTCTGGAAAAGTTCAGGGAGTGTGGTATCGCGCCTCGGCCCAAAAAGAAGCAATAAAACTGGGTATTACCGGTTGGGCACGAAATCTTGATGATGGGCGTGTAGAGGTTTTTGCTTGTGGTTCTGTTGAAAACCTTGAACTATTTTACGAATGGCTAAAGGAAGGGCCGCAACTTGCTGTTGTAGAAGAATGTACTTATGAGCAGCTTACTTGGGAAGAGTATAAGGGATTTGATACTTTTTAAGTGAGCTTATAGTAGTCCAGAATAGCGCAGCGTAATCAAAAAATTTTTACCCGTTATCCCAAGCGTAGCGAGGGATCCCCCAATTAGAAGATCGCGCTGCATTGAGGAAAGCCGTCGCGATGCTCGGAATGAGGGTGTGGCTAATAAAGAGACTGAGACTTGATAAAATGTTCTATAGATTGAATTAATTGAAAAACCTGATCAGGGACAAATATTTCAAGTTGTGCAAAGACATGAATCATTCCCTTAAATTCTTCAAGGATTACAGAAACCCCCAAGTTTTCTATTTTTTTTGCAAACGCAAGTGCTTCATCAAACAAAGGATCATATTCTGCTGCTGCGATATAACAAGGTGGCAATAATTCTAAATGTTGGAAATACATGGGTGATGCTTGAATGCGATCACCTCCATTTCTAAAATAATTATCAAAATACCATTTAATTTTTTCTCGTGTGAGCAAAAAACCTTCTCCATTCCGTTGATATGAATCATAGTTCATAGAGAAATCAGTAGAAGGATAAATTAACACTAATCCTTTAATCGAAGCATCGCCCAGTTTTTTCATTTGATGGCAGACTGATAGTGCTAAATTTCCTCCAGCACTATCACCTGCTAAGAAAACCTGTTCGGTATTTACTTGAAACGCTTTAAGTAATTCAGCCTTTCGTTCAAACACTGCAATACAATCCTCCAACCCAGCTGGGTATGGAAATTCTGGGGCTAAACGATAGCCCACAGAGAGAACTACAGTTTGGCTGCTAACCGCGATGCGCCGGCAAAGCGCATCATGGGTATCTATACTTCCTGAGAGATGTCCGCCTCCATGAAAATAAATCATTAAAGGTAATTTTTTTTGTGGGGCCGGATGATAAATTCGTGTTGGTATCACCCGATCAGCCAGTTGCAGCACCAGGCTACTGATCAAGGGTACAAATAATTTAGGCAGCGCAAAAGCTTCCGCTGTTTTTTCTGCAAGATCACGAACCTCTTCAGGCACAAAAACAGCGGGTTTTGTATTGCTCAAATTTAAAAAATTTTGCAGTGTTTGAGGTATATGGTTTCGTGACATGGATTGCCTCCTATTCCACGCTATGAGGCGTAGATACTTACTCTGAATCCCCAGATAACATCAACGAATTATTTATCATCAAAATCTTCATCATTAATAGTCCGACAACAAGTAGCCAAACAATACTTAAAATAATAATAAAACTTAATAAAGGATTTATCATTAAATAGCCCATTAAAATGACACTGAGTGTTGCAAAGCACATGTTAACAAAACTCATCATGGCCGCAGCACTGGCTTTGTCCTTTAGTGCGTTAGAAGCTACAAATGAACCTCCTGAAAAGAGGAAACTACTAAATAAATATAAACTGGATGTAATCAGGAAAAACCATAACGTCGATTGACTCTCGAAATGCCACATCATCAATAAATTAAGTATCCCTACGGCAACGCCAAGAAAACCAATCGAAATGAGCTGATTTGCTGAGAAACGAGACAGTAATTGTTTGGAAAATAATCCGCCAAAGAGCATACCCATAATGTTGAGTATATTCCAATAGCCATATTCTGCTGCTGAAAGCTTCAATAACTCTTCTGCGATTTGAGGTCCTGCAGCAGAAAAGCAATAAGATATTGCAGAACAACAGCCCACCACTAATGAATAAATCACCAGTTTTGCAGAAGATAGGGCGGCATAATAATCACGGATAATCGTTAAAACATGTATCGATTTAGGATGCATTAATGTTTCGCTAAATACACAGGTGCCCCAAAGCATTATTACACCATGCATGAGTAAAATCCAAAAACATCCTTGCCAGTGAAGATATTCAGTAATTAATCCACCAACTACTACAGCGATCCCAATCCCCAGTGCAAAAGACAACACAGAGTAGGCCATAGCCGTTTTGCGTTGTGACTCAGGTAACCATTCATTAATTAACATGAAGGTACATGCAAGCCCACTGGCAGAACCTAAAGCGGTAATTAACCTTCCACTCACAAGCAACCAATAGCTGCCTTGTAACAAAGCAAGCAAACAAATAACAATCCCGAATAGATTAATTACTAGCCCTGTGCGTAGCGCTTTTAAACGCCCAAATCGGTTAGCGAGGGGTCCATAGATTAATTGACCTACCACATAGCCAATCAAAAATGCGGAGACGATCCATTCAACGGCTCCTGGGCCTAAAAGATACTCCGCCTGGATTTTGGGCAAAGCAGGGGTGATAATCGCTGCCGAAACGGATGCAATTGAAATGTAGTTGAGCAACCAAAATAGGTTAAATGAGGATGTTTTTCTACGAGCACTCATGGCTGTCCTTAGAGTAAAAGCATTGATTGTATGAGCTTCTTGATCTTAGTCAATAATTCTTTTGTTATTATTTAATTCGTGTAGTGGATCATTGTTCAATTAAACTAGGGACGGGTAGCATTATTCTATAGGTGCTTTGCGAAATGTTCTAATGGTTTTATGGGTCTTATTATCAATAATTTCACCGCGAATGTCACCAAAATATCCATTGACCTGAATGAGCATCCAAGCATAAAGCTGGTCGATATCAGTTCCAGTTTGGGTCGCGATTCTTTCTTCTTTGCAGTATACATTTGCGGTAAATTGGGTGTTCATTTAAGAATCCTTTGAGCCAAACCTTATATCTATAAGTTTAGCGTTTTTTACTTATTTCACCACGTGATTGAGGGGTATTTTGAACTATAATTTATATAGGAGAATTGTTTTCAGGAGATTGTTATGAATACCAATTTTCTAGCTGCTGTATTAGGTTGGTATTTGGTAATTGTGAGCCTGCTTTTACTTATAAGACGTGAAATTGTAGTTACCGCAATGAGAGAATTAATGGGGCAACGTGCTGTAATGTTAGTTGTTGGCATAATAACCTTAATTATTGGTTTATTAATGGTTATTAGTCATAACGTATGGGTAATGGGTTGGCCTGTTATTGTTACGATTTTTGCTTGGTTAATACTAATTGGTGGCTTATTTAGGCTCTATTGTCCAGATACTGTGTATCAAATTTGGAATAAATTAATTGATAAATACGGACTATTGATCACTACGGGAGTAATTTCATTAATCATCGGCCTATTTTTGTTGTATAAAGTTTATTTTCATTGATCGCAAAGCCCAATTTGATCCATCTTGAGTGAAAATGCCACTCAACCCGCGCTCAAAGTTGACTTTTGTCCCAATTTTTTAAGCAGCCCATACCAGGTGCGTAGTCCCAGTGTCTCTTCGGGCTACAGAGGCTAATTCCGAGGGCATTGAGCAATTTATTTTGATTCTCTAATCAGCTCTTTGAATGTTACGGAGAGATTGGTATAAAAAAGGGTGGTCGTACTTTCAAATCCAGAGTCAGTACCAAGAATTAGCCATGCCTCACCTTTATTGTTGGTAATCACTGTATAGTGAGCAAGTTTGCTTTGCATTTCTTCATCAGGTAAATAAGGTAAGGTTTTTAGTCGGTACATGGAGTTTTCTGTGTCTGTACCAACAGTACCAATCGTAATCATGTCTTTTCCATCAAATGCTTGATTTCCTTTGTCCAAATCCATTCTGTAATAATCTGAGCTATCTACATACCGTTTGGGTTCATCAGATACAGCACCAATTTTTACAAAGACTGAATCACCAGGTGAGCCGCCCGTTCCGATAGAACCCTCAGTGGCATTAGAGGCAAACTCCAAATTAAAACGGACATGGTATGTTGTATTAGGTTTTAATCCCTTTACTTTTTTATAGGCATACATGAATAGATCATCGCTGTGATTGTTACCTGATATTTTTAATCCATGCAGGGGAGTATTAATTTCATGAGGGAGCATGGCGCCATTTTTGAATTCAAGCTCAAAGAATTTTTCTTGGCCTTTAGGATAATCGGCAAAAGAAACTTTAAAGTGTTCTTTTTTCGAAAAAGTAAACTTATAAGATTTTAGGTCAGGCTTGCCTATAGCTGGTGCCGAAACTGAAAACATAGTGCATACTAAAAAAAAGCAGAACAAAACAGCGTGTTTCAAGATATCATCCATTTGTTCGATAATGGCGCATTTTAAAATTAAACCGTCTGTAGAGCAATACAGCACTACCAAAAGCAGCCAATGACATGCCCCACCAAAGACCGACGGCTCCCCATCGAAGAGGAATTGCAAATAAGTAACCGACAGGTAGAGCGATTCCCCAAAAACTGATCATGGAGATGACCAGAGTATAACGTGTGTCTTTTAGGGCACGTAAAGCACCAAATAGCGAGATACGGGCTGATTCGAATATTTGAAAAATTGCACAAATTGCGAGAAGTTGGATGGCAAAATGCACAACGCCCTGATTGTGGGGAGCGTGTGTATCAAAATCAATTCCAATAAGTAATTCAGGGAAAAACCAATAAATAAGCGCTGCAACAAGCATAAAAATAATGGAAGCAAAAGTACCGGTATAACCTGCGTTCTTTGCAGAGCGTATATCACCTTCTCCAAGTAAATGCCCTATGCGAACAGTGATTGCTTGTGCTATAGAAAAAATGATCGATATCAATATGCATAGGTATTGTAAGGTGATTTGATTTGCGGCCAACAATTGATTTCCAAGAGAACCTACAATTAAAATCAAGACAAAGAAAAAGCCAATTTCCACACAATACATTATCCCTAGAGGAGCACCAATTTTTAGTAGCTCCATGCAGTAAAATGGTTTCAGGTAAGTAAAGAGATGACGAGTATAAGGTTTATAATCTTTATTTATAAAAATAAACCCAGTAAAAAATAATGCAGTTATCCAGAAACCTATAGTTGATCCCCAACCAGCACCCGCAACGCCAAGATTGGGCAAACCTAATTTTCCAAAAATCAGTACAAAACTAAATAGGATATTTAAGGAAACATTTAGGGTGCTAAAGAGTAATGCAAGTCGTGTCTTGCCAAGTCCTATAACAAACTCCATCAATACCACAGTGATAAAATTAGGGAATAATCCCCAGGTCAAGGCATGTAAATAAGATTCTGTCAGATTAACTAATGCTTGATTTTGTCCAAGATACAGGAGCAGTGGGGCAATATGCCAAAAAAAATAACTTGCGGGAAGGGTCAAAATACACGCCAGCCAGAACCCATCTCGAAACACCAAAGAAATTCCATGTTTATTTTGCGCTCCATATTGATGAGCTACCAAGACATTAATTGAATTTAAGATACCCAAAATAATGACGTTAAATGTGCCAAAAAGCCAAGCAACAAGTGAACCTGCCGCTAATGCGTCTTGGCTGACATGAGCTAAAAAAATAGTGACAAAAAAATAAATTGAAGATTGTAATAATCCAGTGAGAATTAGTGGAATAGCTAATCTGAGTAAGGGTTTAAAATTATTTCTAAATGATGTCACAACAAACTCTCTACGGATACAGTTTCGCCTTCTCACTATAAAAAGGTATAAAGATGTATTAAATATGAAGCAGCTTTAATTATAGCTCTAGTGAACTAACAGTACATCAAACTTTATTTTAATTATATTCAAGCCCTATTATTTTTTGGGAGATATTCGCTAAAAGTATGAGCCGAACCTCACATCGGCTCATATTCGCAAGGGTTAATTCATGTGAATTACCGTTGATTTTGAACAGTGATCATCATAGAAATTCTCCAAGTCTTGAAGGAGTTCTTTTAATTCTTCTGTATCATAAATTCCTTCTTGGGCTTGTTCAGCTAACTGATCGTATGAATCAATATAAATTTCAAAGAGACTCTCTGCATATGCATCGTCTTGCTTTTGGTTTTTTTGAATTTCTACAATCAGATCGTCTACCTCAGTTTTTATGGTCTCATAATCCTCTTTGCTTCCTAGAACTTTCACTTTGGCTTCTGACTTGTTTAGAGAGTGATAGAGTAAATAAAGGGCAATTAAACCAATGGGAATCAAAACAATGCATGCCATATAGATTCCTGCATTATTATTCTCATGACTCGGTACAGGACAAACACCAATGTCTTGATTTTCTGCACAAGGAGCGAGTGCTTGAGTTTGTGCTGGTGGCAGTTGTTGGGATTTATGTGTTTCATAAAACACGTTAGGTTGTTGATAATCATCAACAGCAGATATTTTTTTATTCCTATCAAAAAATGATGGGCATGACTTCGTTTGCGAAGAGGATTTTTTCTGGTATTTCTGTTGAGGTAATAATTCCAACCTTTCCGGTTTTTGAGGCGGTTCTAGACCTTTGAGTTCATACTGAAATGTGATCCAGCGATGCATCGAATCCATCAATGTATTTAATTCTTGAGCTTGTCCAGCAAGCGTTGCAAAATCAGAACCTTTTATTTTAGGCCCGTTTAAATGACCAATCACATGATTGACTTGTTGTTTGAGCGCTTGATTTGTTTTTGCAAGTTCCGCTGTTGTAGAGGGAAAATGAGCTAAAGTATCTTGATTCCCTATGAATGTATTTAATTTTTCTTTTTCTGATGTGAATAATTTTTTTACTAGAGATAAATTTTGTTCTTCTTGAATTGCTTTATGATAGGCATGTGTATTGGCACGAATTATTTCTTCAATGTGAACAGATGATTCATCAATAAAGTATTCAATTTGGCTCAGAAGGGAGGATAACTGTTCCTTAAACTGAAAAACTGTATACACTTCACCAGCTTGTCCCAATAAATCCATGGTTTGGGTAATAACTTTTTGAAACTGCTCCAGTTCATTGAGATCCGTCATCGCTTTGGCATAATGATCGAGTACTTCTTCTTGCATATTGATTAAGTGGAAATCTGGGCAATCTTTAAGTTGATTACCAGTTAATTGCAATACAGGCGTAGGATTTTCTACGATGGCAGTACCGCTTTTACTACACTCTTTTGCGGCTTGTGTTGGATAGGCTTTGAGATCGCTGGGTTGATCTATTGCGAACCTGTAAGGGTGAGGATTAACCTGATTGGTATTGAGAGCAAAATGTAATATTCTGTTGCGCTCAGTGGACAATTGTTCAATGGTTTTTGATAATTCACCAAGACGATCCCTTAATAGTTGCGACTCAATTCGATGGGTTAATTGGGGGTGAATTTCATCATCAATAGTGCTGCGGAAATTGGCTAAAAATAACCTATCAGAACCTGAAAAAGGCGAAATGCTTTTTTCAATAGTACGAACGTAACGAGTGACATGCTCCAATTGTTCCCTGGTTTGTTGGGCATTTGGGTTTTGACTGACTCCTTTCAAGATATGATTCAAATCCAGTAAGAAGAAATTAATGGGCTGATTTAAATGATCTTGGGGAAGTACCTGATTTCTTAATAATAAATAATCCCCAGTTTTTTGCATTAACTCATACAACGCCGGCCATTGTAGACGCTGACTATCAATTGGCTGGACGTGAAAATCCTCTCGTGTTAAGGCGTGACGCGTCCTATATGCATTAGAGTAAAACCAGGAACGTTCATACACATTAATTAAGGCTTGCGAATCATCAGCAAACCATGAACTTGGATTGGCCAAGTAATCAGAATGGATCCCTGAATTGGCGCGCGTTTTAAGTATCCATTCTCTTTGGGCTAATTCTTCTTCGGTATAACAGGATTCTGAATGAATCCAAAAACGAGAACGATGATGCTGGGGTTGATATGAGGTATACTGCTCCTTCTTTTCCTTTGTCATACTTCTCACTCCTTGAGATAGAACAACTAGAGGTTATTGTGCGATTGGTAACTAAATAGAATATTTTTGATCCATTTTTATTTGATAACATGCTTTACATGAATATGCAACAGGATGAGATCAATCAAGGGAACGGTGGTTTAACCTTTTCTTTTTTGTTAAATTATATTTTTTAACTGGAATGAGTTGCTTATGCCTTCTTTTGATATTGTCTCTGAAACTAATATGGTTGAATTACGTAATGCGGTTGATAATGCAGTGCGCGAAATGGGTACTCGCTTTGATTTTCGAGGGGTAGAGTCAAGTATAGAACTTAAAGAACTTACGGTGACATTGCGCGCCGAATCAGACTTTCAAGTCAGGCAATTGGAAGATTTGTTCCGCAATCATTGCAGTAAACGTAATCTTGATGCCTCTGGTGTAGATATGGAAGAGGAGCCGGTGCATAGTGGAAAATTTTACTCCTTAAATATGACCTTTAAACAAGGAATAGATCAGCCAACAGCTAAGGATATCGTCAAACATATTAAAGATTCCAAGATTAAGGTTCAAGCTTCTATTCAAGGGGATAAAATTCGTGTTACAGGTAAAAAACGTGATGATTTACAAGAAGTAATTGCGCTTTTAAAAAAATCAGATATCAAATTGCCATTGCAGTATGAGAATTTTCGAGATTAGTTCTCTTTGCAAAAGTTTTACCTAATACCCTCATCCGCCCTTCAGCCACCTTCTTCCCAAGGGGAGAAGGGAATTGTTGCCATTAAAGCTTAAGTAATTCCCTCCCCCACTTGTAGGAGAGGGTTATTTTTAATTCACAATTTCATCAATTTTGGCGGAAATCCTTGCTGTTAAATAAGGATCTTTTTTGGCAAGACCACGAGCAACTTTAAGTTGAGCGACCGCCGCTCTTTTTTGTCCTTCAAGAAGTAAACATTGAGCTTGTGTAAAATAAGCATAACTTTTTTGATGCGCTTGCGCTTGTGCTCGGGCTAATTCACGGCATAAAGGAAGATCTTGTTTGTACTTTCTACTTCCTTTAAGTAGGATAGTTGTTGCTTTTTCATTTTGATTCGCAGCCAATAAACCCTGAGCATAAGCCATCAAGGCTGCATAATTATCTGGGTAATTTTTTTGTATTTCTTCCAGTCGAGAGAGGGCCGCTTTATGCTGGGATAATCCTGTTTCAGTCTGTGCCATAGCAATTTGAAAATAAAGATTATTATTTTGCGCTAGCAAAGGACTTAAAATCGCAGCGGCCTTTGCATAATTATTTGTATTAATTAAGCTAAGCGCATGACCATATTGGCAGGCATAGGCAGGGGTTTTTTTGTTGCATTGATGCTCATAATAATCAAGTAATGTTTTAGGCTCACGGGTTACTGAAGTTCGAATTAACTCTTTGACTAACGGATAATCAGAAGAGTCTGCAAATTGTTTGTGTGAAAATTGTGCAGTACGGTTTTCCGCTTCGGCTATCCTGTCTCCGTCTAGAGGATGGGTACGCAGAATAGCAGGGACATTCGCAGTATAATAATAGCGTGAATTTTCCTGCATTTTTTTAAAAAAAGCAGCCATACTATGAGGATTATATCCTGCTTTAATCAGCATATCGATGCCAATTCTATCTGCTTCTTTTTCTTTAGAGCGCGTAAAGTTGATGTTATCTTGGGAAAATCCTGATAAAGATCCCATCATTCCGGCCATGCCAACTGTAGGATTGATAATCCCTAAAGCTGCCGATGCCAGTAAAGAAGCGAGCATGGGAATACGCATTTGTTTTTGATGTTCGATAGCTCTGTAAAGGTGATGCAAACGCACGTGTGCGATCTCATGGGCCATTACCCCCGCAAGTTCACTTTCACTATCAGTAGTTAAAATGAGTTGAGAATTGATCCCTATATGCCCACCAGGACCTGCGAAGGCATTGATTTCATTTGATTTTACTATGAAGAAATCAGGTGATTTAATATGTCCAGCACGCGCAAGATTTTTTCCTATACGATTAACGTATTGGCTGGCTAATGGATTTCGTTCCACACTTTCTGATTGATTGATCTGCTGCACGAACTCTTTTTCTAATTGTTCCAGTTCACTTGTTGAGTATGGGGAGAGTCCCTCAGCGAAAGCAGGCTGGGCAAGAAGACTTGCAAACAGAATCCAACAGATGTTTTTCTTAATTTTCAATTTAATCATTAGGCTACTCAAAAATTGAATAATTTGTTATCATTCACGCATCGTAACTACTCATCTCCTCTCGTTATCCCGTGGTTTGTCCTTGGGAAAACGGCTATTAGATGCATGAGCGGTTACCATGCATCTTTAGAAAGGTACTAAAACAATGCACAAAAAGTTTTTGCTCGCAACGCTTGAACAGGCCCGTCTTGGTCAAGGCCACTGCGCCCCTAATCCTTGTGTTGGCGCTGTTGCTGTGCAAAATGGAACTATTATAGCACAAGCATGTCATAGAGGTGCAGGGACACCTCATGCAGAACAATTATTGTTATCACAGATTCCTCCTAAAATGCCAGGGGTCAGTCTATATATTTCTCTCGAGCCTTGTAATCATTGGGGAAGAACGCCGCCTTGTGTCGATGCGATTATTCAGTATGGAGTAGAAGAGGTTGTTTTTGCCTATTTGGATCCTAATCCAGTTGTAGCTAAAAATAATTCCACAGAAAAATTACGTGCTCATGGAATAAAAGTGACGCACTATCCTGTAGATGAGATTACTGAATTTTATAAAAGTTATACCTATTGGACTTTGACGCAAAAGCCAAGAGTAACAGTGAAAATAGCACAAACATTAAATGGTAAAATCGGTCGCACAATAGGGGAACGGGTTATTTTGTCTAATGCTTTGTGCGGGGAGTTCACGCATCGAATGCGCGCGGCGGCTGATGTGATTCTTACAACCGCTCGAACAGTGCAACTGGATAATCCCAAGATGAATGTGCGTATAGGCCAGGAAGAGCAGGCAAAACCAGTTGCAATTATCGACAGACAGTTAAGTCTTGATAAAAACTCGCAAATTTTTTCAACAGCTGCTCATTGTTATGTATATCATAGCAATGAACGAGAAGTTTCTTATCCCAATAGTACTTTGCATTTTATTCCTTCTAAGGATGGATCTATGAATTTAAGTGCTATAATCAGCCACCTAGGAGAGTTGGGATTTCATGATGTTTGGGTAGAAGCAGGAGGGGCTCTTTTTACTGCACTCCATCAAGAAGGATTGGTTCATCGAACTTATTTATATATAGTTCCAAGTATTTTGGAGCACAATGCAGTTTCAGCATACCAGCAGAGTGGGATTTTTAACCGAGCGCATACAATTTCTTGGCATGCTATGGGTGACAATATGATAGCATGTCTGGATTGGCGGGAAGATAAAATGAACACTGGATCAAATGAGGTCGCGTTATGAAGTATTCATTAGCTACAATAGAACATGCAGTGGAAACACTCAAAGCCGGTAAAATGGTTATTTTAATGGATGATGAGGATAGGGAAAATGAAGGAGATCTGGTCGTTGCGGCAGAATATGCAACTCCAGAAGCAATTAATTTCATGTCTCGTCATGGTTGTGGATTGATCTGCTTGTCTATGGCTGATGAACTGATTGATAAATTACAATTACCCATGATGGCGCAAAATAATAAATCGCCTTATGGTACCGCATTTACTGTATCCATAGAGGCAGCAGAAGGCGTATCAACGGGTATTTCTGCTAAAGATAGGGCTCAGACTATTAAAGTAGCCATTAGTCCGGAAAGCGGGCCAATGGATGTTATTTCTCCTGGGCATGTTTTTCCTTTACGAGCTAAGAAAAAAGGCGTGTTGGAACGAGCTGGACAAACAGAGGGCAGTGTTGATCTAGCAAAGCTTGCTGGCCTAACTCCTGCCGCAGTGATTTGTGAAATTATCAACGAAGATGGTACCATGAGTCGACGCGATGAATTGGTTTTGTTTTCTCAAAAACATAATATCCCTCTGGTTACAATCAAAGATTTAATAGAATACCGAATTCGTCATGAAGCGTTAATCGAAGCGGCTGCTTCAACTCGTATTCCTTTGCAAAACAAAGGTGATTTTAATATGACTGTGTTTGCAAATGAACTTGATTGTGCGGAGCATTTTGCTTTAGTGAAGCCACCTGTATTTGCCAATCGTGTGCCTTTAGTGCGTATTCACTCTGAATGCATTACTGGCGATATTTTTGGTTCGTGTAAGTGTGATTGTGGAAAACAATTAGAACAGTCTCTATCTCAGATTGCAGCTGAGGGAGGCGTTTTAATCTATTTACGCCAAGAAGGGCGAGGAATTGGTTTAGCAAATAAACTAAAAGCTTATGCCTTGCAGGAGCAAGGTTGGGATACCGTTGATGCCAATCATCAACTGGGTCTTCCTGTTGACAGTAGGGATTATGCTATTGCCTATCAAATGCTGAAATATTTTGGTATTGACGCAATAAGGTTATTAACGAATAACCCATCAAAAATTGCCGCTGTCGAACGTTATGGAATAAAGGTTATGGAAAGAGTGCCTTTAGAAATAGAACCTACTAAGGAAAGTCACAGATATTTAAAAACTAAAAAAGAGAAAATGGGACATTTATTGGCAATAAGTTAAGTCCTGATTGATTTGTAGCCTGGCTTAGGCGAAGCCCTAATCCGCCCTACATACACCAATTTTTCTCAATTGAATAGTACTTAATTAGCAGGATACAAGGTCAATTATGACAAATTTTATTTTTATTACAGGTGGTGTGGTCTCTTCGTTAGGCAAAGGTATTGCAGCTGCGTCTCTCGCTGCTGTTCTAGAGGCACGTGGTCTTAAAGTAACATTGATTAAACTTGATCCTTATATTAATGTGGATCCAGGAACCATGAGCCCATTCCAGCACGGTGAAGTTTTTGTAACCAATGATGGTGCAGAAACCGATCTGGATTTAGGTCATTACGAACGTTTTGTAAATACAACGATGACAAAACGTAATAATTTTACCTCTGGAAAAATTTATGAAACCGTCATTAAAAAAGAAAGGAAGGGCGATTATTTAGGCGGGACTGTTCAGGTTATTCCTCATATAACGAATGAGATCAAGCGATGCATCAAATTAGGCGCTGACGGTTTTGATGTGGCAATGGTTGAAATTGGTGGAACCGTTGGGGATATTGAATCATTACCTTTTCTCGAGGCCATTCGTCAAATGCGTATTGAATTAGGGTCGCAAAGAACCTTATTTATCCATCTGACATTAGTACCCTATATTGCTACTTCAGGCGAAACGAAAACAAAACCAACGCAGCATTCAGTGAAGGAATTGCGTTCTATAGGTATCCAACCTGATATTTTGATTTGTCGTTCAGAAAAAGCGTTACCTATGTCTGATCGCGCTAAAATTGCACTGTTTACTAATGTGGAGAAAGAGGGAGTTATTCCTCTTGAGGATGCGCCAAGTATTTATCAAATTCCAAGAATATTACATGAGCACGGACTTGATGACATCGTTGTCAAGAAATTAGGGCTGGATGCCAAACCCGCTGATTTAAGCGAATGGGACCGCGTTGTGGCGATGCAAGCCACTCAAACCATGACTGTAAAAATTGCCATGGTTGGTAAGTATATTGAATTGAATGATGCATATAAATCAATTAATGAAGCGTTGTTGCATGCTGGTCTTCATACTCAGACTAAAGTGGATATCGTCTATTTAGATGCTGAATTGATCGAAAAGCATGGTTCTTCAATTTTGGAAGGTATCGACGCTATTCTTGTTCCTGGGGGATTTGGGGAACGTGGTGTGGAAGGTAAAATAAAAGCAATCCAATATGCTCGAGAGCATCAAGTTCCTTTCTTGGGAATTTGTTTGGGAATGCAAACCGCAGTAATTGAATTTGCCAGAAATGTTGTTGGCTTAAAAGAAGCAAATTCCACCGAATTTAATAAAAATACTGCATATCCTGTGCTTGGATTAATCAGTGAGTGGATGGATGTAGATGGTTCAAAACAACTTCGTGATGAAGATGGCGACTTAGGTGGTACGATGCGTTTGGGAGCCCAATTATGTCAATTGGAAGAAGGCACCTTAGCGCGCAAGGTCTATGGAAAACCACAAATAATCGAGCGTCATCGTCATCGTTATGAGGTAAATAATAAATATGTGGAAAGCCTAGTCAATCATGGATTAATTATCTCTGGACGCTCAGCAGATAATTCTTTAGTGGAAATGGTGGAGTTATCAGACCATCCTTGGTTCTTAGCCTGTCAATTTCATCCAGAATTTACATCAACTCCGAGAGCAAGCCATCCGCTTTTTAAACAGTTTGTACTTGCTGCTCGCGAGAAACATCAAGGAAAAAATTAAAAATGAAATTATGTGGATTTGAAGTAGGTTTAGATAAGCCTTTATTTTTAATTGCTGGACCTTGTGTCATTGAGAGTGAAGAGTTAGCGCTGGAAACAGCTGGATATTTAAAAGAAATATGCAGCCAGTTACAGATTCCTTTTATCTATAAGTCTTCATTTGATAAGGCAAACCGTTCTTCTATATCCAGTTATAGAGGGCCTGGTTTTGAAAAGGGATTGTCGATTTTGGAAAAGGTAAAAACGCAGGTAGGTGTTCCTGTGTTAACTGATGTTCATGAAGATACGCCATTATTGGAAGTGTCTAGTGTTGTTGACGTATTACAAACCCCAGCGTTTTTATGCAGACAAACCAATTTTATTCAAAAAGTAGCGTCAATGAATAAGCCCGTGAATATCAAAAAAGGGCAGTTTTTAGCTCCTTGGGAAATGAAGCATGTGATTGCTAAAGCGCAAGCATGTGGTAATGAACAGATTATGGCGTGTGAGCGTGGTGTGAGTTTTGGATATAATAATTTGGTTTCTGATATGCGTTCATTAGCGATTATGCGCGAAACAGGATGTCCTGTTGTTTATGATGCAACGCATTCTGTGCAGCTACCTGGAGGAAATAATGGCGTTTCTGGCGGACAACGTGAGTTTGTTCCTGTGCTTGCGCGTGCTGCAGTAGCTGCAGGTATTTCAGGGTTGTTTATGGAAACTCATCCTGATCCAGATAAGGCCTTGAGCGATGGTCCTAACAGTTGGCCTTTAGCTAAAATGAAGTCTTTGCTTGAGTCATTAAAAGCATTGGATGCAGTATATAAAAATATGGGGGAAATTGAGTAATCAATTTCACCCTTAACTTTAAGTACGCTTGGACTATAATTACCTTAGGTAATTTTTTTTGAGAGTATCATGGGTAAGTCTAAGTGGCATAGAATCAAATCAGAAGCGGCAAAAGAATCAGAAGCAGAGAACGAACTCAAAAATCAATCCGATTCAGTCGATAAGCCAGTGGAATTAGAGACTCTTCTGAACACTCGCGTTGGTGCAGCCGATCTGCCTGAAGAACTAGATGCCCAAAAAAATAATTTAGGTCCAAAGGATACTGCATTGGAGGTTGAAGATTTAGAGCCTTCCTCCCCGAAAGCAGGTCAAAAATAATTAGAGACTGTTTTTTAGTCGTTTTAATTTTTTTATAAAGTCTTTGCTTGAGTATATAGGTTGAGCTGAACGACTTGCTTCTATGTATCGCTGGAAAACTCGATACAACGTTTTAACACGATTTCAGCATACTTCTAAAATATTTATTGGCAACTAAAGGATTAGGGACTGGATTAGACTTAGTCGTAATCCAGAATGAGTCTCGATACACACTCGTTTTACTTTATGCTAATACGAACCTACGTGCGTACTATTCTCGCTTTCAGATGCGAATCACCGCGTCATTTTATTTATTATTGTGTTTGAGATATCTAAATGGTTTGCGTATTCCGCTTCTTCTGCGGCCGTCAGTCCATTTATATCTTTAATTTCTAGTTTTACAGTTGGCTTTTTAATCAAGGTGTCCACCATATTGCCATATCCTTTAGCGGCAGCCATTATTAGAGGAGTAAATCCGGTGCCTTCGGTCGTAACATTTGGATTAACACCTGGGATCTCCAATAAATATTTTACCAAACTATGGTGACCACCAGCAGCAGCTGCTGTTAGTGCGGTATCGCCAAAACGATCACGTTGATTTAATAGCGCGCCACGTTCATCTTCTTTAATGTTTTTAAGAATCGCCTTTACGCCCCACTTATGTCCTTTCCTGCAGCATTCGACTATTGCTGAAATCATTTCTTCAGGAGTACCTAGACTCGTTTTATTTATCGCAGGCTTCATTGTTATATCTCCTTGAGTTAGTCTATTGGACTATGGAAAGATAACTTAATTTTACCAGAGAGTTCAATATACTAACACTGATTAATGGTTACATTATAGTCCCAGCTTATCCATTGCTTTTCCTCTTAAGTCCTTTGGTCCTTCCGGTATATTTGCTTTAAATTCCTCAATCAAATCATAAAACTCCATGATCTTAAAATCAGTTACACTAGGTTTATTTCTATAATGGACTTCTTGGTCTTCTGAGTACACATCCAACTGATGTGGCGGATATTCTTTTTGCGCATGTTCCGATAAGGCGAGTAATTGAAACAGTACATCATGAAGCTTATTAATCAATTCAGGGTCTGTGCCGTCAGGTAAGCCATGAAGTGAATCGACAATTTGCCTCATCAATTCAATATCTCTTTTAGTTTCTTTAAGAAGTTTTTTGATGTTTTCTTTGTGTTTCTCTTGTGAGTGTAATTTTGGATGTTTTCTATCAAGGGCATCTATTTCATGCTTCAGCTTATTAGGTAGATCGACGATACATTTTAGGCCACCATTCATCACATCAAGAATATATTTCTGACGACCAGGTGTTATAGGCCGGTGCAACTCGCGCCCCTTGCCCTTCCACATTCCTACATTTCTTAAGTGTGATATCCGTTCTGTTTTGGATAATTCTTGAACTCTCTGCGCCGATTCGCTTTGCACTGCTAAACCCACCGATTGGGTTTTTAATAATAGGAGCTGCTGTTTCGGATTATCAAGCAGATTGCGGAGTTCATCATCTGTACGTTGCGATAATGCAGCACTTCCTCGCTCAGAGTTATGGAGTTTGCTGTGAATAATACGACGTCGTTCAGCGACATCTCCTAGTATGCATATTTTTGCACTTTCTTTCTCTGCTTTAACGCCACATACTGCTGATCCAACACCGCATGCCAATGCTAATACGCCCAAAGTTATTCCTACTGAAAGTCCTGCTGCAGTTGTTCCTGTTTGTCCTAATTCAATTGTTTGAGGTGATTCGGGATTAAGTACATATGGGCTAAATGTGGTGGTGCTTACTGCGTAAATTCCTAACGCAGGTCCAGCAGTAACATTCATGAAATAATCTGCCCCCTCAAGCGCTTTTTCTAACTTCGGCCTCTCCATGATTTTGGGTGGTTTCAGATGATGAAATGAAGATGATGTGTTTTGTAGGGCTTCACTTCTCAGATATTTAAGCGTAGCAGCTCCCGCACTATATACCTTTTTTTCTTGCTTACTTTGGTTCCCTGACGCTGTAATTTCTTCACTTTCTACTGTTATTTTTAATCCTTTGTTTTTTATATCTGCTGATATACCCGTTTTTAGTGCTTCGACTAAGTCCTTTTGTAAGGGTAAATTGTGTTTTGACACCAACTCATCATAGGTTTCTATTGTGTAAGCTAACGCAGCATGAACATCGGCCAGCATCTCAACCCGTATCTCTTGTTCTATATTTGTGCAAATGGTAATCTGATGCGCCAGTGAAATTAAGCATTCAGCATTAGAAGCTAAGCCAGCGGCTGCTTTATGCATTAGATCTTTGTTGTTACCCACAGGTATATGCCCTGAGGGCATTCCCTCGATTGGCGCCAGATTTGCCATGGCGCGAGCCGTTCCTATCTGAGCAGTGCACATAATAGTGAATTGCGATGATATGAGTAATGCGGTATAGGGATCGAATGGGGGGGCTGGAGTAAGGCCAGCAGCGACTTGCAAGGCCGCATCCGCCGCATTCTCACGAATCATATCCTCCAACATGAGGAAATAAGCACCTCTACTCTCTGCAAATTTGCTTTGTAGCATTAAATCAATTGTATCTTTATCGTTTTTATCGATTTTTTTGCCAGTTTTTAGGTATTTCCTATGCATTCTTTTATAGTCAGCTTCTCGAGGTCCTCCAAACAGCCAAGCAAAATTATCTTGCGATTTCAGCTGTGCTATCCCTTTATTCATAGGCGTAGAGTCATCTAGACTAGGGTACTCTGTGATTGCTCCCAAAACCCTATCCACTCTAGCTTGAAGTTTTGCTTTAGCAATCTCATAACCTCTATAAGCTCTTATTCCCCCATAGATTCCTCCTGCTATGCCTCCTATGATTCCTGCTGTGATGGTTCCCCACACAGGAACTACGCTGCCTCCCGAACCAGCAATAATCATTCCTAAACCTGCTCCAGCCAAAGAAAGTCCAACTCCAGCAAGTGCTTCTTTAGCTAGACCAAGTTTTTTTGCCTTTTCTGCTGCTGTTGTGGCTTGCATTGCTTGAATTACATGTGCTTGAACGATTTTAAGTTGCTTTTCTACCTCTGTTTCCATGATTGGATCGTACAACGAATTACCATTTTTATCTTTTTTGTGCTTCCACTCTTCTCGTTCTTGCTCCAAGACCTCAAGTTTTTTATTGTATGCTTCAATGAATTCATCAGCTTTTTTCTTGTGATCAGGATCCTTAAAATAGGCGCTGAATTTTTGTTTGATTGTTTGATCTATTTTATGCTCTTTTAGTTTTGCTACAATTTGGTCATATTCTTGCATGTGTTTCACCCAACTGGATGATTTGGTGTCTAAT
Organism: Legionella cherrii; assembly: GCF_900635815.1. NCBI lineage: Bacteria > Pseudomonadati > Pseudomonadota > Gammaproteobacteria > Legionellales > Legionellaceae > Legionella > Legionella cherrii. The sequence goes on from NZ_LR134173.1 coordinate 2,107,913, forward strand.
ACATGACCTGATTTTAGATTTTTACCCGCTAGTATAAGTTTTTGCTCCGCGGCCTTAAACGCATCTGGCTCGAGTATAAGCTTCCATTCGAGATTTCTTTTTAATTCACCTAATTCGAATAATGCTTCATTGTATCTTTTAACGAGAGACTGTAGGTTATTTCCTTGCTGTGTATCATGACCTACTTCACCAAGCATTCTATCTAAATATTCTTTGCTGATTGGTTGCGGTGCCATAGAATGTTCCTCATACTTAATCTTGTTCAACACTGAAAAATAAGGGGTATGTGTTTTGGTTTGCATAAGTTTATTATATCATCTAAATGAGTATTAATTGATCTATCAGATTTATAATTGATATAGTTGTTGGTAATTTAAATATTTGGATTACGATTAATTGATAACGAATTATGCAGGATAAAATTTGTAATGAGCTTTAGGGTAGGGGCGTGCGGGATATATGGAGAGAGTATTTTGGCGATTTAGTTTAGTTAATTACCAAAAAAATGGATCGCTCATGGCGATTGAACTCATGACTAAAGTCCAAATAAATAGTAGCAATCTAGCATTCACGATGCATGATGAGTTTTTTTGATTATTTGAGTAAAGAACAGCTTATAAATTTGGGTTAAAAAAGCAAGTAATAATAGAGCATGTTATTTCAATGGGAGTGAGCTTCTGGATGTTGCCTATAAATTAACTTATTATTGGTGTTCAAGTGAAATCAAGTTCTTTCGATAAACGAAAACCTCTCCCAATTGCAGGAGAGGTCAAAAAAGATTAACTGATATCACTCATAGTTGATACTGCATGATAGCCTGCATCAACATGAACTACTTCGCCTGTAATCCCAGAGGCCAAGTTAGAGCATAAAAACGCAGCCGTATTTCCAACTTCCTCAATAGTAACGTTTCTATGGAGAGGGGTAATGTTTGCATAAGCACTTTGTATTTTACGGAAATCTTTAATGCCTGCTGCAGCAAGTGTTTTGATAGGGCCTGCAGATATGGCATTGATACGGATGCCTTTTTGTCCCAAACTCGCAGCTAAATAACGTACAGAAGCTTCAAGACTTGCTTTCGCGACACCCATAACATTATAGTTAGGGACTGCCTTTTCTGCGCCATAGTATGATAGTGTTAAAAGAGAACCTTCAGTTCCTTCCATCATGGGTAAGGCCGCTTGTGCCAGACCAATTAGACTGTATGCACTGATATCATGAGCAATTCTAAAACCTTCGCGAGTGCACGATTCTACAAAGTCGCCACTAATTTGATCTGCTGGGGCATAAGCAACTGAATGAATTAAGATATCCAGGTGATCCCATTGTTTGCGGAGATTGGAAAAAAGAGCTTGGATTTCGTCGTCGTGAGCTACATCGCAAGGAAAGGTTAGTGTGGAATTGAATTCAGCTGCCATTGACTCGACGCGTTCTTTTAAACGTTCATTTTGATAAGTAAACGCTAATTCAGCTCCTTGTTCATGAAATGCTTTGGCAATGCCGTAAGCAATAGATCTATTGCTTGCAAGACCAATAATGAGTGCTTTTTTACCCGCTAAAAATCCCACTATTCTCTCCTCAATTAATTAGTGTGTGATGCTAACAATTCACGCATTTTAGCTTGAATCATTTCAATAGCAATCCTGTTCTCTCCTCCACGAGGAACAATGATGTCAGCGTAGCGACTGGATGGTTCAATAAACTGCAAGTACATGGGACGTACGGTGGTTTCATATTGATGTACTACCGATTCAAACGTTCGATGCCGTTCAACCACATCTCTTTTTAAACGGCGGGTTAAACACACGTCTAGAGGAGTAGACATAAAAATTCGAATATCCATTATTTCGCGTAACTCTCTATCACTGAAGAGTAAAATGCCTTCAAGAATAATAATGGCATGTTGACCAATAGTTCTGGTTTCAGGCAAGCGCATGTGCTTTGAGTGGGAATAAATTGGTATTTCAACTGGTCTACCTTCCCTTAATTGCCTCAAATGCTCACAAAGCAAAGCATGATCAAAAGAATCAGGGTGGTCATAGTTTATTCTTTCTCTTTCAGTGAAAGGCAAATGACCATTATCTTTGTAGTAGGCGTCTTCAGAAATAACTACTACCTGTTCTGAGCCAAGCTCATTAACAATAGTATTTGCTAAGAGACTTTTACCTGATGCAGAAGGGCCTGAAATCCCAATAATTATGGCTTGTTTATTCATAATAATATCGCTAGAAATTTCGCAAATACTAAAGGTTTTTTGTGTTAAATTCAATCTTTTCTTAGGCTTTGCTTATTAAACAGCCTAGTTTTTGAGGACATAAAACAATTCACTCTATACTAAAGTTTAGCTGATTTTCTATGAGTTCTCAGGTAAAAAGTAACCGAGGTGCCGCGAAGCGCTACTATCGCCTCGCGTCACCCACGATGCTTTTAATTAAAAGCAGATACTATTTCTTGCAAAGGCTGACCAACCGCTGCAGATGGATTTTTTATCATGAGCACAGCGGATAAAGTGGGGGCAATGTCAGTTGTATAAGTCGGTCGGAAAATGCGTTGGGTTTTAAAATAGGGGTGGACAAAGAGTAAAGGAACATAGCTATCATATTGCCAAGGGCTACCATGACTAACTCGATCCTTACTTTTTGCTCCATTGGATTGATTTGGAGGTTGAACGAGGTAAATATCTCCAGAACGGTCTGGATAATACATTTTGTTCACTTTAGCGCTAAGCCAATCTTTTTCAATACCAGTAATTGGTAAAGCAAATGCTTTGAATATCCCAGGCCTTAATGTTAAAGCCTGTGCAAGTGAAAGTTTGACCTCGTTCAGTTTCAACTGATGTTGATTGATTATTTTATGATCAAGGTAGATATAAGGAGGTACGATAGCCATTAGTGTCTGTTCTGGAAGCTTATATTGTTTCTTTAGCAGAGCACGAATATATTGCTCCATTCTAGGGATATTAATTGGATCAATTTCTTTGAAATGATGTGCTTTGAGATAGGTTGGTCCATCATTTACACCATGATCTGCGGTAAGCACAATAAGGGTGTTATTTAGTCCCACTTGTTTGTCAATGGTAGCAAAAAGATGAGCTAGGGTTTTATCTAATTCCAATAAATTGTCTTCTGATTCGAGACTATTAGGACCAAATTGATGACCAATTGCATCAACACCAGAAAAACTAATAGCTAAATAATCAGTTTTTCCATTAGATTGACCCAATCGTTCCTCAATTAAAAGATGCTCAGCGAAATTTGCAGTAAGTTGATCTGCCTTTGGAGTCCGAGATAGTGCTTTAAAATATTCAGGCTTAGGAGAGTGCCTTACATGGTGAGGAAAGGTTTGACCAAAAAGCGCATCTTCGTGATGGAAGACAGGTGAGTTGGCATTTTGATATTCAGTCTTGGAGCGACCAAGAGTCCAATCGTAGTCTTTGGGATGGTATTTTTTGTTCCAATCTTTAACCCATTGAGGATATTGAGAATAGTAATAAGTACTGCTAATAAAACCTCCATTGGTCGTATCAAACCAAAATGCTTTCCCAGCATGCCCTGCAAGGGTGATTGCTGAACGATCTTTTAAGGAGACTCCGAAGACACGCCCTTTTTGCGAGAGTATTATTTCATCGCTTAAAGTTGAGGCAAATAGATTTTTAGGAGAACGTCCTGGAGTGGCGGTATGTGTATGGGGTGTTCTTAATATTTTGGTTTGCAAGTCTTCCATGCAATAAACCATTTGTTGTGATTTTCGGTCATACCATTCATTATTAACGACACCATGCAAGGCTGGAAAGCTTCCTGTTGCGACTGTTGCGTGTCCAGCACAGGTTGTTGTGTTGGCATGAGGATGATGCGTATTGTGATAATCAATGGCATGATTTAATAAATAACTAAATCCACCGTTACCAAATTGTTGTTGGTGCTGATAAATTAAATCGCCGCGTAATTGATCGATTACCAGTTGAACGACTAATTTCGGTTGACTCATTTGCGCATAGCTATTAAGACAATTTAGAACAAGAAAAACGAAGCCGATGTATTTTTTCATAACTCATCCTAACGAGGGCAAAAAGAGTTAAATTAATCAACGGTGCTTAAAAAAGCAATCCAAAAAGAGGCTCTAGTTCTTCTTCAACTCATTAAATCGTTTTTAGTAAGCTGAGTTCAAGATTGTTTTTATCAAACAAAGTAAAAGATTTTTATGATATCTTATTGACTTTTAAAGATAAAAATTAATTAAGTAGTAAAAACAAAATGCATGACTGGCATTATTAATTAGTTTAAACTGCTCACGTTGAAGTAAATTTTACTAATCCCGATTCATGGAGTTTAAGGAGAGCAGAAATGGGTTTTAAGTATGTTGAATACGATTTATTATCAAAATATATCAGGGAGAGTATTGCAACTGAATTAAAAAGACATAAATTGGATGAAAAAAATTTACATCAGGCGTTAATATCTCTTTCTTTTAGCCATCCTGAGCGAGCAATTCAATGTAAATACTTACTTAAAGTTTTAGCATGTCTTGATAAATCCACTAGTCATGATAAAACACTTGTTCTATATGCTGCAGCGTTCTATATTCGTGATCAAATTTTTGAAAGTTATCAAGGCACTGTAACTTCGTTTTTTTTGTCTCCTGAGAACAGTACTTTATATAATCAACTAACAACTTCCCTTAATCTTGATCGAGAAAACTTCCCAGACTCCAAAAATTTACTAGAAATGTATGAGGCTTTAAGCGGCTTTATGCATGCACATGTATATGTCGGTGGGGATTCGAGCAACGGTTATTTGGACAAAAGTAAACAGGTATTCTCAACCCAAAAAATTAAGAATTATAAGGTAGAAACAGTACTAAAAGATTTGGTTAAAAAAATAGCATGCCTTAAATTGGAGCAGATTGAGAAAGCCAAAGAACAAGACCTAAAAGCCTCTGAATTGGGCCAGATTGAGAAGCCTAAAGAATCACAATTAAAAGAATCTGATAAAAAAATCAGGCAAAACCAGGGATTTTTTACACCGAGTGAGGTTAGTCATCCTATCTCTGATACTGCTACGAGTAAAGAGTATATGGAAGAGGTTAGGGAACTGGTATCAGTGCAATGTAACTAGTTTATCTTCCTGAACCTGGTTTATAACCAAATTTTGCCTACGGTCTAGTGTTTTAGCCCAGCTCTCCTGGATACCGCGGATTTCCCCCCCGAACAAATCGGGGGGCGGTCGAGAATTTAGGGGCAAAAGCCATTACAGAATTATAATTGCGGTTCCGAGATTTTTTTCTGTTGCTCAATAGGATAACCTGAGACTGCCCAGTCAATAATACCCCCATCAACAGAATAAACTTCTTGGTATCCCAAATCCATTAAAACTTGAGCGGCAAATAAAGATCTTACTCCACCTTTGCAGTGCAAATAGATAGGATGATTTTTATTTGGAATTTTCGCAGCAATACATGATGCAATGGTATCTTTAGGGATGTGCCATGCTCCAGCTATATGAAACTCTTGCCACTCGTCTAATTCTCGAACATCAATTAAACAAAGATTGGGATTGGTTTCCATCAATTTTTTTAGTTGATGTACATCAATCGTTTTGATCTTAGGGTTGGTCATAACGAACCTCTCTTATTGTTGGTCGTGTAAATGTGGAATGATGCAGCAACCAATAAATTGTTGCTGTGAAAACCCCACCTATCAAGGTGGCAAATGCCCAGGTCGCTGCAGAAACTAAAACAGTTTTTTGTCCTGTTCGATTCATATTTCCTGCATCATGGGCTACTGCACCAGCAAAAATCAAATGCAAAATGCCATTGATAAGCATCATGATAAATAAAAAAGTTTGTATTTGTGTGGAAAATTGTTGTACTAGCTCATTGATCATGAATCAGTTCCTTTAGTTTTGTTAATCAATAGCACCCTTGCATAACCTGCATCACAATCTACACATGATGCAAGAGTTTTAATATTTGTTGATTTTTGAGTCTAACAAACCCATTTTTTGGCAGTGTTTCCCGCTATAAAGGATTGAGTCAGACATAAAGATCTAACGTACAATATAATAACAGAAAATAAATAAGATCTTTTATTTCTGTGTTAACCCCGGTAACATCGTCAAAAATATAAAACGAGAAGAAAAAGCATGAATGTTCATGAAATCCCTGTTCCTCATTTGACCACAGCACATTCTGGACCATTGTTTCATGTGGAAAAAATTGTATTAAATCAAATAGCCGCAATTGAATCTTGGTTTAGGCATCAATGGAAAGACACACCGCCGCCCTTAACCTCATCTGTTGATTTGCGACATGCAGGATTTAAACTGGCACCAGTAGATACTAATCTGTTTCCGGCAGGATTTAATAATCTAAATCCAGAATTTCTGCCCTTGTGTGTTCAGGCTGCGCAGTCTGTGCTCATCGATTATGTTCCCGATTGCACCAGAATCTTGCTTATTCCAGAAAGTCACACTCGAAATAAGTTTTATTTAAAAAGTCTCAACATATTGCGAACTATTTTGGTAAAAGCTGGTTTTGTGGTGCGTATCGGCAGTTTGGATCCTGAGATTAAAGAGCCTACTGAAGTTTTTCTTGAAAGTGGTGAAAGTCTCTTATTAGAGCCTATAGAACGTCAAGGAGACCGTGTGGGATTAACTAATTTTAACCCATGCTTTCTCATGCTCAATAATGATCTGTCGCAAGGAATTCCTGAAATTTTGCAAGGAATAAAACAAAAAATAAGGCCCACAGCACAATTAGGTTGGTTTTCACGATTAAAATCGAGTCATTTTAATTTTTACGAGGAGGTTGCTAGAGACTTTGCCGAATTTGTAGGGATGGATTCCTGGTTAATTAATCCTTATTTCAGTGCGCTTGAAGGTTTGGATTTTATGGCACAGGAGGGGATAGATAGTTTAGCAATCGAAGTGGATAAAATTCTCACCTTGATGAGTGATAAATACGCAACATATGGGATAAAAGAGAAACCTTTTGTTGTGATTAAAGCAGATAATGGTACCTATGGCATGAGCGTCATGATGGTGCATGAAGCAGAAGAGGTGCGCCAATTAAATAGAAAACAACGTACTCGAATGTCGACCAGCAAAGGCGGTCGTAAAGTAGACAGAGTTATTATCCAAGAAGGGGTATATACCTTTGAAACCATGCCCAATGGTTCTGTTGCTGAACCTGTTGTCTACATGATTGGCCAGTTTGTGGTTGGTGGATTTTACAGAGTACACAAAGAGCGTGGGATTGATGAAAACTTAAACGCACCAGGAATGCATTTTGAACCCTTGGCTTTTGCTCAAGCGTGTAATATGCCTTGTGATGACTTAACTGAGGTGGATGAGTCCAATCGTTTTTATGTTTATGGAGTGATTGCACGATTGGCTGCACTTGCTGCAGCAAGGGAAATAGCCGCTATTGGGGGTGAATAATGAAACTTGGCGTGCTGCTGGATCCTCTAAATCAGCTAAAACCTTATAAAGATACATCGCTTGCTATGATCAAGAAAGCGAAAGAGATGGGTTGGTCCTGTGTTGTATTTACACAAGAAGATTTATTTTGTAAGGAAGGGCGCGCTTTTGCACAAGTGCATGATTTAAGTATTGGAGATGTATTCAGCAAGGATTGGGCTACGATCAAAGAGTTAGATGAAATGCCTTTGAGCGAGCTTGATATCATTCTGATGCGCAAAGATCCCCCCTTTAATATAGAATACATCTACACCACATATATCTTGGAACTCGCAGAACGTGAAGGGGTTCTTGTTGCGAACAAACCACAAAGTTTACGTGATGCGAACGAGAAGTTTTTCACCTTAAATTTTCCTCAGTGCTGTCCAACGACACTGGTATCGCGAAATATGAAACGATTGAAAGCTTTTTGGGAGGAGCACAAACAAGTTATTTTCAAACCCCTGGAAGGGATGGGAGGAAACTCTGTATTTCATGTCGAAGAACAGGGGAAAAATTTGGCGGTTATTTTAGAAGTCTTAACTAAAAATCAAACTCAAACCATTATCGCCCAACGTTACATTCATGAAATAAAAAACTTAGGTGATAAACGCATTTTATTAATCAATGGCGAACCTGTTCCTTATGCATTGGCACGAATTCCTGCGGAAGGTGATTTGCGAGGTAATTTGGCTGCAGGTGCTCGTGGTGAAGTAGTACCTATTACTCCAAGGGATAGATGGATTTGCGAACAAATAGGACCTACTCTCAGGGCCAAAGGTTTATATTTTGTTGGCATTGATGTGATTGGTGATTATTTAACTGAAATTAATGTGACTAGCCCAACTTGCTTGCGTGAAATAGAAGCTGAAACAAAACTCGATATTGCTGGTGATTTCTTAAAGTGCCTTCAGAAAATATGCCGTGCTTAGATTGGACACACAACTTACCGATAAGCCTATAGCACAGCACCCGTCATCCCGAGCATCGCGAGGGATCTCCGCGCAGTAGCACGGTGCTGTGATTGGCATCCTTTGCTATGCTCGCGATCAAGGAAAATTTGGAAACTTTGCTTATGCAGCCAGGGTTAAGCTGCCGCTTCACCCTGGCTGCATATTATTCATCGACGTAATCATTGCCAACTTCAGCAGCAGCTTCTTGATCTGCCTTTTTATCATCAACGTACAGAGTGCCAGTATCTAGGTGAGCACCTGCAATGAGATGATTACGGTATTGGAGGTATGCATCCCTCATGAAGGCATATTTATCTAATGCTTCATCCATTATACGATCTGTATCTAACAGTTGTGAGCGTAAATCGATATAGCGCAGAGCTAATAAACTATAGACTACCGTATCATCATGAATGTAAACATAGGGGCTGTACAATGCAAACTGGAATAACCATCCCGCACCATCTCTAAGAGTACTTGGACCCAGTAAAGGAATAACTAGGTAGGGCGAATTCTTATCTCCCCATTTAGCTAAGGTAAGACCTAAATCATTTGAATGGGGGGGTAAACCAAAAGTTTTAGCCACATCAAATAAACCACCCACACCTAAAGAAGAGTTGATAATAAAGCGCCATGAGTCTCTGATTGCCCATTTTCCTTCAGCTTGGAGAAGATCATTACCTACAGTAGGAATGAGATCCAGGTTGTTGTAAAAATTATTGACACTTTTACGTACCGGTGCAGGTAGCACAGCTCGATATACTTTGGCTGGAGGTTTTAAAAATACATTGTCAAATACGGTATTAAACTTATATACCTTTCGGTTAAAAGGTTCAAAAGGATCGGCGGGGTTAGTCCCCTTACAGACACAACCGGTTAAAACGAGGCTACTGGTCAAACTGATAACTAGTGAAATTAAGCGCATGATTTTTTTTATTATTCAACTTATTGGAAGATGTTACACGAGTTTGATGTTCTTGCAAACAATCTATAGTGACTCCGACTATCGTTGATATTTTATTTATAATTAGAGCGGATCGCGTCATCCCGAGTAAGGGATCTCCATGGATAGCACGAGATCCTCGCTAAGCACGGGATTGCGCGATTCTGCCTGGCGAGTTATATGTAAATCTTGGTTATCAGAACTTTAACAAAAAAGTAACCGGGCCATCATTGCATAAATGAACCTGCATGTCGGCACCAAAACATCCACTTTGTGTATGAGGGTATAATTGAGATGCTCGAGTCAATAGGTTATCAAACAGTTGTCGGCCAAGCTCAGGAGGTGCTGCATTAGAAAAACTTGGACGCAATCCTTTTTGAGTTTCCGCCATTAAAGTGAATTGTGGCACTAATAATAAACCACCTTGAACTTCTTTAAGACTTAAATTCATCTTACCCTGGCTGTCACTAAAAATACGGTAGTTGATGCATTTATCTAACATTTTATTAATAGTATGCTCTGAATCTTCAGGCTCAAAACCACATAGAATCAAAAGACCCTGGTCGATTTTGCCGACAGTTTCGCCTTCTATATCTACTCGGGCGTGTGTCACCCTTTGAATTACAATCAACATGCATCAAGCCCTTGTTTGGAAATTTCTTTACTTGCATAAATTAAGGCATCAATTATACCTGATTCTCTATCGGAATGTCCTGCGTCACGAACTATTCTTAAATTGGATGCTGGTATGGCCTGATGAAGCTCGAAGGCACCAGCCAATGGAGAAATTAAATCAAAACGGCCGTGTACGATATATGTTGGAATATGTCTTATTTTATGGACATTCGCTATGACCTGATTTTCTTCAATGAAAAAATGATTGTTGATGTAATGGGACTCCAATGTTGCAAGAGCCAGGGCGAAATGCGGATCGCTGAATTGATCAATAACATATAGATGAGGTTGCAAACTGCTGCAACGTGCTTCCCATAAGGCCCATGCTTTTGCAGCACTCATACGTGCCAGTTCGTTGGGGCCTTGCAAACAGTTGGCATAATACTTGGGAATTTGCCCCAGCATGTTTTCAGGAACGCTACTAATAAATTCTTCCCAAAAATCAGGATATACCAGGTTCGCTCCGTGTTTATAAAACCAATCAAAATCTTGTTGCCTTCCTAAAAAAATTTGATGAAGTTGCAGCGCTTTAATTTGTTGAGGAAATTTTTGCGCGTAAAGCAAAGCCAACAAAGAACCCCAACCTCCACCAGACAATACAAATTCGGATAAGCCTAAGAAATCGCGGATGGCATCGATGTCATCCAGTAATAAACTGGTTGTATTTTCACGAACTTCCAAATGTGGTGTAGAGCGTCCACAGCCGCGTTGATCAAAAATTATGATTCGATAATGCTGGGGATCAAAAAAACGTCTAAGATAACCATCACCAGAAGAAGCACCAGGGCCTGGATGCAATACCACAACAGGCAATCCCTCGGGATTTCCTGTTTCTTCAATGTAAAGTGTGTGTAGTGCACTAACTTTTAATTCATGTTGCGCATAAGGTTTAATTGATGGATAGAGTGAGTGCATTATAGTCCTTTAGGAAGTTTGTTTTACCTTATTGCATTATTTTGCGCTGTGGCGCGCTTGAAAGCAATAAGTATTCACTTTAACCTGGAAAAACAGATTACAATAGCCTCTACTATCAATAAGTTCAGCGATAATCGTTTTTAACTACGCCCCGCGGTTACGCTGCAGGGTGTAGGCAGAAACTTAATGGCAGAGACCACAACCACAACTGCTTTTTCTAGGTTTACCTGTAAAACAAGTTTATACTTAAAGTTAGTATAGCTTCTATTTTCTTTCGCTTGCGAGATAGTAGGATCTCTTAATAGAATACACCATCTTTTTTTCCTGGGATTTATTTATGACTCTTGCTGCAATTCTTAAAGGACTGAATGAGCGACAACGTGAAGCAGTTACCTCTCCACTTGGTAATACGCTAGTCCTGGCTGGAGCAGGAAGTGGAAAAACGAAAGTTTTGGTCAGTCGCATAGCCTGGCTTATTGAAGAAGAGCATATCTCGCCTCATGGAATTTTGGCCGTAACTTTTACCAATAAAGCTGCGGGCGAAATGAAAGCACGGTTAAATAGTATCTTGAGTACTCCGGTACTGGGACTATGGGTAGGAACTTTTCATGGATTGTGCCATCGTTTACTTCGTCGACACTATAAAGAGGCGAATTTACCTGAATTATTTCATATTCTGGACTCTGAAGATCAGGCGCGGGTAATCAAGCGCGTTATTGCCTCATTGAACCTTGATCCCGAACAATGGCCAGTGAAACAGGCCCAGTCCTTTATTAATGGGCGTAAAGATGAGGGAATACGACCTCAACACGTACATACTTTGCCTTACGGACCTGGTAAAACCTTGCTCAATATTTATAGTGCCTATGAACAAGCATGTCAGACTGCAGGGGTGATTGATTTTGCAGAGTTGTTATTGCGGACTCATGAGCTACTACGTGATAACCCCGAAATTCTTGAGCATTACCGTCAACGTTTTCAAGCCATATTAGTCGATGAGTTTCAAGATACGAATACGATTCAGTATGCATGGATACGTCTTCTCGCAGGCGAGCATACGGCTGTTATGGCAGTGGGTGATGATGATCAATCCATTTATGGTTGGCGTGGCGCTAAGGTTGAAAATATTCAGCAATTTTCTCAGGACTTTAAAAATACCCAAATTATCCGTTTGGAGCAGAACTATCGTTCCACAGCAACCATACTTAACGCGGCAAATGCACTCATTACCCATAATAATTCGAGGATGGGGAAAGACTTGTGGACGGATGGGGCAACTGGGGAAAAAATTCTAGTTTACGGCGCGTTTAATGAGCTGGAAGAAGCGCGCTTTGTCTGCGAACGAATTATGATGGAAATCAATCAGGGGGGAAGTGCTGATGAAATTGCTATTTTATATCGTTCCAATGCCCAATCCAGGGTTTTAGAGGAGGCATTGCTGCGCGCAGGGATTGCCTATCGTATTTATGGTGGGGTGCGTTTCTTTGATCGAGCAGAAGTCAAAGATGTTTTAGCTTATTTGCGTTTATTAGTTAATCCTCACGATGATAGCGCTTTTGATCGCGTAGTCAATTTCCCAACACGAGGTATTGGTGAAAAGACGCTTGACGATTTGCGTCATTATGCGAAAGCAGAACAATGCTCATTGTGGCATGCGGCTAAGACCTTATTACAATCGGGTGAGATGGCTCAGAGGGCAGGTTCTGCATTATCGAAGTTCATCGAATTAATAGAACAATTGCACCAAAATACTCAATCAATGGAGTTGGATGAGCAGTTATCTGTAGTGATTCAGCTGAGTGGATTGTATGCTCATTTCAGCAAAATCAAAGGGGATAAGTCGGAGTCTCGCCTTGATAATATCCAAGAACTAATCAATGCTGCAAAACAATTTCGTTATGAACAAGAGGAAGATGAGGAAATCCCTTTAATTAACGCATTCTTGGCACATGCTTCTTTGGAGGCTGGAGAAATGCAGGCGGGAGAACATGAGCGTTATGTTCATTTAATGACCTTACATGCTGCTAAGGGGCTTGAATTCCCTATAGTATTTTTAGTTGGAATGGAAGAAGGGGTGTTCCCTGGAAAACAGTCTTTGGAAGAACCTGGACGTTTAGAAGAAGAACGCCGTTTATGCTATGTGGGTATGACGCGCGCTATGCGAAAATTGGTTTTGTCTTATGCTGAAATAAGACGTCAATATGGGCGAGAGGAGTATCATCGGTCTTCACGTTTTTTAAGGGAGCTGCCTCAAGAATTACTTAATGAAGTTCGTGTCAAGGCGAAATTTCAATCTCCTGTTATTTCTCGAAATAAACCCACAGTGATGCCAGAAGCAGAAACTTCGGGATTGTCTTTGGGACAAAGTGTAACCCATGCCAAGTTTGGTCAGGGTGTGGTGTTGGCTGTTGAGGGGAGTGGGGCACATACCCGTGTTCAGGTAAAATTTAGAGAACATGGTGTTAAGTGGCTGGTTTTAGCCTATGCTAATTTAGCTGTAGAGGCACAGTGACCTAATTCAAAAGAACGTAAGAGCACTGAAACTATGTCATTTTCGCCAAGATAGTAGAATTGTAAACGGACCCTATTGAATTTTCTTGAAGCGGATGCTAGGGTGCCGGTTGGAAAGTTGTTGGTATTATGTTAACTATTAAATAAGGGGAACTGTGTGAAATTTACAAATTTATTGACAGTAGGAGCGCTGACAGCATCTTTAGTATCACCTGCAATTATGGCAGCAGATACCAATAATACAACTCCTATGTCTGATGCACAAAAAAAAGAAATTGAAAAAGTGGTGCATGACTATTTAGTAGCTAATCCAGAAGTGCTTTTGGAGGCTTCGCAAGCGCTGCAACAAAAACAACAACAAAATATGCAGCAGCAAGCACAATCTGCAATTAAAGAAAATACCGATCAATTGTTTTTAGGTAAAACGACCATTGTTGGGAATCCAAAAGGTAATGTGACTATTGTTGAATTCTTTGATTACCAATGCATCCATTGCAAAAAAATGTCACCTATTATTGACAGCTTAATTAAAAAAGACAGTGATCTACGCGTTGTTTATAAAGAGTTCCCAATTTTTGGTAAGAGCTCCGAGTTGGCTTCCAGAGCTGCTTTGGCTGCTGGTATGCAAGGTAAATATCAAGAAATGCATAACGCATTGATTGGCATTGACAAGCGCTTAAATGATCAAATCGTTATGGCTACTGCAAAGTCTTTAGGTTTGGATATGAAGAAATTAAAGGCTGACATGCAAAGCAAAGAAGTGACTGCTATTTTAGATGCAAACCGTGAATTAGCAGAAAAATTACACTTGATGGGAACACCTGCATTTATAATTGCTTCAACTCCAAATGGACAATTTAAAACAGGTTCTGAACCTTCATTTATACCTGGTGCTGCTAGTGAAGAGTCACTGCAAGAGTTAATTAAGAAAGCAGCAGGTAATTCATAATTAATCGTAGGTAGCTACTGAAGTAGGGGCTGTTTACATTTTACTAGATTGAGCTAAAATGGTTAATTTTAGAGCATCGAAATGCCCCCTTCATCTGGAGTATAGTGAGGGATCTCCTGTTGTAACATTGTGTTACACTCTGGAGTTCTGTCACTACGCTCCGATGAAGGGCGTTGTGTGAGTATCGGATGACATAAATCAAGCCATTGTGGCACAAGATAGAATTTTAAATAGACCCTAGCCTGGGTTTTCATACCAATTTCCCAGGTTCCAATTCGCTCCACCCAGTTTACATTGAGATTTTCATGACAAAACCATCTACATTTCAGGACATTATTCTCACTTTGCAGCAATATTGGGCTGCGCAAGGATGTGTCATTTTACAACCCTTTGATATGGAAGTTGGCGCGGGTACTTTTCATCCGGCTACTTTCTTACGAGCAATAGGCCCTGAGCCTTGGTCTGCGGCTTATGTACAGCCCTCTCGGAGACCCACTGATGGCCGTTATGGAGACAATCCAAACCGGGTACAACATTATTATCAATTTCAGGTGGTCCTTAAGCCATCGCCTTTAGACATACAGGATAAATATCTGGACTCATTACGTGCTCTGGGTGTGGATCCTTTGACTGATGACATTCGTTTTGTTGAGGACAACTGGGAATCACCAACTTTAGGTGCTTGGGGCCTGGGTTGGGAGGTCTGGCAAAACGGAATGGAAGTATCCCAATTTACTTATTTTCAACAAGCAGGCGGTCTGGCATGTAAGCCTGTAACCGGTGAGTTGACTTACGGTTTAGAACGTTTGGCAATGTATATCCTGGGTGTAGATAACCTATTCGATCTTCCTTGGAGTAATACAGCAAATGGCATAATCACTTACGGTAATGTATTTCATCAAAATGAAGTAGAGATGTCCGCCTATAACTTTGAGCATGCGAATGTGGACGAATTATTTAAACAATTTGATTACTATGAGGCTGAAGCACAAAAGTTAATTGCGTTACAATTACCACTTCCAGCTTATGAAATGGTAATTAAAGCATCACATTCATTTAATTTACTGGATGCACGCAAAGCGATATCCGTTACTGAACGGCAACGCTATATTTTACGCGTAAGACATTTATCAAGAGCTGTTGCGCAAGCATATTATCAAGCGCGCGAGGCTTTGGGCTTTCCTATGCTTAACCAAAAGGTGTGTGATGGTCAATGATTTTATTTTTGAATTAGGTTGTGAAGAGTTACCTTCTGGTTCGGTTTGGCCTTTAGCTGATGAGTTTGCGAATCAGTTATTAGCTGCATTAGATAAAGCACAATTAGAGTATGGTGAGGTAAAACGTTTTGCCACACCGAGACGGATCGCAATCGCAATTTTTGATTTGCAAGAAGAACAAAAAAGCCAAAGTGTTACTCGCCGAGGTCCGGCATTCGCTGCGGCTTATGACAAGGATGGAAAACCTACAGCAGCCTTACTTGGATTTGCGAAGTCATGTGGTGTGGACGTAGACAAACTTTCTCGAATCGAAACGGATAAAGGGGATTGGATTGTCTATGAAACATTAAGCCAGGGTAATAAAACCAAAGATTTATTACCTGTTTTAATAGGTCAATCTTTAGCTGCTTTGCCGATTGCTAAACCCATGCGCTGGGGCGCTGGGGATGAAGAATTCGCCCGACCTGTTCATTGGGCGGTGATGCTTTATGGCGATACAGTAATTGAGCATTCTATTTTGGGCATTAAGAGCGATCGCAACAGTAGAGGGCACCGCTTTCACCATCCGCAATCCATTGTAATTAATTCAGCAGAAAGCTATGAATCACAGATGAAAGAAGCCTTTGTTATTGCTGATTTTACAATCAGAAAACAAATGATTAGAAAACAGGTGGAGGAATTGGCTGCGTCCGTTCAAGCGACAGCGGTCATGCCAGAAGATTTACTTGACGAAGTGGCTTCAATTGTTGAATGGCCCCAAGCTTTGATGGCTAATTTTGAAAAAGAGTTCCTCGAAGTTCCTGCTGAATCATTAATTGCTTCGATGCAATCGCATCAAAAGTGTTTTGCACTTAAGGATAAAGAGGGGAAGTTACTGCCTCATTTTATTACAGTGTCTAATATTGCCAGTTCCAATCCAAAACAAGTTATTTTAGGAAACGAAAAAGTGATGCGTGCTCGCTTAAGTGATGCGGCGTTCTTTTTTAGACAAGATAAAAAACTGCCTTTAAGCCAGCATATTGCTGGTACAGAACAGGTTGTTTTCCAGGCAAAATTGGGGAGCTTACTTGACAAAGCGTTACGAATTGAAGCTCTGATGACCTATTTAAGTCCGGCCTTACACTTAAATATCAAACAAGCGCAACGTGCCGCACAACTGAGTAAATGTGATTTGTTGACTGGAATGGTTGGTGAGTTTCCCGAGTTACAGGGGTTAATGGGATATTATTACGCACTAAATGATGGTGAAGATCAGTTTGTTGCACACGCTTTAAATGAACAATACATGCCTCGTTTCGCTGCAGATGACTTACCTGAATCTGATTTGGGCCTCGCTTTATCTTTAGCCGATCGAATCGATACTTTGGTTGGTATTTTTGCCATAGGCCAAAGACCTTCAGGGGTAAAAGATCCATTCAAATTGCGTCGTCATGCTTTGGCTGTTGTCCGTTTATTGATTGCAACGCCAGCACAGCTCAATTTAAGTACATTAATTGAGCAAGCAATGGTTCATTATGGAAAACGTATATCCGTTGAACCCAATTTACTGGATGAATTGAAATTTTTTATCCTGGAGCGATTGCAATCCTATTACCAAAGTCAAGGTTTAAGTGTTGATTTGGTCCATGCAGTACGCGCTCGTCAGGATGATTGGTTGTATGATTTGGATAAGCGTCTTGCTGCTTTACAGTTATTTGTAAAATTGCCCGAAGCCGCTTCTCTTTCCGCTGCATGCAAACGGGTGAACAATTTACTTTCTCAAGCAGGAAGACAAACCTTGTCACCCGTAAACGAGCAACTTCTTGAGGAGGGGCCCGAAAAGTTTTTATATATTCACATCGATCAAGTAGCACGTGCGGTAGAGCCTTTGTACCGTGCTGCTGACTATGGTCCATTGCTGAAATTGCTTGCTAGTCTTAAAGAACCGGTCGATCTGTTTTTTGATAAAGTAATGGTCATGGTTGAGGATCAAACAATAAAAGCAAACCGTTTAGCACTTTTGGCATGTTTACAGGATTTATTGCAAGGAGTTGCTGATATTTCATTACTGCAGATTGGATGATATAAGTAGCCTGGTTTATTTAGTGGTGGATTGTAGCGGATTACGCTGCGCTAATCCGGCTACAATCCACCAGGGCTGAAGTTCTGTAAATCTTACAGGTTATCTATATGATCAATATCTCAGCGGTAGGTTATGAGCACGAAGGCCTGCTCGATAAAGCAAAAGCTCTTGCAGAACAATTGAATTTTTATTTAGAGAAAGATGCCAATCCTTGTCTCTATGTCACTGAAACAGGGCTTTCATTGAAAATGTCCGGTTTCTCTCCAATTTTTGCTGAATTCAGTGCTGCTTTTTGGAGTAAAAGAAAATCTGAAGGAAAAAAGCAAGGACTAGTACGCGCCTGTAAACCAACTGCAGGCCTTAAAATTATTGATGCAACTGCGGGTTGGGGGCGTGACTCTGCTATTTTAGCCAGTTTTGGTGCAGAAGTATTGATGCTCGAACGTCATCCGGTTATGGCTTCCCTGGTATTGGATGCATTGTTGCGCAGGAGTGATGCAGATCAACAACAATTGCATTTGAAATTTCTTGCCGAAGATGCCTATTCGTACTTAAGCTCATTAGATGAACCAAACTATCCTGATGTTATTTACATTGATCCCATGCATCCTGAGCGCAACAAATCAGCATTGGTAAAAAAAGAAATGCAAGCATTACAACAATTAATTGGTCCAGATGAAGATGCACAGAGAGTTATTCAATTGGCGCTACAACGTACGAAACAAAAGGTCGTTGTAAAATGGCCCCAAAAAATAAAACCTTTATTACCTGCTCATGCTGCTGTGGAGGGAAAAACAGTGCGGTTTGATATTTATTTTGCTAATTTAGGATGATCATGAGGCAGTTGCTTGCAAAACAGGAATGTGATCCATTCCTCCTGACTGCTAGCAGTCAGACTACGATGGTCGGTGCCATCAAGTAAAAATTTCCTTTATCTCCTTGCCTCATCATCCTAAGCATAGCGAGGGATCTCCCCTGTAGCATTGTGTTAACCGAGATCCTTCGCTATGCTCGGGATGACGGGATATGAGAAGAAGCCCATTAGGGCGGATGAGGGTACTGATAGCTTAAAGAAACCTCACTCCTACCATTCTCCTCAAAGTGGGGGAGGGGAATTACGGTAGGCAGAGGTATCTGTTACACTACTAACCGAAGTCAGACAGTTCTTCGCGCAGGCGTTTTTCTTCAAACAAATCTTCTATGCGTCGTCTTCGTTCCAATTTTGTTGATGGGCTTGTTTCTGGGGTCAAGACGGTATCGACGCCAAACTCTTCCATTTCGTTTACATCTTCATCAAATTCACGAGTATTCATAGCTATCTCCTTAGCCTAACCCGTAGTTAATCTAATAAAATAACAGAAATTAGGTTTGAGGAGTAGTGGAATTTTTTGAACATTAATTAGGAGGATGACGAAAACTAAACCTGGTTTTTAAAAACAAGTAAAACCAGGTTAATTTTTATCTAAGAGCTGAGAGTCGTTTTTACATCTTGTTCCAGTTGTTGTTCTTCAACGTTATCAATTGCTGTTTTTCCAGCTTTAGCTCGAGCTTCATTTCTACCTTTATCAATTTCGGTACGATATTGTTTAGCAACTTCTGTTGAAGGTTCTTTTGGAGGCTCTTCTGCGATAGATTTAAGCCTTTCACGGCGTTGGGCAGCCTCTTTATGAAGCATCTCCAGCTCGGTAGGGGTGAACAGTGTTCTCGGATCAATCTCTTTGCCTGCTCCATCCTTTAATACAATACCTTTTAATCCTTTTTCTCCTTTTGATTCTTCTCCAGGGAGTAAGCCTGGATCAAAACCACTTTCAAGAGCTGCTTCATAGGCTTGTCTAGCCCTTTGCGTTCGAGTTTTAGGATCATCAAAATTAATGGTCATTGTGATTGAGTCAAAACCAGAGGCTCTCACGGCCTGAGCCATGGTCAACATATCAACCTTGGGATTTTGCTTATTACTTAAATAATAAAAGGGGGAGAGTATTCGTGCAGACATGTGCACTTGCCAGGTGCCTGGATCGCCTTCTTTTGCTGCTTTTTTTTGTACGATCTGTGTTCCAGTTAAGGAAATAATAAAATCCAAGTCTGCTGGATTTACGGCAGATATCGTATTTTCACCAACATTGATGTCAGCGCCTGTAAGGGCGTCTGTGTCAGATAAGCCTCGTTTTTTACGATTTTCTGCTCGAACCCGTTCCATTTCATCGAGCATTTTATTCTTTTGGCTCGCACTGAGTTGATACGCCCAACTTTCCAATTGGCCAGAGAAGATGATTCGTTTTCGTTCAAGAGCGGACGCTTTATCGAGGGTGGTCAGGTTTTCTTGAGCAGTCTTGTTGAATTCATCAAGTTGTGTTTTGTGGGAGCTTTCTAATTCCTTAATTAGATTTTCTTTTATTTTTTTAATTTGCTCAGGATCATTCGTATTTGCAACAGCTCCTATTTTCTGTGCTAAACCCTCAGCTTTGTCTTGGAATTCTTTCAGTTCTTTTTTTTGTTGCGCTTTTAAGGCATCTCGAGCTCTCGTAGTAATTTGTTCATGATAGCCCCGCAGTTGCTCAACGGAAAGTTCAGGAACTTGTTTCATTCGTTGTTGAAAAAACTCCATGGATTCTTTATAGACTTCTTGAGCCTTAGTATAAAATGGTTGTGGGGTTAGTATACTTTTGAGTTCATCTTTGATTTCTTTTTTAGTATTGGGAGCATCATCTTTGAGTAATTTCTCTAGAGTATCTTCTTTATTGGACCCGATTTGTGTTTTAAAACCGGTGTGATCTTTAATTCGCTTTTCGGCATGGTGAGCGAAGGCTTCAGATCCAAAAGTAAGGTCTTGGGTTAACCCTACAGAGTCACGATATTTTTGATAAATCTTTTCTTGTTCATCAGGAGTAAACTGTTTTACCAGTTTTTGAGAATTAAATAAGTTAAAAAACGCTTTTCTAAATGAAGGCATAGAGAAGTACCTCAAGAGCTATCTTTTTTAAAAGTATAACACTTTTTCATTAAGAGAGAATTAAAAGCCTTTAATCTTAAGGTGCGCTGTCAGATTTTTAGACAAATATTAATGATGAATCGTAACTCTATGCCCTGGTTTGGAGCTTACGCCATCACCTGGGGCATAGAAAAATCGGCTACACCAGCTTAGATAGGTTTTTACCAAGCAGGAATCGCCGAATCTCCAAATAAAGTTTTGGCCTTTTCTTTAACTTCTTCGGAGTTTAATGCCTTAACAAAGAGCTCCAATTGTGCTTTTTTAGGAGAATTGCTACGAATAACAATGATATTGGCATACGGTGAGGTTTTATCTTCAGTAAATAAAGCATCATGTGAAGGATTTAAACCTGCAGGCAGGGCAAATGTTGTATTGATTACGGCTGCATCGACATCAGGCAAGACTCTCGGCAGTTGTGCTGCATCCATTTCTTTGAATTGCAGATCATGTGGATTGGTCGCAATATCTTTTAAGCCAGTATTATCATGGGTCGTTTTCAATGTAATCAACTGCGCTTTTTCCAACAGTTGCAAGGCACGCATTTCATTGCTGGGATCATTAGGTACGGCAATGACTGCTTTTTCAGGTAATTGTTTTAATGAAGTGTGTTTTTTGGAATAAATTCCCATAGGGTATACGAAAGTTCTGCCTATCGCCTCCAGTGTATAGCCATGCGCTTTAACAGCGGCATTGAGGTAAGGTAAATGTTGGTAGACATTAGCATCCAAACTTCCATCCTGTAACGCCTCATTAGGAAGGTTGTAGTCATTGAATGTTACAATTTTTATATTTAAGTCGTATTTATTCTTAGCTACTTCTTTTGCTGTTTCAACCAATTCAGTTTCTGGCCCAGCAATAGTTCCTATGACTAAAGTATTTGGTGAGGGCTTGTTGCACGCAACAAGACTTAATAATAAAACACAATAAGCTAAAATTCGCATGAAACACTCCAAAAATGATTTAAATCAATTATGTAAAAAACGCTTTGCTAAGTAATCTCCGATCATTTGGGTTAGTTGAACCATCACAATCAAAATGATTACAGTTGAAATCATGACCCCAGCATCAAAACGCTGATAACCATAGTTAATTGCCAGAGTGCCCAACCCTCCAGCACCAACGGTTCCTGCCATTGCAGAATAATTAACTAAAGTAATGGCTGTAACCGTAATTGCATGGATTAAAGCAGGTTTTGCTTCAGGCAATAAAATATGCAAAATAATTTGTCGTGTGCTAGCGCCCATCGCATATCCGGTTTCAATA
Source organism: Legionella cherrii (assembly GCF_900635815.1). Classification (NCBI taxonomy): domain Bacteria; kingdom Pseudomonadati; phylum Pseudomonadota; class Gammaproteobacteria; order Legionellales; family Legionellaceae; genus Legionella; species Legionella cherrii. The sequence continues at coordinate 2,129,844 of NZ_LR134173.1, forward strand.
AGCCCAGAAGGTAAACTCCGATAAACGTTATCAACCAGTCTGGCAAAAAAGGGAGTTGCACCGAGAGTAAGCGGCACTATCGCTGCATTCATTCCTATTGAGGTTCCAACAATAAGTCGAGTAAATGGAATAATTGCCACCAATAAAATAATGAAAGGAATGGACCTGGCCATATTAATGAAGGTGGATAATGTCTTATGAACCCTAGGCATGGGTTTGATTTGGCTCGACGAATAAAGCCAAGTTCCTAAAGGTAAACCCAGTATCACCGCAAATACGGTGCTGGTGACGACCATATACAATGTTTCGCCTGTTGCAATGAATAAATCATATGCCATCGGGAAGGACATAACCTAAAACCTCCACAGTTAATTTGGCTTGTTCACAGCGTTCAATGAATGCTTCGAGTAAAAATGGATGTGCCGTTAATTCGACTACTAATACACCACAGGTTACTGTGTCATAACGATCGATATTGGCGAGTAAGATGTTGATATCCAGATTTAATTCGCGGCTTGTTTGACTAATAAAGGGTACTGTTGCTTCTTCACCCTGGAAAAACAGACGTAGTAATGGTTTATCCGTCACGTAGTCTGCGAGCTTGTTCGTGAGGCATTCTGGCAACTCAGGACTGAGTTGAGCATAGAGCATGCTTCGAGCCAGGCTGTCCTTTTTATTAAATACATTGGCTAAAGCGGTGGTTTCGGCCAACTCACCATCAACCATCACTGCCAATCGGTTACAAATACGCTTCACTACATCCATTTCATGAGTAATGAGAACTATAGTGATGCCATAAAGTGAATTGATTTTTTTGAGTAATGCCAAAATAGAATCGGTTGTTTCTGGATCCAAAGCAGAAGTTGCTTCGTCGCAAAGCAGAATTTTAGGGGAGCAACTCAAAGCGCGCGCTATGGCGACTCTTTGTTTTTGTCCGCCACTAAGTTGTGCCGGATAGGCCAGTTTCTTATCCGTCAATTCGACTATAGGTAGTAATTCCTCAATTTTATTGCGAATAGACTCTTCATCTATACCTTGAATGCGCATAGGAAGTGCAATATTGTCGTACACATTTTTTGAATTGAGTAAATTGAATTGTTGGAAAATCATAGCCATTTTATGGCGAGCTAGAGCTAAGTTTTTTCTCGAAAGAGTTGTCAGACCCTGCCCATCAATCAAAACATCGCCTTTATCAGGCCGTTCTAGAAGATTAATGCATCTTAATAAGGTAGATTTGCCTGCACCACTTCTGCCAATAATTCCAAAAATTTCACCTTCTTGAATAAATAAATTAATGTCACGCAGGACAGATTTTCCCGAAAAGGATTTAGATAATCCAACTAATTCAATCATTATTTATAACCTGAGATTATGCGTGCGGGCAGAAGACTTAGAGGAAATGCGATTCATATCCGCTTTAGCCGTATTTTCAAAAAAGAGTGCTTTTTTGAGCGTCCGCAAGCTGAATTTCAAATCGACGCCATTGCAACATTATACACAAACTGTCGGTCTAAAAAAAGTATCACCTTACTCATTTTAATCATATTTTGCGGGTGGTAGTGATTTCTCAATTTATAGTGGTCTAATGATTTAGGTTATTCTTGAAAGAGCGCTGGAAAATGTTGTTTATGATTTTATTGCATTGTAATATGTTGATCTTTAACAAACATTAACTTGCTGCAACATCATAACACGCTGAAACATCCACTATGTTTGAGTTTGAGGGGATGCAAATCGATATGAGGCAGTTATAGAGAAATACAAGGATGTCTGATGCTTTTTAATAAATCCACCTACAGAGGATTAGCACTCATATTTTTGGCCTCTGTGAGCTCAACTACTTCTTTTGCAGCCGACCAACCCGCAAATAATTTCTTTTTTGATTACACAAAAGGTCATTTGCTTCTTGAACTCGGGGGTTTTTATGCAACTCAAGGAAAAGCCCAAGATATTCATATAAAAACCCTGGTTGGAAACCGATATACCGTTAAAAGTCATGCTCAAGGGAATGGTCTTGTGGGCGTGGGTTACTTTTTGGACGGACCAGAACGTGATCGATTTAAATTTTCTTATGGAGCGAATGTTTTTTTCTTAGGCACAACGGCAACTAAGGGTTACATTATTGAAGAACAGTTAGATACGAATCTTTCTTATACCTATAAGACACAAAATATTCCATTATTTTTTATGGCAAAAAGTTTAGTGCAAACTCATAGCGATAAAATCAATCTCGCTATTGATGTAGGCATTGGCCCCAATTTCATTGAAACCAGCCATTATAAAGAAGTAGCTCTTACCACATTTACCGTTCCCGATAATGGCTTTTCTGATAATAATACTACTGCATTCGCAGCTACAGTAGGAGCAGGCCTTCGATTTAACCAGGTTGCAGATAAAATTCCTCTGGAATGCGGTTATCGCTTTTTTTATTTGGGGCAAGGGAAATTGGCCAAAAATAATGATCTCATTATTAATACCCTTAAAACGGGTAATAACTATGCGAATGCTCTTATTTGTTCTGTCACAATTTAATAAAGGAATTTCGGTATGATAAAAAGGATACTACTTGTTGGTATGACATTATTTTTCTTCTCAGAGCAAGTAGCTTTAGCCAAAAGCAATGCTTTTATTCCTGGATCAGGACAACATTTTATCGCTGTAATTCCTCCTGCTTCATCAACGCTATCCATTACTACCACAACTCCGAGAAAGACCTATCCTACGGCCGGAATCAAAATTCTTACCCCAGGATATCGTATTGTGGGTAAAGCACCGTCTCCTAATGGGTTTGTCTTATTTTCAGTCAGTGATACCACGCCTGCAAAAATTACTTTAGATGGACCAATAGGTTCTATAAATATCAGGTTATGTTTAAATGGCACGGGTAAAACGTATTCCTGTGAAGAATATGCTGTTTCCGTATTTTCATCGCATGTTATTTTTCTAACCAGCCGTTTTCAGCAGACTACTGGTGCTTTAGGTGGGATTGCAGGGGCTGATGCTTTTTGCCAAAATGCTGCATTAACTTCAGGAAATCCAGCACTTAAAGGCTTGTCATTTAAAGCGTTGTTAGTTACTTCGACACGATCTCCTTGTTCTATTGTTAATGGGAGAACTGGTTGCGGAGGTGTTTATGCAAACGATTGGCCGCTTGTACCTGGTTCACAGTATGTTTATGCAGATGGAAAAACGCTCTTTAATACAGTAAATCAAAATGGTGTTTTTGATGGCAGTAACTCAAATCTAAGGGATGACAATAATGAAGTGGCATTTGGTTTGTTTTGGACCGGTATCCAAAGTATTCTGTCAAACACTACGGCCACTGATATCGTTGCTTGGGCCTTTGCAGATATGAACAATACTGAAGATGGCAATCAATACACTGCGAATTTGGCTACATGTAACGAGTTTACTGATGGAACAGCGGCTACTAACGGTTCCTTAGGTTTGGCTGGTGAGACCTCATTGGTTTTTGGAGTTGTTCCAGGGGCAACATGGGGAAATTATCTCAATTTTAATGATGCCCAGACAGGGAACTTGGTTAATTTGTTTTCATCGGGGATTTCTTTACCCTGTAACGAAATGTTTAGTATTGTCTGTGTTTCATAAATAGTAGCCTGAGTACCACTTGCAGCTTTGTAGCCCGGATTAGCACAGCGTAATCCGGGATCTTTTTGTCATCATCCCGATTGAAACGAAGAATCCCCATCGTGATACTGCGTGGAGCTCCTTTGTTGGGCAAAGCACTCAGGCTATTTTATTTCTGTAACTCTTCACGATTTTTAAAATAATCCAAAGCCTGGGGGTTGGCCAGAGACTGTAGATTATTTACCGGTAAGCCATGAACCACTTGTCGAACAGCTAATTCAACGATTTTGCCACTAATCGTGCGAGGAATATCTGCAACTTGCACTATTTTTGCTGGGACATGCCTTGGTGAGGCATTTTGACGAATCGTTAAACGGATTTTGTTGATTAATTCCTCAGTAAGCTCCATGTCATCACGCAATTTAACAAACAAAATAATACGTACATCGTCTTGCCAGTCCTGGCCAATTACAACACTATCAAGTACTTCATCAATTTTTTCTACCTGCCTGTATATTTCAGCAGTACCAATACGTACCCCTCCAGGATTTAAAACAGCATCTGAACGCCCATAAATAATTAATCCATTGTGTGCAGTAATCTCTGCAAAATCACCATGTGCCCATACTCCGGGGAACCGTTCAAAATAAGCACGTTGATAAGCAATTTTTTCGGGATCATTCCAAAAACCAACCGGCATGGAGGGGAAGGGCGCAGTACAGACTAACTCTCCACGCTCTTCATGAACAGGATGCCCTTGTTCATCAAAAACATCAACGGCCATACCAAGGCCGAGACACTGTAACTCACCTCTATAAATAGGCAGTATGGGGTTACCTAAGGCAAAACAAGAAATAATATCTGTTCCACCTGAGATAGAGCAGAGTTGCACATCGTCTTTGATGTGTTGATAAACGTAATCATAATTTCTAGGTAAAAGAGGGGAGCCTGTAGAAAGTATGCATCGCAAATGAGTTAAATCAAACTCATCTTGAGGTTTAACTCCTGCTTTTTCTACTGAAGAAATGAATTTAGCACTGGTGCCAAAAACAGTAACTTGCTCTTCTTCAATAAGTTTGAATAAACGATTGCTTTCGGGATAAGTAGGAGAGCCCTCATATAAAGTGAGCGTAGCTCCCAAGGCCAGTGCGGAAACAGTCCAATTCCACATCATCCAACCGCACGTAGTATAAAAAAATAAGTTGTCCTTATCCCTAAGATCAGTATGTAATCCTAATTCTTTAAGATGCTGCAGAAGCGTTCCACCGGCTCCGTGAACAATACATTTGGGTTTACCAGTAGTTCCTGAGGAGAACATAATGTAAATCGGGTGTTCAAACGGCAAAGAAACAAATTCACAATGAGTTGCGGGACGAAGAAAGTCATTCCAATATTGTGCTTTAGGTAGGGTAGAGACATCTACGGGTTCATTTATATTAGGACAAATTACAATTTGTTTGAGCGAGCTAATGGCATCGTTAAGTTGTTTGATCTTTTCGGCCCCATTGTGTTTCTTTCCTTGATACTGGTGCCCGTCGCAAATAAAGAGTACTTTGGGATCGATTTGGCCCAGTCGATCGATTGCCGCTTGAGCGCCAAAATCGGGTGAGCAAGAGGACCAGATCGCACCTAAAGAGGTGGCAGCAAGCATGGCAATAATGGTATGTGAGGTATTTGGCATCAGCGCAGCGACACGATCACCTGCGGTAACTCCTACCGCTTTTAAACCTGCAGCACATTGCGCTACCAAATTATATAATTGCTCATAGCTAATTACTTGTTTGGTATTGTCTTCATTAAGACTAATTAGGGCCGGATGTTTATCTTTGCGTGATAAAAGTTTTTCAGCAAAATTAAATTGAGCTCCAGCAAACCAACGTGCGTTTATCATTTCACTTTTATGACTTAGAATCTGATAGGGTTCAGTATCAAACTGTAGATGAAAGAAATCGCAAAGCGTTGGCCAAAAAGAGTCAGGATGTTTGATGGACCAGGTATGCAAGTCTCGATAATTTGCAAAAATTTGGCTGTTCTTTTTTGCAGCAAATTCCATAAACTGCCACATCTTGCTTTCTTTCGGATGTTTGGGCTTCCATACGGTTTCATTCATGTTTCATTCTCTCTTCTTTATTGAAACGATTGCTCTACGGGGTGTACCTCGGGTTACAAGCCATCTGAATCTGATACATAGCCACCACTCAAATTTGTCTTTTCACCTAGATTTTTTAAGAGTTCAACTACAAGGATTGGCTAACATAGCATTTGCAACTTTTGATTGATTTTTACGTCCTAAAATCTTACAGATGGTATCGCCTGCAGTTACAATTTTAAAGATATCCACACCGGTATTTATTCCTAAACCATGCATTAAATAGAGAACATCTTCGGTGGCTACATTACCGCTAGCCCCACGTGCATAGGGACAACCCCCGAGTCCGGCAACGGAGCTGTCAAAACGATGTACTCCGTGCTGTAATGAAGTATAAATATTAGCTATGGCCTGCCCATAAGTATCATGAAAATGCATTGCTAATTGATTTAGTGGTAAGAATTTAAGTACTTGCTCCAGTAATAAGTGAGTCTGATGAGGGGTTCCTACACCTATAGTATCCCCTAATGAGATTTCATCTACACCCAAATCGATTAGTTCTTGAGTGACTTCCGCTACTTTTGCCGGTGCTACATTGCCTTCATAAGGACAACCTAGGACACAGGAAATATAGCCTCTTACCCTGATGTTGTTTTCTTTTGCTAAAGCAAGAACTGGTTTAAAACGTGAAATACTTTCAGCAATCGAACAATTAATATTTCGCTGATTAAATTGTTCGCTTGCTGCAGTAAATACTGCAATTTCTTTCACACCGGCTTCCAATGCCTTGAGCATGCCCTGCTCATTAGGCACCAGGGCGGAGTAGTGTATGGATGGGGTTTTATCTATGGCGCAAAATACTTCATTATGGTCCGCTAATTGTGGAATTGCTTTTGCAGAGACAAAACTCGTCACTTCAATATATTGCAAGCCAGATTCACTTAACAAATTGATTAATTCAATCTTGTGCTTACTGGATACAAAAGATGACTCATTTTGCAGGCCATCACGTGGCCCAACTTCTATAATGGTTACGTTTTGCGGATAGTCCATAATTTTCTCTAGTTAAGAATCCTCTTCACTTAATGACAGTAACTCCTCTCCTTCATTCACTTGGGCACCTACATCATAGAATATATCCAATAAAATGCCATCAGCAGGGGCATGAATGGTATGTTCCATTTTCATTGCTTCGAGGACGATCAAACGTTCACCGGCTTTCACACGTTCACCAATATTTTTTAAAACGGCGACTACAGTAGCTGGCATTGGTGCTGTCAGCTGTCCTTTGTGAGCAGTAACTTCTGCACCTAAAGTTCCCCAATTAAACCGATCAATAGTAATTTGCCACTGACTCGTATACAAGGTCAAAGATTGATTTTTATTTTCAACGATTGCCTGATAATTTTGTCCGTCAGTTTCAATACGGAGCTGATTGCCAGTTAAATGACCGTGAATCAGATACTCTTGTGCTTTTAAACGTACTTTAAATTGATTTTTATTGATTGGAGTAATTAATGTTTCAAGCAAGTCATCCTTGTCTCTATAGTGCCATATCCAGTGACTTGAGATTTGTGATTGCCAAGCGAAGGTTTCTTGTAATAAAGGATCTTGGATTGCGTTTATCGTGTTTAAATAATCAAAACTTACGGCCATGAGTAAAGCCATTTCTTTATCTGCTGTTGGCAGTTTAATTTCTTCTTTACTTAAAAAGTCAGTACTCAGTTCAACCTTTCTGAATTTAGGGTGGTGACAAATTGTTTGTAAAAAGGGGATGTTTGTTTTTACACCACCAATAAAATAATGGGATAAAGCTTGCTCTAATCGATGTAATGCTTCATCACGGTTGGCTCCCCATGCAATCAATTTGGCGATCATCGGATCATAGTACATGGTAATTTGCGATGACATTTGTACCCCTGTATCAATACGAATGCCATCTCCGGAAGGTTCTTGCAAAAAGTGGATTTGTCCTATTGATGGTATAAAATCATGGTGCGGGTCTTCAGCATAAATGCGACATTCTATTGCATGACCATGTGCCTCAATCTTATCTTGCGGCAAGGGGAGTGGTTCATTAGCGGCAATTTTCAATTGCCAAGCGACTAAATCCAGTCCGGTAATTAGTTCAGTTACTGGATGTTCTACCTGTAATCGCGTATTCATTTCCATAAAATAGAAATGTCCTGAACTATCAACTAAAAATTCAACAGTACCTGCGCCACTGTATTTTATTGATCGTGCCACTTCGCAAGCTGCTTCAGCAAGTTTTTGTCGTAGCGATGCGGGTAAATTAGGTGCTGGTGCTTCTTCAATAATCTTCTGATGTCTGCGTTGAATGGAGCAATCACGCTCAAACAAATGAACCACATTGCCATGATTGTCTGCCATGATTTGTAATTCAACATGACGTGGATTAAGAACCAGCTTTTCAATGATCATGGTATCATCGGCAAAACTTGCCATAGATTCACGTTTTGCACCAGCTAAGGCTGCGCTAAACTCTGATTCGTGATGGACCGCGCGCATCCCTTTACCGCCACCACCATTCGCTGCCTTGATTAAGACAGGAAACCCTATTTTTTTAGCCTCAGCAAGCAATGTATCTTCTGCTTGTGCACTGCCATGATAACCAGGTGTTAGAGGAACCTTAGTGTTTTCCAGTAATTGTTTGGCCAATTGCTTGGAAGCCATTGCTTCCATAGCTTCTACTGACGGACCAATAAAAACGATATCTGCCTCTTTACATGCTTGAGCAAATTCAGGGTTTTCGGATAAAAAACCGTAACCTGGATGAATGGCCTGAGCTCCACATTCCTTAGCAATATGGATAATATTCGGTATATTCAGATAACTTTCTTTAGCAGGTGCATCGCCTACACAATATGCACTGTCAGCATGACGTACATGCAGACTGTCTTTATCAACCGAGGAATAAATAGCTACCGTGTGGATCCCCATAGAACGGGCCGTTTTGATGATTCTGCATGCAATTTCACCGCGGTTGGCAATAAGAATTTTATTAAACATTAGTGCCTCATTAATTTTTTACTTTTAGTCCAAGTGTTTTGTAACTTGGGTGCTTTGTGCCTTCTAACCTGGATTATCACAGCGTACTCCAGGATCTTCTGCCGTCATCCCGAGTGTAACTAGGGATCTTCCATCGTTACACGGTGCTACACCGTGAATACCCTTCATTACACTCGGGATGACGGTGTTTTACTACAAGGGGTATGGCATCTAGCCCCAGTTTGGTGTTTCTTTTTTTAAAAATGCATTGAGTCCTTGTTGTCCTTCAGCAGATACTCTTTTCTGAGCTATCAATGAAGCAGTGTAATGAACAAGTTCTTCATTTATTTTTTGATTTGCTACGTAACGTGCTAGCTGTTTTGAAGCCCTTACCGCCTCTGGTGCATTGTTACTGATTTGATTTGCATAGCTGAGTGTGAACTCCAACAATTTTTCTTCGGGAACACAGTGTTGTACTAGATTTAATGACAATGCTTTAGACGCATCAAAGACTTCCGCACTTATAAACAGTGCTTTTGCACTACGTTCGCCTATGGCTTGAACAACATAGGGGCTTATGACTGCGGGTATCAGGCCTAATTTAACTTCGGAAAAGCAAAAACGTGCAGATTGAGATGCTATCGTTATGTCACATGCTGCGGCAAGACCCGCTCCTCCCCCAAAAGCGGAGCCATGTACCATGGCTAAAGTAGGTTTAGGGCACGTATTTAAAGTGTACATTAGATTCCCGAGGACCATGGCATCCTTTTGATTTTCTTCTTCGCTGTAAAGAGCCATGTTTTGCATCCACGCTAAATCAGCACCTGCAGAAAAATGTTTGCCATTGGCTTTGAGTACTATAACGCGCACATTAGAATCAGCAATTGCAGCATTAAGCTGATGTTGCATTTCACTTAAGAGCAGATTATCAAACGCATTATGTTTACTCACTCGATTTAGCGTAATTAAACCCAAGTGTTCCTGTATTTCATACAACAAATCACTCACGTGGTGCCCTCCTTACATACGAAATACGCCAAAGCGTGTTGGTTCAATAGGGGCATTTAAGGCTGCTGATAGGCCCAGTCCTAATATTTTACGTGTATCTTGCGGAGCGATAACCCCGTCATCCCATAATCGAGCACTCGCATAATAAGGATTTCCCTGAGTTTCATATTGAGAACGCAACTGCTCTTTAAAACGCTCTTCGTCTTCCACAGGCCAGTTATTTCCTTGTTTTGCCAATTTATCCCGATTTACTTGTGCTAAAACATTAGCAGCCTGTTCGCCACCCATTACCGAAATGCGTGAGTTAGGCCACGACCATAGAAAATTAGGGTTATAAGCGCGCCCGCACATCGCATAGTTTCCTGCGCCAAAGCTTCCGCCAACAATGACGGTAAATTTAGGAACATGAGCATTAGCAACGGCAGTTACCATCTTGGCGCCATGCTTGGCAATACCAGATGCTTCATATTTTGAACCCACCATAAAGCCAGTGATGTTTTGTAGGAATATCAATGGGATTTTGCGTTGGCAACACAGCTCAATAAAGTGAGTCCCTTTGAGCGCGCTTTCACTAAATAGAATGCCGTTATTGGCAATAATTCCTACGGGATAGCCATACAAGTGGGCGAAGCCACAAACTAATGTCGTACCAAAAAGTGCTTTAAATTCATCAAATTCAGAGCCATCAACAATGCGTGCAATGATTTCACGAATATCAAAAGGTTTTCTGGGATCAGCAGGAACTATGCCGTTAAGTTCTTTACTGTCATAGAGGGGTTCTATCGTTTCTATCCGTTTTAACTGTTGCGGTTTTTTACGGTTTAAATTGGCTATGGCAATCCGTGCTAAATGGAGTGCATGCGCATCATGTTCCGCATAGTGATCGGCGACCCCCGAATGCCTGCAATGGACTTCTGCACCACCTAGTTCTTCGGCACTAATGACTTCACCCGTTGCTGCTTTGACAAGAGGTGGGCCACCAAGAAAAATTGTGGCTTGATTTTTGACCATAATGGACTCATCAGCCATGGCAGGTACATAAGCTCCTCCAGCAGTACAAGAGCCCATAACTACTGCTATTTGCGGGATGTTTTGTGCCGACATTTGTGCTTGATTAAAAAATATCCGACCAAAATGATCCCGGTCAGGAAAGACTTCATCCTGATGAGGTAAGTAAGCGCCTCCTGAATCAACCAAATAAACGCAGGGTAAATGATTGATTTGTGCAATTTCTTGTGCCCTGAGGTGTTTTTTGACGGTTAATGGATAGTAAGTACCGCCTTTTACCGTAGCGTCATTCACAACAATAATGCATTCAGTGCCTGCGATCCATCCAATTCCAGTGATAATTCCTGCGGCAGGAACGACATCATCATACACTTGGTAGGCTGCAAGTTGGGAGAGTTCAAGAAAAGGACTCCCAGGATCTAGTAATTGTTGTAGTCGTTCTCTTGGGAGTAATTTACCGTGTTTTAAATGTCGGGCACGCGCTTTCTCATCACCACCTAAAGCAATTTGCTGAATTCGATTGTGTAGCTCATCCACCAAAGCTTGCATGGCTGTTTGGTTTGCTTTGAACTCTTGACTGCCTGTATTAATTTGACTGATTAATTTTGCCATGCTGAATTCCTTATCGTACCAAAATATCACTTAAAACGATGATTGTCCAAATAACCCATGTAATCGCAATAAAGTGTGGCATGTCGCCACCTTTTATCAGTCTATAAATGAGTGCTGGAATGGCGGTAATAATTAATGGTAACAAGACAAGAACTAAAATTTTGCGAATCACAAGACCCCAACCCGTTTGGCTGAATATGGGCGTTAATTTCAAATTAACGTATGTGAAAAACATATCAACATAGACAATAACGAGATGAGCGTATTTGGCAAATAATACTACCAAAATACTGAGTAACAGGTAGATAAGACTGTGTCGTAGCATGTACATCCTTTTTATATCAAATCCCCAGCTACCTATGTGGAACTGGGGAGAATTTGTTTTTTTAACCTTCAATACGTTCACCAAATCACATTTGACTCAACCTGCGTTCAAATCTGACTTTTCTTCGCCTAAGGCATTTAAAATGTGGTGAACAGTACCTTGTTCTTAAATTAATTCAATCGCCATTGCCGTTGCTTCGCCACCACCAATACACAATGATGCGACACCACGTTTTTTTCCTTGATGTTTCAAAGCATGTATTAATGTAACTAAGATACGAGCGCCAGATGCACCAATAGGGTGGCCTAAGGCACAAGCTCCGCCGTGAATATTCACTTGCTCTGGATTTAATTCAAGTTGAGTCATGGCTGCCATGGTAACTACTGCAAAGGCTTCATTAATCTCATAAAGATCGACATCATTTTGTTTCCAAGATGCTTTATTCATCACTTTGCGAATGGCATCTACGGGTGCTGTGGTAAACCACTCAGGTGCTTGGGAATGACTGGCATGAGCAACAATACGGGCAATAGGTCTAATGCCGCGTTTTTCTGCTTGTCCTGCACTCATTAAAATGAGACTTGCTGCGCCATCAGAAATGGAACTTGAATTGGCTGCAGTAACAGTTCCATCTGCTTTAAAAGCGGGTTTTAACTGAGCAATTTTTGCCAGTTTTGCAGCATCAGGACCTTCATCAACAGTTACCGTAATATCACCTTTGCGAGAGCTGATTGTTACTGGGGCAATTTCCTCTTTAAAAGCACCTTTTTCTATTGCCTGCAGGGCTCTGCTCATCGAACGAATAGCGAATTCATCTTGTTGCTCTCTGCTAAAATGAAAATGACTTGCAGTAGCTTCTGCAAAAACACCCATTAATTTTCCTTTATCGTAGGCATCCTCTAATCCATCAAGGAACATATGATCTTTTAATTCACCGTGTCCAAGTCGATATCCAGAGCGTGCTTTGCTCAATAGATAAGGTGCATTGCTCATGCTTTCCATACCACTAGCAAGGATAATATTTGCAGTTCCAGCTCGAATTAAGTCATGAGCGAGCATTACTGCTTTCATTCCTGAACCGCACATTTTATTTACAGTCGTAGCACCAGAAGAATTGGGCAATCCTGCCTTAATCGCCGCTTGTCGCGCTGGAGCTTGACCAATTCCGGCTGATAAAACACAACCAGAAATTACTTCATCGATTTCTGCTGGACTAATACCTGCTTGGGATAAAGCTGCTTCGTGTGCAATTGCCCCTAACTCTGGAGCTGAAAGTGAAGATAAATTTCCTAACATGGCTCCCATAGGCGTTCTTTTCGCTGCAACGATTACTATTTCATTCTGTTCCATTTTCATTCTTCCTTATGCTGTTTCTTTAAAAAGTTCTCGTCCAATAAGCATTCTTCTGATTTCAGAAGTACCGGCCCCTATTTCATAGAGTTTTGCATCACGTAGTAAACGTCCTGTAGGATACTCATTGATATATCCATTACCACCAAGGATTTGAATTGCTTGTAATGCCATTTGTGTTGCTCTTTCAGCCGTATATAAAATAACACTTGCCGCATCTTTACGACTGACTATACCTTGATCACAAGCACGGGCAATCGCATACAAGTACGCTCTTGAAGCGCCTAGATCAGTATACATATCTGCTAATTTGCCTTGGATGAATTGAAATTCACCTATAGGTTGTTCAAATTGTTTGCGTTCATGTACATAAGGTAAAACAACATCCATACAGGCTTGCATGATTCCTACGGGACCTGCAGCCAGAATGGTCCGTTCATAATCAAGGCCACTCATTAATACTTTAACACCTCGATTCACTTCACCCAAAATCTGTTCAGCAGGAACTTCGCACTGTTCAAATACCAATTCACAGGTATTTGAGCCACGCATTCCTAGTTTGTCGAGTTTTTGAGCGGTTTTGAAGCCAGGCATTCCTTTTTCAATCAGAAATGCGGTGATCCCTTTACTTGCAGCCTGTTTATCCGTCTTGGCATAAACTACTAACACATCGGCATCAGGTCCATTGGTGATCCACATTTTTGTGCCGTTGAGAATATATTTATTGCCTTCTGGACGAGCATGTAATTGCATGCTGACTACATCAGAGCCTGAATTCGACTCACTCATAGCCAGAGCACCAACATATTCTCCACTAATAAGTTTAGGCAGATATTTTTGTTTTTGCGAATGATTACCATTTAAATAGATTTGGTTGACGCATAAATTGGAGTGTGCACCGTAACTCAGACCTATTGAAGCTGATGCGCGAGAGATTTCTTCCATGGCAATGGCATGCGCAAGATAGCCCATATTAGCGCCACCATATTCTTCGCTGACGGTAATTCCTAATAATCCCATATCACCTAATTTTCTCCATAAATGATTAGGAAAGGTATTGTTTTCGTCAATTTCAGCAGCGAGTGGCGCAATTTCGGCACGAGCAAATTGATGAACACTGTCGCGCAACATATCGTAAGTTTCACCGAGTTGATAGTTCGGTCCTGTGTACATAGATGACTTCCTGTTGTTGTAGCTACTTATTGATAAGGGTTTTGCAAACGCTTTATTTCACATCTCTTAATCATTGAGTAGTCTGTTGAATTTTACAAATGTGTTAAACTATACCCAATCAAGTTGAAGATGAAAATAGAATTTCTCAGATCTTTTTTCTTATTGGAAAAGTTGAAGAAATGATTTGAGGTATCCACTTAAATTGTTTTTTATACAATAGGCTCTCAAAAGATTGAGCGGCATAATTTAAGTAAATGTAGAGAAAATAGTGAAAGGTTGTTTCTTTTATTATCGGGTTTATTGTGCAAGTAGTGATTTTAAATGTTCCTTTACCTGATTTAAAAAATCGCCTAATCTTAAGCCAAAGGAAAACTACCGAATATTAAGGAGGTAGTTACAGCCAAAGTGTCAGCGTTCAGATTTATTATTTAGGAGAGTCATTCATGCGTAAATTAGTACTCTGGGGACATAGTGTTGAGGAGTATCGTGAGATGTTTGATTTGTCTCAAGAGGACATGAATTCCAGGATTTTAGAATATGGATGTGGTCCGAGTGCAGTAAACGCCCAACAATTTCAAGAAGCACATCAAGCCGTAAGCTGCGACCCTTTATTCGTTTTGGATAAAGATACTTTATCCTCTAAAGCGATTATGATTTTTGCACAAATGGCTGATGAAGTGCGCAGAGAGCAAGATCAGTTCGATTTCAGTCGCAGCGGAAGCTTAGAGCAATTGCTTGAGCATCGAAAAAATGGAATGAAAACGTTTTTTGCAGATTACGAACAAGGCAAGGCTGAAGGACGATATTATGGCGCAGCAGACTATCATTTACCTTATCCTGATTTTTCTTTTGATTTTGCATTAAGCGCGAATTATTTATTTGCTGATTTGGAAGATCAAACTGTTGCATTTCATTTAAATGTAATTCGTGAATTAGCCAGAGTAGCTAAAGAAGTACGAATTTTTCCTTTAAATGATATGGATGGAAAAACTTCTGAATTCTTAGGTCCAGTATTGTTGGAATTGCAAAAACAGGGTTATGGTGTGGAAATTAGACAAGTAGATTATCATTTGCATAAATCTGAAAACGCAATGCTACGGGTCTGGGCACAGAAATGTGATATTTAATTGATGTAGTCTGGGTGAAAAGTATCCACTGTTATTAAAAAACGTTTTTTGCCTCCGTTCAACGGCGTGTCCGTGGGATTCAGTGATAGCGAGTAATTCTTAGATCCCGTGGGCAAGCCGCTGGACGTAGAGGATAAGTATAATCCAGGAATTCAAGGTTTTTGTATGTATTCAATGTTACGCCCTTTGCTTTTTAGTATGTCTCCTGAACGTGCTCATGCTTTTAGTTTATCTGCTTTACATTATCTGCCTCGTTTTTGTTTTAAAAAGGCAGAATCAAAACCCATAGAAGCTTTGGGATTGCAATTTCCACATGTTGTTGGTTTGGCAGCAGGTTTGGATAAAAATGGCGAGCATTTGGATGCATTGGCCAAATTGGGTTTTTCTTTTATTGAATTAGGAACAGTGACACCAAGACCACAAGTTGGTAATCCCAAGCCGCGATTATTTCGTTTGCCAGAAGCTCATGCGATTATTAACCGCATGGGTTTTAATAATCTAGGTGTAGATGCTTTGGTGGGCCATGTAAAGAAAGCACGTTATAAGGGAATTTTAGGGATTAATATAGGTAAAAATAAAGATACGCCATTAGAACATGCTGCAGAGGATTACATCCATTGTTTGGAGAAAGTATATGAGTATGCTTCCTATGTAACCATCAATATTTCCTCGCCCAATACTCCTGATTTACGCCAATTACAGCAGAAAGAATATTTTGCCAATTTGTTATCGCAAATACAGACGGAACAAATTAAATTATCCAACAAATTTCAGCGCCATGTGCCTTTAGTCGTTAAAATATCACCTGATGAAGATTTAGAAACATTAAAACAAATGACTGAAGTGATTTTGAGTTATGGTATCGAAGGGATTATTGCGACGAATACGACCTGCTCTCGCAAGGGGGTAGACCATTTACCTTATGCTGAGGAAACTGGGGGATTAAGTGGTGAACCTTTATGGGACTTATCAACCCAATGTTTGCGTTTGCTGAAACAGTATGTAGGTGACGCCATAACCTTGATTGGGGTAGGTGGGATTGACAGTTGTCACAAGGCTCAGGCTAAGTTGGATGCAGGGGCCTCTCTAATCCAGGTGTACACTGGTCTGATTTATCGAGGTCCAGGTTTGGTATATGAACTATCCAAAGGATTGCTATAAGAATCAGACAACTTTTAATAGTTTCGTTAAGGGTTTTGCCCTCACTCAGATACTGATTTTGATAGGAATAATATGAGATGAAATGTATTACTAAAAATCTGGCAGCACAGATGGAGTCTTGCATCAAGCAAACCCATATGGAGGTAACCAAAGAGTATCCACAAGGACGAGTTTTGGAGGTCAATGGAGGCGCTGCCTGTTTTTCAGGGTTTGATTCGTATTTATCGCAGGTAGTCGGATGGGGTTTTGCTACAAAATTGGACCATTTTCAGAATGAAATTGAACGCATCGAACGTTTTTACAGAACCTTGAATCATAAGCGTGTAGATATCGAGTTGTGTCCTTTTGTGGGAAATGATCTCACCCTATTTTTAAGTCAACGTGGCTACCGTATCAGTGAATTAAATAACGTATCGTTATTGGATTTAAAGTCATTTCAGCCTGTTGATTATGCTGCAGAGAATTTGACTATCAGAGAAATAAAGCCAGATGAAAAGGAGCAATGGGCCAAAAAAATAGCTTTAGGCTTTGATGCGCCTGAAGCTGAAGATCAATTTTTTCGTTATGCTCAATCTAAAGGAGTCAGTACCTTCGCTGTTTACGATAATGAGGTGATTGTTGCAGGAGCTACAATTGCCATGCATGGGGACTTTTGTGATTTAGGTGTTACCAGCACTTTGCCTGCCTATCGAGGAAGAGGATTACAAAAAAAATTATTAATGGCCCGCTTAAATAGGGCAAAACAACGTGGGTTATCTTGGGCGACAGTCACTACTGAACCGGGAAGTGTTTCAGATTGTAATGTGCAAAAAATAGGTTTTCATTGTGCGTATACTCGAATTAAGATGACTTTAGAGTGACGGTTAACGGACCATAATGTAGCCAGGGTGCGGCGGAAACTGCCCTTAAAAATCCACTCTTCCACTCGAGAGAGAGGGGGAGAGGGGCCACAAGCTATTATCAATACCCTGATCAGCCCTAACGGGCACCTTTTCCCATGTGGAGAAGGGAATACCAGTAAGATTATGGGTTCGCAATCCTTGCATGAAGGAACATTAGCACTTCCAACTAATAACAGTTACAATAACTCACTTTTCGATTGAACCATTGAGTGATGAAAAAGAGACTCTCAGTTAAGACCAGCATTTTATACAAACGTTTGTTAGCTTATGTGAAACCGTTCTGGCCCATATTGGCATTAGGTATTTTCGCCAACATCGTGTATTCCCTGATTGATGCTGGATTCACGTACATGATGCGGCCTTTTTTTGATAAAAGTTTTATTAGTGTTGATATGGATTTTATCAAGAAAATTCCTTATATCGTTTTAATAGGGATTACTTTGAGGGGGCTTGTCAGTTCACTGGGAAGTTATTGCATGACTTGGGTTGCCCGCTCTGTAGTTAAAGTATTAAGAGAAAAAGTTTTTAATCATATTTTGCATTTACCTGCTGATTTTTATGATGAGGCAACCTCTGGGCAAATGCTTTCTAAAATTCTTTATGATGTTGAGCAGGTAGCACAGGTTAGCGCCGATGCTTTAACCGATATTGTTCAAAATACCTGTTTAATTATTGGTTTTCTTACCGTCATGATGGTGATCTGCTGGCAATTGTCACTGATGTTTCTGTTAACCATCCCTTTTGTTGGCTTTATTGTGAACTACACTAATAAACGTGTTAGACGAATCAGTCATAAAGTGCAAAAAACTATGGGCGAAGTGACGGAAATCGCGAGTGAAGCCATTGAAGGTTATAAAGTAGTTCGTATTTTTGGAGGTATTACTTATGAATCTGGAAAATTTAGTAATGCGATAGAACGCTCCCGTCAAAATGATATGAAAGTGGCTGCGAGCAAGGCACTGAATGTCTCTGGCGTACAAATTGTCATTGCTATAGGCATTGCAGCAATCATTGCAGCCGCAATTCAATTGTCTACAGTAGTCATTATTTCTGCTGGATCTTTTTTAGCAATTATTGCTGCAATGATACAGCTAATCAAACCCATGAAAACCTTAACTACGTTGAATGCTGTAATACAAAAAGGTTTAGCCGGCGCAGAAAGTGTGTTCCATTTGCTGGATCTGCCCATAGAGCAAGAGCAAGGTAACGTTTTGTCACAAAGAGCACGTGGTGATCTTGAGTTTAAACAGGTATCTTATGCATACAGGCAAGGAGAAAATGTATTACATAACGTGAGCTTTACTGTTGAAGCCGGTAAAACGGTTGCATTGGTGGGGCATTCAGGAAGTGGTAAAACAACTATAGCCAGTTTATTACCTCGTTTTTATGAAGTGACTCAAGGTGTTATCACGCTAGATGATACACCGATTAATGAAATAAGTTTAAGCAGTTTACGTCAACAAATGGCTTTGGTGAGTCAAAATGTAACACTTTTTAATGATACTTTAGCTAATAATATTGCATATGGCCGTTCGGATGTTAGTCGTGAACAAATCATACAAGCCGCCAAAATGGCTTTTGCCGATGAATTTATCAGTCGTTTACCACAAGGTTATGACACGCGTGTTGGAGAGAATGGGGTATTACTTTCTGGTGGCCAGCGACAAAGGATAGCGATTGCACGGGCTATATTGAAAGATGCGCCTATTTTAATTCTTGATGAAGCAACCTCTGCTTTGGATAGCGAGTCAGAACGATACATACAGATTGCTTTGGAAGAAGTCATGAAAAATCGTACGACTTTAGTTATTGCGCATCGTTTATCAACTATTAAACATGCAGATAAAATTATAGTGATGCAAAATGGATGCATCGTGGAGCAGGGTACTCACCAGGAGTTACTTGATTTACAAGGGTACTATGCACAACTTCAGGGAATACAACACTCAGATACAGTTCAAGAGGTTGCAATAGTTTGATGCCTTTCTTCCTTGAGAAATTATGGTATGGTGATCACCCGATGCAATGGGTATTACGGCCATTCTCTTGGGTGTATTCGTTTTTCGCTTCAGTCAGACGCTCTTTTTTGCAACGTTTTAGTCAGTTTGATTGCCCAGTTCCACTAATTGTAGTCGGAAATATAACGGTTGGGGGAGTGGGTAAGACCCCATTGGTTATCGAATTGGCCAAGCGATTACAACAAAAAGGATTAAGAGTAGGTATCGTAAGCCGTGGTTATGGCGCGAAACACAAACATTTTCCTTATGAAGTACAGGTTAATGATTCTGCACTGAAGGTTGGAGATGAGCCCTTACTGTTAGCACAAAAAACCAAATGCCCTGTAGTGATTGCCCCTAAACGTACTGATGCGGTTCGTTATCTTTTGGAAAAACATCAAAGTCAAATTATTATTAGTGATGATGGACTACAGCATTACCGTATGGGACGAGCTATAGAAATAGCGGTTATTGATGGAACTCGGGGGTTAGGTAATGGTTTTTGTTTGCCAGCAGGGCCGTTAAGAGAACCTGCTACGCGCTTAGATCAGGTTGATTTTATTATAGTGAATGAAGGTAAGTGGAATAATGCGTATTCCATGGTATTAAGACCCGGAAAAATAAAGAAATTAAGTACGGATGAGGAAATTGATCCCCATGCATTAAATGGTAAATGGGAAGCGATTGCTGCGATAGGTAATCCTCAACGTTTTTATTCCACTTTGCTGCAATTAGGGATAGAATTCGATACCTGTTCTTATCCTGATCATTATCAGTTTAAGCCAGATGATTTGAATTATTGCAAATCACTTATTATTATGACGGAAAAAGATGCAGTGAAATGTCGATCTTTTAGTTCGGACACAATGCATTATTTGCCCGTAGACGCTGTATTGGATGATGCTTTTTGGGATGCATTGTGGTTACATCAACAGTTAAAAGGTTATTGCTGATTATGTTTGCTTGGATTCGCTGTTTTTTATTTTTAATCATATTCCCCATAAGTACTGGAGTGCTTGCGGCTGAAATAAAATCAGAAGCGCAGCAACAGGTACAACTCATAGATCCTAATGTAGGAAGTTGGACTTTTTCCGGCATGGTAAAGAATGAAAGTGGTGATAAATACGGATATTTTTTTGAAATGCAGCGTCAAGGTACAGAATTTCATACTCAAGCTGCTTTAATCGATGAAGAAACCAATAAGCTGGTATTTTTTTACGAAAATAAAGAAAAAATAGAGCAATCAACACCACTTGATTGGCATGTTGGTTATTCTTTTATCCGCTATAATCCCATCAATGACAGCTGGATCTTTGGCGTTAAAGCAGCAGATAAAAAAGGTTTTAATTTTAAAGTGGACATGTTAAAGCAAGCAAACAACAATGAAACCTTAGTCCTTCGACCAGGAGTAAAATTTCAAGTGTTACAGACTAGTCAGCTCAATGGACATATCCGTATTGATGATAAAGAGCAATTTGTTACCGGAAATAAAGCATGGTTTGGTAAATTGGTATTAAATGATGATCAAAAAGACACTCATGAAATCAGTACTACGTTTTGTCGTTTAAATGATGATAACGGATTTTACTCGGCAAATCTTAAGGAAAAAGATGCGACCAGTGCCGCAGTTGCCGGTTGGCTAGATCCTTTAGGCAATAAAGTAAAAATGTCTCAATTTATTTCACTAAAACCTTTAGATAATGATCAGTGCATGTTAAAGATTGGCTTGCCTAAGCTGAGCTTAAAATTGATTAATACCTTAAAGGGTAATGATCCATCATCACATACTGTGGCAGGTTTTTCTAAAGACAGTCGGGCTGGCTTTTGTTTTATGACTCAGCAATCATTTTTAAAAAATTCTGAGCTCACCAACAAGAATGTTAAGTTAACTGCTTGATTGAGTATATTTTGTAGCCTGGGTACTGCGCGGCGGAGCCCAGGATTAAGAAGTTTATTCAAATAATTAGAAACCAGGGTTCTCCTGCGCTGCCAATCCAGGCTACACAAATACCCAATTTATCACAGAGTAAGAGTGGTAATATCCTCTGTCGTTAAAGATCTTTGTTTTAAAGTTGAGGTTGTTGTTGCTTGTAACAAAGTTGGTTCTGGTTCTTTGGTATTAGCCTTTTTATCCATCAAGTTTTGTAATTTTTTCTCCACCTCGGGATCAAAATCCAGTTCAGGATGAGCTCTATTTTTCAGAGGTTCTTGATCTACGAGTGTTCCACCTAATGCTCCGCGCATCATTTTGTACGAATTAGGTTCTGTTAGGTGAGGATCTAATTTCGCTTCCAATCTTCGAGCATAATCAGGATCCCAAAGCCACATAGCATCTGCCAGGGCAGGAATACACATGTTTGGTTTGCCATTTGCCCACCAACCTAAATCAGCCATTGCTTCACGTAAACAGTCACCATCATCGTTCTGTTCAACAAGTGCATAACGTAATATGGAGATAAGCGCTGTTTTGGGCTCTTCATAATTAATAGAAAATTCATTACACCAACTGAAAGGTCCAAATGTAAGCTCTGCTAATTTTTCATGATATTTTTGATTAAAGATGTTACATAATAGTTTGGCGGTTTGCTCTGGTGGCGCTGATATTTTATATTGGCCAAGACCTTCCTTACTTTTATAATATTCCGACATCAACAAGGCATGCATGGTTGCAGTTGGATGCACATCATCCCAAAACATGTGTTGGTAACCCGGAGCAACTCCTCCAGGAATTATTGGAATATTATTCTTTTTTGCATAATCTAAATAAGGTTCTTTTAAACAACTTTTATTAAAGTATTGACTATATCCTAAACCACCATCATCACGGACATCGTTGTAAATTTTAGTAAAAACACTTTTGATGTCAAAAAGATCAATCGAGCAATTGGGATAACGTTCCTTTAACTTTTCTAGCTTCTTTTCTAATTCCGTATTAAATGCAATTGATACAGTTTGAGCGTTATTACGCTCATCAACTGATTTATTTTGATAGCGTGGTGTTAAGGACAAATCGGGTAAATTACACAAAACAAAATTTGTATAGCCTTTGTTGATTAACCTCTCGATATTATCTATGTTGCTTTGAGCAGCCAATTTTGCTGCCTCTTCGGTTGGCTCTGAATTAACCGTAATTAAATCGTTAGCACCAGAAAATACTGTAATAAGGGTCTTCTTTTTTTGCTCTTCAGATACTGCTTCCTCATTCTCACTGTCTTGCAAGAATTGATCTACCTGATTCGATAGGTTGGATACAATTAAGCGGGTAAAGAAAAGCTTTATTGAAGTTATAGGAGACAGAAGTGAAAGAAACAAGTCATTCCAGCTGTAATCATATGATGTTGAGCCGCCTTGGCTGTAGTTTCTGTAGAAGTTCTGGCCATTATATTGAGCCACACGGCCATCATCCAGTGAATAATATTCTTGGACGTAATCGTGATAACGAGAGTCTGTTATTAATTGGTCAGCAACATCATCAGAAGACTCTTGTAGCTTGGTTTTTGGTCGTCCTTTTTTAATAGGATTAGCACCCAGAGCAGTTTTTTTGTCCTGACTTGAGACGGGATTGGATTTCGGAGAATTTTCTGGCTTAGCACCGAACAGATGGCCCTCTTCTCTGGCTTCCACACGCTTTTTGCGTCGCACCTCGTTTATTTCTGCTCTAACTTCCTTCTTAGTGTATTGTCTTTTGTGTGGCCAGGAAAAACCATCTTGATGGTCTTGATCTTCGCCTAACCGAGAAAGAATATCATCACTGATGTCGGCATTATTTAAGTTAAACTTCCCAAAAGGATCTTTTTTTATTCGATCTTCGTTGAGAAATTTACTGATGACCATTGATTTAATCGCATCAGCCCAAGTATAGCCATTAGTGAATCGCTCTTTAGGTGACTCAGATAGTCCTGTTATCTTTAGCCATAACTTTTTTGCCAATGGTCCGAGAAAAGTAGCCTTTTCCCCCATGTTTTTACCGTCAGAAAGACTATCGCCAAAGATGACAAAGTAATTTATTTCCTTTTGAGGTTTGGAAATAGTAATGCTTTTAGGTTCCTTTTTAGACTCTGCCATATAAAATAACCACATGCTGACCAAATATTGTTATTTTATCTATAAATAATTAAGGCTTTATTAAATTTAAATATATCGAATGTTTAATATTTAAACATGTGGTGGGCATAAATAGATAAACTTGGCTACATCTCTTTCTCTGGAAGAAATTGGGATAAAGCACTGGCAATAACTAATGCAGCCGGAATGATTAAAAGAGTTAATTGATAATCCGCTAAAACATGAAGGTTCGTAGTACCCTTGGAATAATCCAGCAAATAACCTACTAATGGCTGGAGCAGAGGAGCCGAGGCCATTGCCAAGGTATTGGTGAAGCCTGTACACGCAGAGAGCGATTCTTCTGGCGCCAGTTCATTCGCAATAGTAAATGCGAGCATATAAGCGCCACAACACAGTCCAATTGCAAACAACAAGATGCCTGTTAAGAATATATTATGTATGGGTAAGTAAAGAGTAAGAATGAATAAAATGGCAGTGGATAAGCATGAAATATGGATTAATGGTTTGCGTTTAGTCAGATGGATGGAGAGCCATCCGTATAGAGGACAGCTTAAACCAGCCCCTAATAAGATCATTGATGTGAGAATACTGGCTGTCTCTATAGAACAATCTAATTTTAACTGGAGGAAAGGAACCGCCCACATAGCAGCAAATACAGTGATTACCGAAAATTCCAAACCTACAAACAATCCATTAATCCATACCAATTTGTTTTTCAGCATGAGTAGCAAATGTTTTTTATATTGATGATGATTGGTGATAACCGGCTTGTTACTGGGAATGAAATTTGCGCATAAAAAAGCAATTAAAAGGCCGATGACACCTGCGCCAGCAAGAAAATAATGCCAGCTAATGTGGGTTATTTGTGAGCCCATGCCAATCATGCTAATCACCGTCACAGTAAAACCTAGAGTTTCTGTGAGGCCTATCATAAATGCGTATTGTTTTAGTGGATAATGTTGGCGCAATACTCGAGTCATGCCAACAAAAGCAAAGGAAGAGCCACCACCAATAATTAAGCGGCCAAGAAATAATATAAATAAGTTGTATCCCGTAGAAAATAAAAAGCAGCCCAAGGCACATAATAGAGCGTTTAAAGACAATAAAGTTCGGGTGTTGTAGCGATCAAAAAGAAGGCCAACGGGAATTTGCATAGTAGTATAGACATAATAAAAGGCACTGCTTAATAGACCCACAGTGAATGCGCTTAATTGTTGCTCATGCATTATAGCGCCAATAATAATTCCCGAAGAGAGTTGCAAGAAAAATTGGAATAATAGAAAGAATACGCTGACTAACCATATGATGGTTCTTTTGGAGCTATATGAATGTGTTGAGGCTAATAAATTCATTGATTCAATTTCGAGAAAAGGCGGAATATATAGCATCGTGGGGAAAGTGTAAATTCATTTTAAAAAATGCGTTCATTAATGCTGAATGTAACCTGGGCCAGCGCAGTGTCACTGCCATTAGGTTAAGAACGATGACCTTCCTCTAGTGGGAGAGGGGCAGGGGTGAGGGCATCTCTCATCCGCCCTGACGCTGTGCTTCACCGCGGCTACATGTTACAAATACAGCCAAGCATTGATGGTCTCTAAGGGAAATGTGTGATAGGCACACCAACGTTGAATCATATCTTTATCTAATGTTGAGGGTATTCCATGTACTCCGCAAGTCAGTTTTTCTTTCAAAAAGTTTAAAGCAACCAGATTATGGATATAAAATTCGGGATCAATATACTTTATAGGCGTAGGGTCACTAAGTACAAAATTAACAGGCATTTTATGGTTTAAGACTTCATCATCACTAAATTGAGGGCCAAATTCATCATAAACCCCTAAATTGGCAAGTATCTTGCCACTAAACCAGTAGTGAGGATAATTATTCATAATCGCTTTTTTTCCGGTCGCAGTAATCACAACATTCGCGTCGATTAATGCACGTTCCAGCTCGCTGAAGTCTAGTGGATCGAGCGCTTTGATACCTAAGTTTTGAGCCAGATTTCTTTGTTTTTCGTCAGGATCTACAACTACAACAGGAACATTATTATGAGTACAGAAATAGGCAAGCCCACGACCAATCTTGCCAAAGCCAAAAATAACCCATGATGTTTCTGCTGGATTAATTCCTGTTAATTGACTCAGAGCCATATGGCTGCTTTCCGCGCATCCAAAAACTGTTTCCAATTGTTTTGTCAGTGAGCGATCAATACTAATCACTGGAAAATCAAGCACTTGTTGGCTATAGAGTTGATCTCCTGAGCCGGTTAATTCGATTGCTCCAATTTGGGGTTTTCCAAGAAATTGATACAGTTGGGCACCACAATCAAAATAAAGATCAAAAATTTCCCCAGCAAGGGTATGCGGATCCTCAACATAACGAATTTTTGCTTCATTTAAACAAGAGATTGCTTGCGGTTGTGCATAACAAAAATCTGAAGGATTGGTTACTGTTATATCCGCACCTGCTTCAACTAAACAGGCTATTTTTAATAAGGTATTCATCACCAAGGGAACATGGTGGACTACTCTTAATCCAGCTAAAGGACGTGTATTACTCCATTCAGTGAGTTGTTGGTGCATAAAGGGAGCTTCTGTTTGAGGATATTTTTGAAAGAGTATTTTAAAAGCGTCCTGCATCATGTTTTGAAAATTAGTAGAGAATAGCCAATCCTAACATAATTTATTAATGTAGAAATATTTTTAAAGATAAAAATAGACTTGCCATATAGCCTCTATGCCTTGTAGCCCGGATTACGCTGAGATAATCTGGGCTAAAGGACTAAAAAAATGCTACAAGGACAATTTATTTTTCTCAGTAGAGGAGTGGTCATCACCGAGCCAGCTTTCAATCCATTGCAAAAATCGAGATATTAAATCGGCTTTTGGGGGTTGGAAAAAAGACAGAGGCTGCAATGTCCTTTGGTGATTACGTATTTGTCCTAAATAGCTCAACTCGTCTTTAAACAAGCTCCTTGTATCCGTTTGCTCATCTGTATTAATTTTTTGATTGAGTGAATCAATCCAGTTATCTAATTGAGATAAGTCGTTCTGTGAGAAGGAATAGGATTTTTTAATTCGTGCTTTGAGTTGTTCTTGAGCAGTATATTCATCTTTAAATTTGAGTTGGTCTACCAAATCTTTTTTTAATTGTGTTCCATTCTCATTTGTTAAAATAGCATATTCTAAAAGATATAACTCTTGTTCGGTTTGCGCCGATGCAATTAAATTCTTGTAATGTAGGGCACGAGTTTGTCCACGATAATAATCGAAAAAATAAGAAAAAAAGCTTAAATTTTTATCGCGATTTTTCAGGTAATAATCTAAGGCTTTGGCGCATTGCGTTCTCAAAGCATGGAAATTAGGAGCTTCTCCTTTCTTGTGTTGTTGATTTTGGTTTGTTTCAGAAGGATTTAACTGTTGCTGCATTCCACCACCTTGAGGTTCACCCCCTAGTTTTTGGGAAGTATTTTTTTTCTCTATGGGTTGTGGCGAGCCAGGTATGATTTTTGAAGGAGCTCGATGAGCCTGAGTTTCATGGGCTAAGTTCGATTCTTCAATCACTGCAGTGGGTAGCACTTCTTCCTTTGTTGGTCGTGGCAAATACTGCTGAATTTCTGGGAGAACAAAATGTGCAGGCAAGTTCGTTACTTCCAAAGCATGCTGGAGTGACTGGGCTGTAGTTTTGAATTCTCTTTGAGTCGCCTCACTTTGTTCTAAAAGTGGTCTTTTAAATTGTCTGAGTAAACAATAAAGCTTGAATTCCAATAGGCAAACCTCTTTAAATCGAGGATTTTCTATTAATTTTTCCAACAGATTAGCATGGCTTTCTTCGAGATAATCGGGAGCAATATCTTGTCCTGCCATGATGATTTTTATTTGTGCCAGATGATTCACTATTTCAGTGGATTCAATGGCTTTATCAAGATCAACGTTTTTCTCTTGAATGACCTTTTGACATTCTTCGAATATCTTGCCAAGTTCCTCAAGTGCTCGCTTGAGTGGCAAATGATTAAATGTATAACGGTAAATTTGATTATTTAAATCAAGCTGTTTTTGCAGCATATGAAGCTCAATTTCTTCAAGTGCTTTTTGAATTACCTCTCGATGCGGGATTGCCAATTGAGCAAGTACTTGAGGATTTGTGCTTTCCAGGAGTTGAAACAACTGAGGGCGAACGTCTGTTTTATCATAATGAGCTTTGAGATTTTCAATATATGCTTTAATGATATCCATCCCGTGTTCTTGTATCGGTTGTTGCAGCTCGGCATCCAGATCACTTAATTTTTGCTTCTCAATAAGATTTGCTAGGGCTGCCCATTCCTCTTGTTTTAGAGCTTCAGTTACTAATTTTTTGTAGCCATATTTTTTTTCAAATAAAGGGGCGATGCCTTTAAAGAGTACTGGATCTTTTAAGAGGTCTAGAATACTTTTATCGGGATCAGTTGGGAGGTCACTTTGAATAAATAGGCTTTTAAATACAGCTTCATTTTTCTCTTTAACAGCTCGTTTTAAAGGACTTAAATAGTCCGGACTTGTAAACAATTTTGTATTCTGGAATGAAGGATCTTGTTCCGGATTTTTAATAGAGCTCAATAAGGAGGCTTTAGGGTTTGGTATGTTGGCTTTTAAAAATAATTGATATAGTCTACCGAACCCTTGGGCATAAACTTTTTCAAACAAAGCAGAAGCGGATTGATCACCAGCTAATTGCTGGACAGCATGTTGTTGTTCACTTGTACTTAGGATAATTTCCCGGGCAAGCAGCTGGTTGGCTATTTTTCCTTGTTTTTGTTCGCAACTAAAAAGGAATAATTCCTTAAAATCCAGTCCGAAATTAAGGTCGGATTCAATAAATGGTTCTAAAACAGCATCATTGCCTTTTTCTATCGCCTGTTTCAGTAACTCCAAAAGAGGCTGCTTTAATTGGGTTTTGGGAGTTATCCTGCCTTGATTCAAAAATCGAGTGACTAAATTTTTATTATTAGTGACTAACGCAGAAGTAAAAATTTGCTCCGTTAGTTCTGGGGCAAGCACAACGGTTTCTTTATCCAATAAGGAATCTAATGCGATTAATATATTATTTTGTGCCAGCAGAGGTATAAGTTTTGGATTTTCCTTTAACTTGGGAAAGAGTTGCAGCAGCAATTTAATTCCGATTTCATTTTTATCCAGAATTAACTCATTAATGAATTCTTCAAGTTCTGACTCTTCCCATGTTGCTTTGTTACCTAATGACTTAGCTAGATTAAAAAGCTTATTTTTGAAAAAGCTTTTAACTAATTTTCTTTGCTCTTGGGGGGCTAATTTTTCTAATGTAAGCGTATCAGCTGGGATTTTGGGTACTACTCTATTAATTTTAACCAGTTTTCCAGGGCTTGTAGTTGAATTATGGAGGTAGTCATTAAAAAGTTGAGGTTGTTGTTGGGCGCATGTCGTGATTACTGGTGCGATACTCCAATTTAAACTGCTCTCCAAAATGAGTTGTTTTATCTTAGGGCTTGCTTTTGCTAGACATTTTTCAATAATTGAGTAGTCATCATAGTCATAACATAACGTGAATAGTTCTCTTATGTCTTGGGTCTGATGCAGCACGTTGTAATTTAACTGAACCAATGTCGATAAAATGGATAAGTCTTCTTCTTGTAATCCTTTGGCATAGAGAAACTCCAGGGTTTCTGGCTCGAGATGGCTTTTCTTCGCTTCCAGTTTTTCTTGAAGAAAAACACTCATTTCCTTATTACCGTTCAATAGAGCAAGGGTAAGTGCGCTTTTAATCGTTTCGACAGGAATATTATCTTGCCATGCATTTTTTACATGCTCATTTTTCCTCAGGAAAATCAGGGTATGAAGTAGCGTTATGGAGCCAAGAGCAGTGTTTAAATCCATCAAATGGTATTCATGAGCATCAATGTTGTTCCAAAGTGTGGGCTGATTTGCCTGTTCGGCCCACGCACGTGCGTACGTTTCAAAAATGGTTAAATCATTACGCTCCATGCACAAGGTAAACAAATCTGGATGGTGAATATCTACAGTAAAACCATGATCGAGAAGTTTTTTCAAAGTGACCGCATCAATATTTTGGACGAGCTCTTTATTCAATATGGAAGGAAATGATTTGGGATCAATGCTTGCTGTTGTTAACTGAGGAATCAACAAATTCAAAACATGATGTTGGTTGACGATAGCAGCGTATTGGATTTGTTTGACGATTTGTTCTGCTGATAACTTATTTAGAAATTGATTTATTTGAACCGATTCTGCTTCTTGCGTCACAAAAGTTAGGAGTTGCAGATGATTACAAACGGTTTGATTTTTAGGCTCTTGAGACAGATTTAATTGATCAAATACGTTCAATAAATAACGGTGATCCGTTTCCTTTTTCATTAACAAAACGTGCTCTTTCACTTGGGCGTCGAGAAATAGCTGCAGTTGGTCTTTTAAAGCACGTTGATCTTCGGTTGTCGTGTATGTCTTTAGATAATGTTCAAGGAGCTTTTTCGCTTCTTTATGATTTCCAAAATATAAATTGCAAAGAATTCCTTTCAAAATAGCTTGTCTTAGTAACGGCGACTTAGGCTGTTGCATTAAAAGATCATTGAACTCGGGACGGAAATATTCTTTGGATAATTTGTCGTAGTCGATTTTATTTTGATTAAATAAATGCTTGAGTGTAACGACATCTCCTGCCATAGCGGCAAAGAAAATTGAACCGCTATCGGTCTGACTTGAGAAGGCAATTTGATGTAATTCATCATGTGAGGGGTAGTGCTCAGGTAGTGCGTTGGGATGGGCAAATGTACGTATTATGAGACCAAAAGAGTCTTCTTTATATTCAAAGCAGTCTTTGATTTCTTTGATTAATTCATTAATTGACTCAAACTCTTTTATTTTTCTATTGTAGTTTGGATCGTAGACAACGAATTTTCCGTTTTCAAAAGATAAGGCAATTGCATGATTATGACTGTAAATTAAATAAGTTCGATTCTCACGACCAATTTTTTTGAATAGTTCTTCCCATTGCGCTGTAGTTGTTGTAAGGCCTAAATTAAATTCATTTCTTAAGGGC
The DNA here is from genome assembly GCF_900635815.1 of Legionella cherrii. Lineage (NCBI taxonomy): Bacteria > Pseudomonadati > Pseudomonadota > Gammaproteobacteria > Legionellales > Legionellaceae > Legionella > Legionella cherrii. The sequence goes on from NZ_LR134173.1 coordinate 2,160,326, forward strand.
TTATTGCCAATATTCAAGATTTTTTCGATATCACATTGCAGGATTTCATAACTACTGTATTCCTCGATACGGAATGTTTTTTCAATTTTGATAATGAAACTATCAATTGCAGGGTCATCACCAATGCGATAAGTACTCGGGAGGGTCGCTAATTTGTCGAGCAAAGCAAAAAATACGGTTTGTTTATTTTGTAAAGTATATTGGACGTATAAAGCAGCAAGTGCGGCACAAATTCCTTTTTTGTTCAGTATGATAGAAATATTTTTCTTTTGCTTTAGGCAAACGTTAACTGCGCTAATAATTTTGCCTTGGTTTGGCATCGGTGTACCCTCTCTATTTTAAATTTTTGACATTATAAGTGACATGTTAATTTGATACAATGCACAATGTATAAATATTATGCATTAAGGGGTAGTTAAGAATTTAAGTAAAGGAAATATAAAACATATTATGTTTCTAAAATGATTTCTTTTGCAGGTGGTCTTAAATTGTAATTGGAACTCATGCAGTGCCCATAGGCTCCGGCATTGGCAATTAAAATGATGTCTCCTTCTTGAGTGGTAGGTAATATGCGGTCATATCCCAGTGTATCACCTGATTCACAGATCGGACCTACAATGTGTGCCACTCCGGATTGATCTGAATATAACCGACTTAAGTTAACGATTTCATGATATGCCCCATATAATGAAGGCCTAATTAATGAATTCATTCCCGTTTCAATTCCTATAAATTGTACTTCTCCTTTTTCTTTACATTGAGTGACCTTAGCCAAAATGATGCCACTTTCTGCCACAAAAAAACGCCCAGGTTCCATCCAGAATCGCAAATGAGGGTAGTTTGATTTGATTGCGAGTAATCTTGAATCAAGTTTTTTGAGGTCTAAAGGTTTTTGTCCCGATTTTTCAACGATTCCCAAACCACCGCCTAAATTAATGAACTGAACCTCAGGGAATTGCTTAAGAAATGAGGTGAGTACTAAAGCAGTTTGTTCCCAAAGTTCTGGAGTAAGAATCCCACTGCCTGAATGGGAGTGCAGACCAATGACATGAATGTTATTTTCCTGGGTTACAATTTTTAGTTGTTCTATATCATTTTGAGCAATACCAAACTTTGATTCATTGCCTCCGGTCACGACATGTTTGTGATGGCCCGCGCCAACACCTGGGTCAATGCGGACTATGATCTTGCCATTTTTAAATAACTCAGGCCAATTCCTTAGAGGGTACAAATTGTCTATCGTTACATAACATCCTAAGTTCATCGCAATTTTATATTCCCTCTTTGGGGCAAAATTTGGAGTAAATAAAATTCGCTTTTTATCGATGTGAGGAAATAGATGATGTATGTGATTTAATTCCTGGATGGAAACGCATTCAAAGCCAATACCTTCTTTTTCTAATGTCTTTAAAATTGATGGATGAGGATTGGCCTTGATTGCATAAAATAGTGTGTCGATTGCTTGTAGAGCCAATAATTTTCGTGCCTGGGATTTTTGTGTGGGGCAGTGATAAACATAACAGGGCGAATGAGCCTCTGCAAGGGCGAGTAAATGTGCGCGTTCTTGTTCCCACCAAGGTATAGCTCGAGTAACTGGTTTTTCCTTTTTTTGGGGGTGGAACACTTTTTCCAATTGAATGATAAAATTATCCAAAATTGGATTATCCCCAATCAGATAATCCTTAGGTATAGCGCTTAATTGAGCCAATGCCTCAAAAAATTGTTCCGTTTTATTTTCTAGAGCATAGTATTCATAGAGGTTGGCAAGCCCTGCATAAACAGCTGAATTATCTAATTTAAAATCCTTATTGGATTTTTGTTTGAGACATAAAGTGAGCGCATCAATAATTGGGTTGTGTTTGGACATTATGAGCTCATGATTCCATTTTTGTCATATGAAATTATAATGTACAGTTCGATTTAATTCAATTCACCATGAATTTGGTTTCGTATTACTCACTATGATGTATTAAATTTATGCTTGCAATTTTATTGGCACTCAAATAGGCTGTATTGAAAAATCATTATCATAAGGAGTTGATATGTCACAATCTAAAATCAATATGGATGATGCTGGAAAGACAGGCGCATTACTGGCAATTGGGAATACCATTTTAGCGCCGCTGTATTGGCTTGATGCAAAGTTCGGTCTGACTGCAGCCATTGTGGCAACCGGCGCTTTTTTATATGGTGCGCACGAGATAGGCAAAAAAAGAAGAACAGTTGAAAATGGAGTAAATAATATGAATTCTTTTTTTGGTGGTAAAACTGGTGATAAAAGTACAGAGGTGCAAAATGCTCTGGCAAATATTGCCGTTGGAGGGGCTGCGATATTTGATGAAATTATGCCTAGTGATAAAAGTCATCGCCCTTAATGGGTACGTTTTCAAATTATGTATCAAGGAAGTGTAGTATGCCTAGAGATCAAGTAAATCCTGAAAAAACGCTCAAGACTGGTGCATTAATCAGTTTTGGAAATTTATTTATGTCCCCTTTTTATGCCAGATTAGGTCCATTTGCCTCATTGACGCTAACCGCCGCAGCATTATTTGGATTGCATGAGATTGGCAGAAGCAAACAAGCAGGGAATGGTTTTCTAGGCTTTTTTTCTAACAAGCCTCATCCTAATGTCTCTGATGTAAATACCGCGATGAAACATGTAGTGGAAGGTGGTGCAACGGTATTTGATCAAATTTTTTCTCCTGGGAGTGGGAGCAAATAAAGGCTGTAGTCTGATGCAGATCAGCGAAACCTGTGATCTCATTGCCCTTCACTTATAAAAGCTCCTCCCTAGGTTATTCCGAGCATAGCGGGGGAGCTCCTCGTTGCGACATTCCTGCAGCTCGATCCTTCGGTGTGCTCGGGATGATGGGAATACGGGGGCAGGGAAGTTTCTTTATGACTCCAATTGATGAATCTTAACTAACATACCTATTTGAGCATTATCTAAATAATACACAACATTCTCTTTAAGGCGTTGTTTTTGTGAAATAGTAAAGGACGATTGTGGATTATTGGGCGGTGATACTTGGAACTTTGCATCAAAAAAATAATAACTCGCTTGCTTCACATTTAAAGTCCCTTGCATTTGCCAGCCGTTATGTTCAACCAGCGGAAAAGCGACACTACTTTGATTATTTGCAGGTTGCCTCCATGAATAATGGGCTAGGACTTGATAGTGAGATTTACGAGTTAGTAAATAGTATTCATCACGCAAGCTTGAAGAAGATGGGGGTAACAATCGGTAAGGTTTTCCTGATTTGTCTGTATCGGTCTTCAAGGATATGGCGTTTGCACCCATTGGAATGAGTGGCGCGTCGATAGCTAGGCCAGTGTTTTGATTTGGGTGTGCAAAGAGGATCAAATCAATTTGATAGGGAGATTTGGCTAAGGCCAGACAGGAATACAGAATACTTATTGTTATTATTATTAATCGTTCCATGGCTAATTTATTTTTATTGTTATTGATGTAACATCGTAGTTTAGGTGCAGAATAATTTCCCTTTTCCCTATTCGCGAAGAAGGCGCCCGCCAGGGCGGATGAGGACAGGATTGTGGTTCATGAGCCCTCATAACCCCTCTCCCAATTAGGAGAGGGGATTCTCAATTAAATTGCTTTGCTGCATCTAGACTACTATGAATCCTATTTTAGTTGAGCAAGTATACCCTCTCTGGAAGAATTCACTCAACAACAATTTTAGGAAACTTGTCTGCGTAATTAATTGGTTTTTTGGCCAATTCAATTGCGCTCTTCATTGCTGTTTTAATCAATGTATCCGTTAACTCATCGCGGACTTTAGTTGCAGTGGGAGTGCCTTCGTCACAGTTTTGTCTTATGCGTCCATCTAAAGGAAGTTGTCCTAGAAGTGTCGTGTGGTGTGCAGTACAAAGTGTTTCTGCACCGCCTGCGCCAAAAATTGATTCTTGATGTCCGCATTGGCTGCAGATATGAGTGGACATATTTTCTATGATACCAAGAACATCAATCCCTGTTTTAGAAAACATATGTATTGCTTTTTGTGCATCGAGTGTTGCTACGTTTTGCGGGGTAGTCACTACTATCGCTGCAGTCAATGGGATTTTTTGTACCAAAGTCAGTTGGATATCACCAGTACCAGGTGGTAAATCAATCAATAAATAATCTAAATTATCCCAAAGGGTAATATCCAGCATTTGGATTAGGGATTTGGCAAGCATAGGACCTCGCCAGATTATTGCTTGTTCACTGTCTGTTAGATAGCCAATAGACATGCTCTCTATTCCATGGGCTTTTGCAGGAAGATAATGTTCGCCACTCACTTGCACCGGTTCTGTTTCGCCGAGCATTAAAGGCATACTAGGGCCATAGATGTCTGCATCCAAAATGCCTACCCGCGCACCTAACCGAGCTAATGCAGTTGCTAAGTTAACGGTTATAGTAGATTTCCCGACTCCTCCTTTTCCGGACGCTATAGCAATAGTATTTTTTACTCCACGTAAGCCTTTGCCTACGAGTTGCGTTTTGTGAGGTTTAATCCATTGATTGATATGAATTACTATCTCTTGATTAGGAAATGCTGATTGTAAGGCTGCAAGAAATAGGGGCTTGTAATTTTCTTCAAGCAAATTACAAGGAAAGCCTGCGGTAAGATTGACGAGCAACTGATTGTCAGCCATTTCAAGGCTAAATTGTAAGTTCATTTCCTTACCTGTGAGGCCGAGAAACGGATCTTTTAGAGTATTTAGTAAGTGAATTACAGTATTTTCAGTGGTCATGGCTTAACCTTGAATGGAAAAGAGGAATGATAACGCAGAGGTGGGGCTGTTTACAATTCTACTCTCTTGGCCAAAATGGCGTGATTTTTTGCGCTCCGATACTACATACTTCGTGTATGCCGCGTTTCGGTGTTCTAAAATCACACCATTTGGACTCAATCCAGCGAATTGTAACAGACCCCAGGAGAAAAGATTCTATGTAATAAGCATTTCAGAGGGCTCAAATTGCCAATTAATCCAATGATTGCTCGGGAGATAATAAATTCCGCAATAGATAGGTAAAGGTGTTTGTTTTGAAATATAAGAACCGTACTCATTCAATTGTTCTCGGTGTTTTATCAAGGATGTTTCATCCTCTTTTCCGGTTTTGAAGTCGATAATCCAGCGTTTTCCTTGATCCTCAAAAGTACGATCAATAATCCGGGTAATCGGTCTATTTTGCTGTTCTACCAATAATTCGTATTCGTTTTGTTCTTGATGATGTTTACTAATAATCCATAACCCTATTTGATCCTCAAACATCCGGGCTATTTGTTCTTGCATACTGAGAAGGGCTTCATGTTGCATTGATTCATCGAAGCCTAGCTTCCGTAATTCATAACGGGCAAAACTCCAAGGGACTTCGGTTAGGGTTTTAGGGTGATTATCACAGATCCATTGCAATAATTGGTGCGTTACTATACCGATAAGTCGAGGAATAGTCGTTGATAAAGAGGAAGATTTTGTCTTGGCATGGGTAAGCATTTCAAGGGTTTCAGATGCTTTATTTTGATAATAAGCGAGGGGTAAGCGTCCGATTTTGGGTAAATACTGGTTTGATTCTTCAATATTGGATAAGGGCTCTTCTGCAATAAACTCTATATTTTTTAGAAGATTTCGAAATGAAGTTTTAGAAGTTTTTTCTGAGTGATCCGTTAAATACAAACGCGACTTTGCACGTGTTACAGCAACATACAGTAATCGTTGCGCTTCATAACGACTTTTTACTTCATCTAACTGACTTAAGTAATCATATAACGCACAATGGTCTTGATGTGCCGCGTGAATAGGGGACATCAGCAACAAATTACCATGTTTTTGAGTAGGTAAATTGAGCCAACGTAGCATCGGATTATCACCACGATTGGGTTGTGTCCCTAAACCAGGAAGAAACACAGTATCAAACTCCAATCCTTTAGATTTATGAATCGTCATCACGTGTAAACGTGAAGGATTTGCTTGTTGTGAATAGAGCTTATTGAGTTCTGCGAGAAATTCATTCATATCCGATAGGCGACCGTCTTGTTGATAACGATCAAGCAAGGTCCAGAATTGTTCGAGGTCATTGAGTTGATTGGCATTTAAGATGTGTTCAATATGCAATTCTTTTAGGGTCCTGATCACCCAGGCTGAGAGTTGGGTTTCATATCTTTGGCTGAGTGATTTGTGCATGACACGAATCAAATAACTCGCGCGAATCCTGCCTTCTTCACTGAGGCCGGAGATCTTGTCTAAATGTAATAAAGCGAAGTAAATCGATTTTTTCTTATTGAACTGGGCTATGGCATGAATATCACTTAAAGACAAACCACAATAGGGACTATGTAGGACAGCGAGCCAGGAGAGACGATTGGCGGGTGTCAATAAAGCGTGAGTTAATGACCAAACATCACGTAAGTGGCCTAGATTGGCTAATAAAGTAATATCAGTGCCTTGATAGGGGATTTGATGTTGGCGTAAGAGACGAATAATTTCGCTAAGTTGGGTTCTTGAACGTACAAGAATCGCCATAGTTTGCTCAGGATCGGTTTGCAGCTCCTGTTGAATGATTTCTATGAGTTTTTTTGCTTCCTGTTTTCGACTTTTAAATTGCAGGGCTTGTACCATGCTGCATTCTTTATTTTGAATGACATTGACACTAGGATGAAATGAAACAGCCCCAGATTCTATATCGACTTGCTTAGGGAAAATATGGGTGAACTGATTATTTACCCAATTAACAATGGTGTGTGTCGATCGAAAATTACAGCTTAACTCTAGAGACTGAAGTCTAACAGGGCCTATACCTTGTTCTTTAGCACGAAAGAATAAGCCTACTTCTGCTTGCCGAAAACGGTAGATGGATTGCATGGGATCGCCCACAATAAAAAGGGTTCTTCCATCGCCTTCTTCCCATCCCCAAACGAGTTTAGTTAAAAGTTCAAATTGGGTAATCGAAGTATCCTGAAATTCATCAACCAGAATATGTTGAAGAGTATGATCTAAATATAAAGCTAAATCAGTTGGATTTTCTTCATTACCTAAGGCATTTAATGCTTGCTGAGCGATGGCAGTGAAGTCAATTTCATTGTGTTCGCTAAATAAAACGTGCAAATGACCTACAAGAATAGGGAGCAACAAAAACAGTGCTTGCAGAACCTCCCATTGCTCAGGATCATATTCTGGTGCAGGTAAATTACTGACTTGGATTAATGCTTCAAGGAAATCAGGGTACTCATTTAACTCAGTGAGTAATTCTTTGCTTGCATTTTTGAGTCTCTTGTATTCATCAGCCGGGCAGGAGGTACTCAGCAAGCCAACATGATGATCGAAACTTTTACGTAAATTCCCATCACCTGTAAGCAATAATTTACTTAAGGCGGTTGCAGTTTCTTGATTTGTCTGTTGAAAATCATACCAGTCTTTGAGAGGGTAACGTGGCGAACTGGGGTTGTTTTCTATAATCGCTAATTCACGCGCATATCGAGTCAACTCCTCACTCAGTTGTGGGGGGAGACTTTGTTTAAATCGCTTTAACTCGTGTTGCTCTATAAGTTGGAGTGCTCGTTCAAAAGTCGATTTTTCTTGAGAACGTGCTTGAAATAAAGGGGCTAACCATTGATCCCTTTGAGACAGGAGTGTGGTAAAGAGCTCTAGCAGCCGATCTTGGCGATTATCCACATGCAGCAAGAGTGCTTTGATTGCTTTTTGGTATTCAGGTGTAGCCAGGGCAAATTGAATACAGCGTCGTCCTGCATTTAAATAATGACTCTCTACTTTTTCCGTAATTTGTGAATAAGCAATTTGTTTTTCCAAAAGAGGAATTGCTTGATTGATGCTTTGGCATAAAGAGTCAATCGTAATAACTCTCAATCGATTCGGCTGTTGTAATAAATTCCATTGAAATTGTGCATCACGTTGAAGCGCTTCTCCAGCGAACGCAAGTGTTTTTTGTTGATGGGGGGTATCGGCCTTTTTTTTATTTGCTGCTTGCTGTAAGGCATGCACAATACGTTCGCGCATTTCGCTTGCGGCTTTACGCGTGAATGTTAGTGCGATAATTTGTTCTGGGGCAGTTACTGTGCTTAACAATCTCAAATAGCGTTGGGTGAGAATTTCAGTTTTTCCTGAGCCTGCAGGAGCTTGAACGATAAATGATAAGGAAGGATCCGTAGCTTGGCTTCGTTGATCACTGTCGACTAACATTGTTTTTATCCCTGTATGTTTCTTGTTAGAGAATGTAAGATGTCTTTACTCGCCTTGACAGGCAGCTTCTCCCATGTAGGTTGGGCCTTGGCGCAACATCACTGAACCATAATGGTCGTTGTCGTTGGGCCAAGGCCCAACCTATATGGGGAGAGGGAAGACTTATTCAATAACGATTTCTTGTGCTGGTGGGCGCAAATTGTAATGTGAACTCATGCACCGGCCATAAGCTCCCGCGTTGGCGATTAATAATACATCACCTTCTTCTGTCACGGGTAATAATCGGTCATAGCCAAGCGTGTCACCTGATTCACAAATTGGACCAACTATATGGGAAAATCCGGCTTTTTCTTCATATAATCTACTTAAGTTCACTATCTCATGGTAAGCACCATATAAAGAGGGACGAATTAGGGAGTTCATCCCTGTTTCGATGCCAACAAATTTTACCTTACCTTTTTCTTTGCATTGAGTGACTTTGGCAAGAATAACACCACTTTCTGCCACAAAAAATCGTCCGGGCTCAAGCCAAATTTTAATTTGTGGATAACGTGTTTTTACCGCCATTAACAAGGCATCCAAACTTGTAAAATCCAATGGTTGTTGCCCTGGTTTTTCCACTACGCCCAATCCTCCACCTAGATTAATCGATTGAACGTGTGGGAATTGTTCCGTTAAAGACGCGAGCATTAAAGCCGTTTGTTGCCACAATTCCGGGGTTAGAATGCCACTTCCTGAATGAGCATGCAATCCCACTACATGGATATTATGTTTTTTGGTTAATGCGACAACTTGCTCAATATCATTTTGTGTAATACCAAATTTTGACTCATTGCCTCCTGTTGAAACGTGTTTGTGATGGCCAGCCCCAGTACCTGGATCGATACGAATAATGACTTCACGGTTTTTAAACAGTTCAGGCCAGTGCTCCAAAGGATATAAGCTATCTATGGTAACATAACAACCGATATTTAATGCATGCTCATACTCGGTTTTTGGTGCAAAATTTGGAGTAAATAGAATTCGCTTTCGGTCTATGCCAGGAAAGAGCTCCAATATTCTATCCAGTTCCTGAATAGAAACACATTCAAAACCGATTCCTTCTTTTTCCATAGTTTTTAAAATCGAGGGATGAGGATTGGCTTTTATCGCGTAAAACAGTGTATTAATCGATTTTAAAGCCAGTAGCTGCTTGGCTCGCGCAGCTTGGGTTTCGCTATGATAAACATAGCAAGGTGAATTGAGCGAGGCTATGGTTAATAAACGATCTCGCTCTTTTTCCCACCACGGAATACTACGCACAGTGGGTTTACCAAATTCTTCATGCCAGCTTTTTGAGTAATAAAAAATTTGAGGGTTATTTTCGATGAGTAAGTGATGCAGCTTTTGGCATAATTGATTTGCTTGTGATTCATCAACAACGAATGTGAGGTTCAAATCATTGGATGCAAGGGACATTAAATAGACTTGTTTGGCTTCAAAAACTTCTAAAGCTGGGCCAAGTTGTGGCAATACTGTTCTGATGTGATGACCAACGAGACTTACTGCACTACAGGGTTCAATGAGTTTCGCTCGACCGAATTGATTTAATTCTGCTAATAGAGCATTAATCGCTGGTCTATCGTGTATTTTGCTATTGATATCGAGAGATAAAGTCACGTTAAACTCCGAAGACGAGAGTAAGTCCACTGAGAAACCATGATGTTTAAAAGCGGTAAATACATCAGATAAAAAACCAACTTGTTGCCACATGTGTAAGGTATCTATAGAGATCAATAGGATACTGTTTTTTATCTGAATGGATTTAATGAGAGGGGCCGTTTCATCAATATCTTTAGTGATGAGCGTTCCTGAATGTTCGGGCATTTGTGTAAATTTGACGGACATTGGAATATTGGCTCGACGAACAGGAGGAATGCAATTGGGGTGTAATACTTTGGCACCCATAGTTGCAATTTCCTGCGCCTCATCGTAATTTAATTTCTTCAATAAACGGGCTTGTGGCAGTTGATGCGGATTAGCTGTATATATTCCAGGAACATCCGTCCAAATTTCACACGATGCAGCTTGAAGTTTCCCTGCGAGCAGAGCAGCTGAAGTATCCGAGCCTCCTCTGCCTAGCAAAACGGTTTCACCTTGTGGATTTGCAGCAAAAAAACCTTGAGTGATAATGGCTTGAGCGCCACAGGAGATAAATTTTTCAACTAATTCGGGATCATACTCACTCTCACAACGAGCGGATAGATAATTCGCAGACCCTCCATCTGGGAATGGGATACTGGTTAAGAGTTCACGAGCATCATACCATGTACAATGAATTCCTTGCTTTTCGAGAAAAGCATGGCCTAGGCGAGTCATCATGAGTTCGCCCATACTTAAAATTTCCGCGTGGGTTTTGGCGGGGGCTTGCTTTAATAAGGCAATACCAGTGAGCCACTGTTCTAATTGAAGCAGATCTTTAGCAATTAACTCAGGATCCACCTCAAGTTGTTCCGCAAGATTGAGATGTCCATTACGAATATCAGTCAAAATACTCTGATGTTCATTGATCAAAGCAGCCTCTATGGCTTTTTCAAGTTTATTGGAAACTTGCGTTAGGGCGGAGCAAACAATTACAGGTTGTACCCCAGAATTTATATGTTTCTTAGTAATGGAGGCGATATTATTCCATGTATTACGAGTTGAAACGCTGGTACCACCAAATTTGGTTACTATTTGTTGCATGATTCATTTCCGCACAAAATTAATACACATTACCATGGAGGGGAGGAGCAGCACAAGCCTCCAGAACACGAATTAAAAATTCAGGGGCAATATTACACATTAATTAGTCATGATGGATTTAATTGCTTCACTATGGATTAATATTCATTAGCTATTGAATCTAAATAAGAAAAAAGTATTTTGAAGGTGTTTTTAATGATTTGAAAACAGGGTACACTCGCTTTTTAGCGGACGTATTTTATTCAAATTTTGAAGTATGTAATTAAGGAGTAATAAGGAGTGAAAAATATGCACAAACCTTTAAGGACACTAGTTAACGCTGCTGTTATTAGTGTTCTAGCTGCTGCTGGTGGAGCTCATGCAGCTGGATTCTCTTTATACGGAGAAAGCGCTGGATATGCAGTTGGTAACTATGCCGCAGGTTCTGCAGCTGAGGCAGCCGACGCATCAACAGGTTGGTATAACCCTGCCGGTTTAGCTTTACTTCGTGAGCAGCAAGTGGTTTTCGGTGGTATTGGCATATTTCCGACCCTGAAAATGGATGGCTCAAGTACATTTACTACTTCAACGGGTCTTCCTCCACCTTTCCCTCCAGTGGTTCAATACGTACAAAATTTCGAAGGGGTTGATGGCAGTTATGATGCTTTTGTTCCTTCATTCCATTACGCTTTGCCGTTAGGTGAGCGTACTACTTTTGGTTTAAGTGTTACTGCTCCATTTGGATTAGCTACTGATTGGGCTCCTGATTCCCCAGTACGCTATTCAGCGACTTATACCGAAATTTTAACGACTAATATTTCGCCAGAATTAGGAACTCGGCTTACCGAGCATTTTGCATTGGGAGCTGGTCTGGATCTGCAATGGGCGCGTGCAAAGTTTAATCAAATGATTGGTGCGCCGACTCTTTTCTTGCTTCTGCAAGAAGATCCCGCTAAGGTTGATTCGTTAAGTTATAACAAAGCTTCATCTTGGGGAGTTGGATTCCATGTTGGTGCGATGGGAATGTTTAATGACAATCACACTCGCATAGGTCTTAATTATCAATCCAAAGTGCGCCATGTTTTCTATGGACATAGCCGCTTATCCGGAATATTGGCTAATAATAATTTTGAATTGGTTTTTCCAATATTGCCTCCTTCAGCATCCCGTACAAATGATGACTTATTTAGTAACCCACAAGAATTCCCAGATGTGGTTACATTAAGTGCTTATCAAGACATCAATGACAAATTGGCTTTATTAGGTTCGGTTGTATATACCGGCTGGGGTGTGTTTAAAAACATCCAATTAAATAATGTTGCGGTACCCAACATTGGAGCACCACCATTTTTTAATGTGACTCAAGCAAATATTGAGAGTAATGTAATACAAGATTACCATGATTCTTGGCGTGTTGCTCTTGGAGCGAATTATTGGGTGAACCCCAAATTAATGCTTCGTTTGGGTGGTGGTTATGATCAGACCCCTACAAATGATACGTTTAGAAATATTCGCTTACCTGACGTGGATCGTTGGGCTATTGCTGTTGGTGCTCATTATCAATGGCGACCCAATGTTGGTGTCGACGTAGGCTATACTCATTTGTTTGCTGGGTCTAGACCAGATGTTGATTCCTTCCAGGCTCTTTCAACAACTTCTGTATACAATGTAGATATTGACGGCGGTCATTTTGCTGCTGATCTAGTGGGTGCTCAATTGACATGGGTTATTGATAAAGTGCCTGAAGCACCAACAAAATAAATAGTTCAGAGATTCTGAATCGTAAAAAGCCACTTTATGTGGCTTTTTTATTTTATGAATTAATGTGCCCAGTTATCAGTCTATTACGCATAAAAATCATTCTATGGGTAGAGAGGGGGGCAATGTGCTACCAGCGTGATGGATGTTAAATCAAGAGATTCTTTGTCGTAAAATCCTCAGGATGACGAGGCGGTGAACAATTTCTAATGTATCTTGGGGGCGAGAGGGCCGCTTCGCTCTATATTTCTTGATTTCATGTTTTATTGACAGGTGGGTACCCAGATGGAGGCGAGATCCGCCTCCTAGCGTATATGGAAAAATTATCCTTTGTTTATGGTCGCTTCACCAGGTCCATTTACGGTCAGAGTATATCCATTCTTTGATAAATATTTTGGAGTAATATCACCAGAATCAAGATCCATGTGAACCTCACCTACTTCGACTGGATTAGAAGTATTAGTAGCCATTTTAATTACTGCGGTACATTGTTTGCCAGTTGTATGTCCATAGCAGGCTAATTTTACGAGATTCCAATACACTTTTTGTGTTGAATTGCCAGCAGTTGGGTACGCAGAAGGAACGCCTGCTATATAAGCATTTGATTCTTCAGGGGTATTATTGTGAGTGACTAGATAAGCTGGACTTGCAAAAGCTGTGACAGCACTTAAACTTAAAGCAATGGCTGAAAAACCTTTAAATAATAAATTCATTATATCTTTTTCTCCGTTTAATTATAAATGATTGGTTCGTGTTATCCTGTTCAATGTCTAAAGAAAACGTACTGATCTAAACCAATCGGCTTTTCTACATCTTAAAACGCACCAAGAGTATATCGTAAAATAGCTCAGTGTCTATCACCATTAGTTCTTAGGCCATTTACTGGATTACTAAGACTTAAGTTTTTTATGAAAATTTATTCTGAGATATTAAACGTGCGATATCTTTAGCAAAGTAGGAAATAATAAAATCTGCCCCAGCACGTTTTATCGCAGTTAAGCTCTCTATGATGGCGTGTTCTTCATTGATGAGTTGGTTTTGGGCGGCTATTTTAATCATTGAATATTCACCACTTACCTGATAAGCACAAAGGGGCACTTCAGGGAAATGTTGCTTTAGTCTTGCGATAACATCCAAGTAAAATCCGGCCGGTTTAACCATCACCATATCGGCACCTTCCTCAAGGTCTAACGCTGTTTCTCTTAAAGCTTCAGCGCCATTGGCGGGATCCATTTGATAGCTCTTGCGATTGCCAAATTTTGGTGCTCCCTGTGCTGCCTCTCTAAAAGGTCCATACAGGCAGGAGCAATATTTCGCACTGTAACTTAATATAGGGATATGCTGATATCCTTGGGCATCTAGAGCATTACGAATCGCATGGACCATCCCATCCGTCATTCCGCTAGGCGCGACCCAATCAGCACCAGCTTTTGCATGACTTACAGCTTGTTTTGCAAGAAAAGTTAATGTCTTATCGGTATCAATACATTTGCCATTGAGCACACCACAATGTCCATGATCTGTGTACTCACAAAAACAAAGATCAGTAATAATTAAGATGTCTTTATTCACAGCGCGAATTTTTTTTATCGCTTTTTGAATGATGCCTTCATCATTGAATGATTCACTGCCATAAGCATCTTTATGTTTAGGAATACCAAACAGAAGGACTGCAGGAATACCTAAAGAACTAAGTAATTCAATTTCCTGAGGAAGGCAATCGAGGCTTAATTGAAATTGACCAGGCATAGCACTTATTTCTTGGGGCTCATTAATGAGTTCGCTAATAAATAAAGGAGCGATAAATTGCTGAGGATGCAACCGTGTTTCTTGAACTAAAGCACGAGACATCGCATTGCTTCTTAAACGAGTCAATCTTAAGGGAATGGTGTAATCGGTCATGGAATTGATCCTGTTATTGGTTCATTTTGTACAGCTCGTAGCCAAGAGCCAAAATAAAAGTGGAGGTATTTTAACATAACTCTTGTAGCTTGAGTGAAAATGCAGCGGAAATCGGGGTTGTGAAAGTTCCCCATCCCGAGCGAGGGATCTCCGTGCGAAGAACGGGTGTTATGATTGGAGATCCTTGGCTACGCTCAGATGACGTGATTACTTCAGGAGATGAAGATGAGGCGGATGATGACCAATTCAGTATTTCCCTTTTTTAATTTTCTTATTTGAGGTATACAAAAAATCAATGGCACTGCTGGTATCACTGTTGCTTATTTGGATACTAAAAAATCTGTTGAGTAAATATCTGAGGGTCAACATATTGGTATCTGTTTGTGAGAGACCAATGTTATAGCTTAAATAAAGGCGTTTTGAGAGCGATTTTCCAACCACCAAAGAAGTTGTGTCACTTGAGGTGTTGGTGATTTGATTGTAATTCGTATTGGTTTGCACATTAAAATCAATACCTGCAGTTTGTTTGAGTTGCTCTAAAAGTTTGAGGCTGTTTGTATTACTCCCTAAGTTCATCGACGATATCGCTGCGAGAAGCAATTGTCCTCCAGCCTTATTGGCCTGATTTGCTGGACGCCTCAGAACAAGCATGGAAAGAATATCTGCTTGTGAAAGAACAGCAGGCTCTGAAAATAATTGAATTTTGGGGCGAGTTAACCGACCTGTTACTTCTACACCTAAAGTCATGGTTTCCCCATAATTAATATTTTGCAGATTGGTACTATTAAAATCTAAAAGCTGGCTTGAGCTGGAAAAGGTCGTGGGGGTAGTATTAATCTTTTTTGCTGCACGAACATTAATACTTGGATTAGAAATAGGTCCGCCAGAAAAAATTAGTTGTCCTTGTTGTATGGCTAAATCTTGTCCGTATGCCTTATAAGTACCGTCTCTAACTGATAATTCCCCATATGCATTGATTGAACTTTGTTGCGATTGTTTTATATGCAGTGTTCCATCCAAATGTCCTTTTAATCCTTTTACATTGATTGCTACTTTTTTTCCCATTTCAAGATCAATATCCATGTTGTTAATCAGTGTGAATGCAGGGGATGGTTTTTCCTTGCGTTTATAAACCACATCATCGGGTATAGAAATACTGTTGTGGAACGAGCGAGGTTTGATTTCAGCATAAGGAACCAAAACCGTACCTGAGAGAGTTTGGGTCATTGGTGTCACATGAAGATTAAGTTTGGGGGAAATATGAATTTTGTATTCACTGGTTTGAACCAATGGAAAATTATTTCCTTCCAGGCTGAAATCCCCTGTAAATTGGGAGCTTAGGTTTCCTTTTCCAGTAAGTGATAAATGATGACCTGAAGATACTGCTGAACCGCTTGCTTCCCAGGAGCGTTCTTTACCGTGAACATTAATCTCGATGGCATCGAGATTAAGTCCTATTTTAGGTAAGGAAAGGCTCGTTTTAGTGAGCATGAGTTGGCTGTCGATTATTTTTTTATGCAAAGTGCCACTTAATTTTAATGATGCAACGAGTTGTCCTTGAAGCTTATTAATTTCTGGACTGATTTTCTGTAAAAAGTCCAATGAGTTTACCTTCAATGATAATTCACTACTTATGGGTTGGTCATCTTTTAAGCCAGCATCAAGAAAGAATTTAGGTAGTTTAAATTCCAGTTTTAAATTTTTATTTTCATCGATGACCAAAATGCCAGTACCTTTAAGTTGTTCGGGAGAAAGGATAACTTTTAGAGACCCGCCTTTAAATTGGAGGCGAGGTATGGCCTCATTATTAGGAGGCTGGTAAAAACCGGGATGTATAGTGAGTTGTAAATTTCCCCGATTTTTAGCGTTGATTTCACCCATAGCAGATAAACTGGTGTATAAGCAAGCATGCTGACTGGATGCTTCCTTAGGTTGCGTCAGGTTCGCAGCAAATGTCCACTGCCATGGCAATGTTCCTCGAATTTTTGCATCAATCAACCAATGATCTTTTGGTTCAGTGGTTAATTGAGTGTGTAATTTGATTTGCATGTTGGGTAAGACGCCAGTCGCAGTGATGGTTCCCTTTTCACTAGCCATGACTTTATCTTGTGCTTTGTTCCATTGCATGCCATGCCATTGAGCAGTAATTAATTGGCTTTCTCGCAGAGAATGTGGCTGCCATTGAACGTCTAGTTGTTCTATTTTTAATTGAGAGGATTTATTTTGATACTCAACTCCGCTCAATACAAAGTGATTTAATAAACTGCCCTCAATTTGTTGCACTTTAAGAGTGCCTGGTAGATATAAATGGCTGAATTGAATAAGGGATCTTATGCCTGACTTTGTTTCTAATAAAAATAAAGCCATCCCTGCAAATAGAATAATAAATAAACAGCTAATATAAAGTATCTTAACCAAAATTCGGAGCGCTTTTAGCAGGAATCGTTTCATAAGTCGGGTCCCATGCTGATCACCAAACGTGGGCCATTGCTATCACGCTGCCATCGGCCGTTAATTGCCTGTGCTAATCCTACTTTAATTGGACCTATAGGTGAAACCCACATTAAACCACCACCTGCATCATAATAACTTTTAAGAGGATTTGGATTGTAAATCGCTCCTGCATCATAAAATGCAATCAAGTACCAATTTTTTTTGGTTTCTTTTTGAATTTCAAAACCAGCATAACTTATTATTCTGCTTGGACCTATTGAATTAAAACTAAATGCTTTTAAATTATCCGTTCCTCCTAAAAGTAATGCAAGTGATAAAGGCTGCTGGTTAATATTATTAATTGCAGTAAATCCTTGAATTGCATGTCCGTAAAGGCGTAAACGGAGTGGTTCGATTCGCATTGCAGCTTTCATGTCTAATGAGGCTTGAGCAAAATTAATGGTCGATAAAAGGATTTGATTGGCAGCAAGACCATTAATGGTGACGTTATATCCGGAGGGTGAGAAGAGGAGGTCTTGAGTTTTGCTCCATGTAATACTTGCCTTGGGATAGAGTAAAAATTGTTTTGTATTTTGTTGAAATGCGTAATGAAATCCTTCGTAAAGCGAGTTTATTGATAAAGTACGTTGATAATTGGTTATTCGATGTTGCTGGGCAAGTGAGATAAGAAACGAATTACTGTATCCCGCGCTGTAGTTTAAATTTGAAAAATTGCCTGTCAGTGTGTATTGATCCTGAATGGGGTTTTTTCCAGGAATAATATACTGAGCTTGTAATGCGTTTTGCACAAAAGAACCTTGAGCCATGAGATTGAATTTATGTCCCTGGCGATTGACGGGTATTACATGTAAAGCAGCACGACCCCGAACACCCGTATCTGTACCATAACCCGCACCAAGAGTATAAGAGTATTTAGATACCGGCTCGGTATAGATTTGTACAGGTACTGTTGGGTTTTCTGTAATTTGCGGCTTTACAAGTACCGAACTAAAATATCCGCTATTTGATAAATCATTATTTAACTGGAGCACTTTATCACCAGAATAGACTTGTCCAGGTTGAAAAGGAACAAAACGGTGCAATAAGGCTGGGTTAATGTATGTAGGATTAAATTGCACTTGCCCAAAATAAAAAAGAGGGCCCGTGTCAAGAATTAGGGTGATTTCTGCTGTATAGTTCTCTTCATCAATTAAAATTTCACTTTTTTTAAAGCCTGCACGCATATAACCTTGGTTTTCTGCCGTATCAAGCAGTTTTAATTTGGTTTGCTCGTATTGTTCAGTAAAAAGAGGGGATCCTGGTGCGATCGGTATATTTTTTATTGCATCCCGCAACATGGGGTTATGCGAACCTTCGCCGAGCAGTTCAATTTTGAGTCGCGAAATCATGACTTGTGGACCAGGATGAATAATAACAGTCAACTGATGAGTGGTAGGTCTTTGTAGTTTCACTTCCGCTTTAAAATAACCAAAAGGTTGAACTGCCTGAATGACATGTTCTTGTAACTCATCTAAGCTGAATTCGGCAAGGGGTTTTAATTTTTGTAATTCATTCAAACGTTTTTCAACATTCGCTTCGACTTTTCCAGAAACTCCATAAATTGTGATTGATACTGAATCATTGCTTTGAGCAAATAATGCAAAACAGGTAATGAGAAGTATCAGATAAATGAGTTTTTTCACGATAGTCTCAATACTCGTTTCACTTAAAATGTCCTCTTGATTTTCATAGGAATCATTTTTAAGAATATACACTTATTCGACATATAAAGGCTAGGCATAAAAGGGAGTAATAGCCTGGTTACAGCATTATCTTTATCTACGCATCAACTGTTTCCATACTCTTGAATCGATATATCAAATCAAGAGCCTCTCTTGCAGTTAATCGATCCGGATCAATTTGAGCCAGTTCACGTAAAATGGGAGATTGGGGTTTCACTTGAACTGATGTGTGGTTGATTGCAGGGGCTGAAGGATTCTGATTTTGAATATGATTTAAGTGCGCATGAGCGAGTGTTAAAACCTCAGCAGGTATCCCCGCAAGTTCTGCTACTTCAAGCCCATAGCTTCGATTCGCATGACCTGGTTCGACTCGATATAAAAAGATAATCCGACCAGTATCCAAGGATGCCTGCAAATGAACATTCCGAATGCAAGGCCATTGTTGGGGAAGATTGGTTAACTCAAAGTAATGCGTGGAAAATAAAGTATATGCTTTAATGGTCGTCGCCAGATAAGCGCAGCTGGCATAAGCCAAAGCCATACCATCATAGGTACTGGTACCGCGACCAATTTCATCAATTAAAACAAGGCTCTCATGAGTTGCCTGTCTTAAAATTTGCGCAGTTTCCGTCATTTCTACCATAAAAGTTGAACGACCGGAGGCTAAATCGTCACTGGCGCCTATACGGGTAAAAATTCTATCAATAGGGCCTAAAGTTACTGACTTAGCAGGTACGAAACTGCCAATATGAGCTAAAAGTACAATTAAAGCGGTTTGCCGCATGTAAGTTGACTTACCGCCCATGTTGGGGCCGGTAATGAGCAATATATTTTGCGATGGTTTGAGTTGCAGGTCATTCGCGATGAAGCGTTCTTGCAGTAACTGTTCAATTACTGGATGGCGACCTCCTTCAATAGAAATTTGTGACTCAGGTACCAGGGTAGGGCAACACCAATTGAAACTTTGAGCCCGTTCTGCAAGAGTTGCTAATACATCCAATTTGGCCAGTGCTTGTGCTAAAAGCGTTAATTCGTGTATATGGTTCTGGATTTCGATCAATAGATTTTCATAGAGCCATTTTTCCCGTGCCAAAGCCTTAACTTGTGCTGACAATACTTTCTCTTCAAATTGCTTTAACTCTGGGGTGATATATCGCTCCACATTTTTTAAGGTTTGCTTTCTGTGGTAATGAGGAGGTGCTTTTTCTGATTGGCTTTTTGAGAGCTCGATGTAATATCCCTGTACGTTATTGAAGCCAAATTTCAGACTCGACAGACCAGTTTTTTGTTTTTCTTCTTGTTCTAAATGCATGAGTTTATCATTGGCACGCGTACTGAGGATTCTGAGCTCATCCAATTCTTCATCAAAACCTGGAGCGATCACCCCGCCATCACGAATCAATACGGGAGGATTTTCTATAATCGCTGACGCAAGTATTTGTTGGAGTACTGGTAAGGGTTTAATATGTCTTTTTAATTGAAATATGAGTTCGCTTTGGTGATGAGTAAGTACGGAATTCAATTCTGGAAGTAATGCTAAAGTATGACTCAACGCAACCAAATCACGTGGACGAGCTGATTTTAAAGCAATACGCGAGACAATCCGTTCCACATCAGAAGTTTGTCGCAACAACTCATAGAGTGACAAGCCCTGTTGCAATTGCATGATTTCCAGTACCGCATTCTGGCGAGCTTTAATTAGGTTATGTTGTTTCAGCGGCCTTCCTAACCAACGTTTGAGTAAACGACTACCCATGGGGCATGCGGTTTTATCCAACAACGATAACAAACTGTTTTCATGGCTGCCACTCATGTTTTCAAATAATTCTAGATGTTTTTGGGTTGAGGCATCCAGTTGCAAGTAATCATGCGTATGTTCAAGCGTCATTGTTGTTAAATGGGGAAGAGCTTGTTTTTGCGTCGTATGTAAATAAGATAACAAAGCACCCGCGGCAATAAGGGCAGTAGGATGATCTTGCTCACCGAACGCTCTAAGATCATGTACTGCAAATTGCTCACATAAAAGTTTTTTAGCATGATCAATGTGAAATTCCCAACCTGGTCTCAGTTTAATTGGGAAATTCAGGCAGTATTCTTCCAAGGGAGATGTTTCTTGTAAAAGTAATTCAGCAGGCTGCAATCGTGTTAGCTCGGCGCTAAGCTGATTCGTTTCTGTTAATTCCAGTAAATGAAAACGGCCACTACTGAGCTCAACCCAGGCAAGACCAATTTTATGTTTTTGGTGATGGATTGCCAGTAATAAATTGTCTTTTTTAGCATCTAAAAGTGCTTCATCAGTCACTGTTCCTGGAGTAATAATACGAGTAACTTGGCGTTCAACAGGACCTTTGCTGGTTGCAGGATCCCCTATTTGTTCGCAGATTGCTACTGATTCACCTTTTTTAATCAGTCTTGCTAGATAATTCTCCACTGCATGATAAGGAACGCCGGCCATAGGAATTGGTTTGTCAGCAGATTGACCTCGATGGGTCAAAGTGAGATCCAACAATTGTGACGCACGTTTGGCATCATCAAAAAATAATTCGTAAAAATCACCCATACGATAGAACAAGAGCATATCAGGGTATTCTGATTTTATGCGTAAATACTGTTGCATCATTGGTGTATGGGAAGTGGTCATGAAGGTTTTTTATTTGAGTGGAAAGTGGGGCGATTTTAGCAAAATCATTTAAGGTAGAGTAGAGGCTATCGAACGAAGAGGGTGTGGATATCAAAATCCGCATAATGAAGAAAAAGATAAAGTGACTGAAACGCGGCAATTAACTAGTTTGCCATAATGTAATTTTGATTTAGGTAATGAGTCTATAAAGCCAAAAGAAGCTGAGCTAGAGACAAAAAGGAAGCAAGTTTTTTTTGCATAATTGTCTCTGTACACTTCAATAAATAACCCTAGCTTCAAGAATAGAATCTGGGATATTATCAATTACTTATCATGGAATGGCAAAGGAAAATGCTATGTTAACTACAAAGGATGTTAAGTCTGTTGAGGCCGCAAAACAAATTATTGAAGAGCGTAACCTCACTCATGTCAAGGTTGGTTTATTTGATGTGGATGGGGTGATGCTTGGAAAATATATGAGCCGTAATAAATTCTTCTCGGCTTTGGACAATGGTTTTTCTTTTTGTGACGTGATCTTAGGTTGGGATTCCAAAGATAAACTCTATGATAATGGAAAATATACCGGGTGGCACACCGGTTATCCCGACACTTCAGTACGCATTTTGCCAGAAACTTGCCGAGAGCTTGTTTTTGAAGAGAATCAACTGTTATTTATGGCTGAATTTTCTGGAGAAGCAGAGAACTTATGTCCGCGAGCATTGCTGCGTCGAATTATTAATAAAGCAGATTCAATGGGATTTGACGCTTATGCGGCATTGGAATATGAATTCTTCATGTTTGATGAAACGCCTGACAGCATACGCTCTAAAGGTTTTCGTGATTTAAAACCAATGACCCCTGATTTTTTTGGTTACTCAATGATTCGTAATACCGTTCATGCGGAGTTATATCATCAAATCCTCAATATGAGTGAGATTATGGATTTTCCTATTGAAGGTTTGCATGCTGAAACAGGCCCAGGGGTAATAGAAGCAGCCATTGCTGTAGATAAGGCTGCAGAAGCGGGCGATAAGGCTGCATTATTCAAGACTTTCATGAAAGTCCTAGCACAACGAAACAATATGATGGCTACCTTTATGGCTAAATGGTCACCACACTATCCCGGACAAAGTGGACACATCCACCTGTCCTTACGGCATAAAAATAATAGGGGTAGTGCTTTTTTCGACCCTACAATGCAATATAACATGAGCAAAATTCAGAGACATTTCGTGGCAGGACAACAAAAACTCATGCCTGAATTTTTAGCGATGGTTTCTCCTACTGTGAATAGCTTTTCTCGACTCATTCCAGGATTTTGGGCACCAACTGACGCGACATGGGGGGTAGAGAATCGTACCACGGCATTACGCGTTATCCCGGGAAGTGATAAGTCACAGCGCGTTGAGTATCGGTTAGGTTCTGCTGATTCGAATCCTTATTTGGCTTTGGCAGCGGCTTTGGGCTCAGGTTTGTATGGAATTGAGCATGAACTGGAACCCTATCCAGAAATTAAAGGTAATTCTTATTCGCAACAGCATCAATCGGAGCTCGCTTTGCCACGGACCCTGTGGGAAGCTGCTACTCGTCTAAGGGAATCACAAGCTGCACGTACGTTATTTGGCGAACCATTTGTTGAGCATTTTGCTGCCTCACGCGAATGGGAAGAACGAGAGTTTCGTCGTCATATTACCGATTGGGAATTGGATCGCTATTTTGAAATTATTTAACTCGGATTTTCCAGATCATGAATGATACATTGAAAACCTATTCACCTATAGATAATTCACTCTATGTAGAGCGAACTTTTGCGGATGACGATGCAATCCAATTGGCATTAGACCGAGCATCAAGTGCCAAAAAACAATGGGCTAATACCTCGTTGGCTGAGCGTGAGCATTATTGTCAGGCTGCAGTAGATGCTCTAGTTGCCAATAAGGAAGAGATTGCCTGGGAAATCTGTTGGCAAATGGGAAGACCAATTCGTTATGCTCCAGGAGAGATTAATGGTTTTGAGGAGCGTGCTCGATATATGATTGCTGCCGCAAGTGCTGCATTGTCACCCATCAGATTGCCTGAAAAAACTGGCTTTATTCGCTATATCAAACGAGAACCTCTAGGGCTCACATTGGTCATTGCCCCATGGAATTATCCTTATCTTACGGCCGTGAATGCGATTATCCCAGCCATTATGGCGGGAAATGTTGTCTTACTTAAGCACTCAGCGCAAACACCGCTTGTTGCTGAACGATTTGCCCAGGCATTTAGCGAAGCAAAGCTTCCAGAAGGGGTTTTCCAATACTTGCATCTAACTCATGCAGACACGGAAAAGGTATTACGTCACCCAGCGATCAATCATGTTGCTTTTACAGGTTCTGTTGCAGGTGGTGAAATGGTGGAGCGAGTCACTGCCGGACGTTTTTTAAGTATTGGCTTGGAACTCGGAGGAAAAGATCCGGGGTATGTTCGTTTTGATGCAGATATCGATAAAGCGGTAGAAACGCTGATGGATGGAGCGTTCTTTAATTCAGGCCAATCGTGTTGCGGAATTGAACGTATTTATGTCCACAAAGCGGTTTATGAGCAATTTGTAAATAAGGCGGTAGCATGGGTGAGGCAATATAAACTCGGACGTCCTGACGATCCGGATACTACCTTAGGACCACTCGTAAGGCCTTCTGCTGCGGAATTTGTCCGTGCCCAGATTCGCGAGGCCTTGGCACAAGGTGCTGTGGCCCATATAGATAGCCAAAACTTTGTTATGGATCGGCCTGGATCGGCCTATATGGCGCCCCAAATTTTAACGGAAGTAACCCATAAAATGCGGATCATGACGGAAGAAACATTCGGACCGGTAGTGGGCATCATGTCCGTTGACAGCGATGACGAAGCGATTGCGTTAATGAATGACAGTGCTTACGGTTTAACGGCAGCTGTTTTCACTCAAGATATAGATCAGGGAATCGCCATTGGAGAACAACTGCACACCGGAACATTTTTCATTAATCGTTGTGATTATTTGGATCCTGCTTTGGCCTGGACTGGAGTCAAAAACTCAGGGCGTGGATGTACACTTTCCTCTATAGGATATGAGTCATTGACCAGGCCTAAATCTTTTCATTTAAAAACAAACGATTAGGGTTTTTATGCAATTCGCAGCATTTTGACCAAGAACTCGAATTGCAAACAAACCCCAGAAAGGGATCTACAAATGAATACATTATCAATGAAAGCTAATTGGAATTATCCCACTTCGATAAGGGTAGGGGCGGGGCGTGCACGTGAACTTACTGAAGCGTGCCATACCCTGGGTATCAAATCCCCTCTGTTAGTCACAGACAGCAACCTTGCAAAATTACCCATGATTGAAGCAGCATTAGCAGCTTGTCGAGATGCGGGTTTACATGGTGCTTTGTTTACCGATGTAAAAGCGAACCCCACCGGTGAAAATGTTGCTGCTGGTGTCGATGCTTATCGAAGTGGTCAACATGATGGGGTTATTGCTTTTGGGGGCGGATCAGCTTTAGATGCTGCGAAAGCCATTGCATTAATGGTTGGCCAAACTCGTCCCCTTTGGGATTTTGAAGACATAGGAGATAATTGGCGACGTGTGAATGTTGCCGGTATAGCGCCTGTTATTGCCTTGCCAAGCACAGCCGGTACTGGTTCGGAAGTTGGGCGTGCTTCGGTGATAACCGATACACAACACCATCGAAAAAAGATTATTTTTCATCCTAAGATGTTACCTTCCATCGTTATTTTAGATCCAGAATTAACGGTTGCTTTACCACCGAGGATTACGGCAGCAACAGGTATGGATGCATTATCTCATTGCCTGGAGGCTTATTCTGCCCCCAATTATCATCCAATGGCTGAAGGGATTGCTCTTGAAGGAATCCGTTTAATCAAAGAACATTTGCCTCGAGTAATGCAAAATGGAAATGATTTGAATTCCAGGACACAAATGCTTGTTGCATCAATGATGGGAGCAACAGCGTTCCAGCGTGGGTTAGGTGCAATGCATGCGCTCGCTCATCCTTTGGGCGCTATATATGATGCACATCACGGTCGATTAAATGCTATTTTGATGCCTTATGTAGTGCAAGCCAATCGCTCAGAGATAGAACAAAAAATAGCTCGTCTAGCGTTTTACTTAGAGATTGATAATGGATTTGATGGGTTTCTAGAATGGATACTACAATTGCGCCGTGAACTAGGCATCGAACACAGCCTGGTTGAAATTGGCATCGATGCACGCGATGTGGCCCGTATTGCGACCATGGCGACTGAAGATCCTTCAGCGCAAAGTAATCCAATTCTTTTTGATGCGTTGCAATACAAAAACATTCTTACTGCCGCGATTCATGGAGATCCTCATCCTTTATAGATGAAGCGATCATATTGGCAGAGGGGCCATGAGGAATATCATGAATATTGGAATCTTACAATGCGATGAAGTCGAAAAAGGGTTGATAGCCATTCATGGCACGTACCCAGAGATGTATATTAAATTTCTGCGGCAAGCAGAACCAAATTTAACCTTTAAAGTTTATGATGTTCGTCAAGATGAACTACCTATCGATGTCGACAGCGCAGATGCCTATGTGATTACCGGTAGTCGTCATGGTGTCAACGATGGTTTTCTCTGGATTGCTGCGCTTGAAGGATTTGTTCGACGTCTTCATGAGTCCAGAAAAAAAGTCATAGGGATTTGTTTTGGCCATCAGCTTATCGCGAAAGCATTAGGGGGTACAGTCATTAAGTCGCCTAAGGGCTGGGGGGTAGGAATGTCCGTAAATAAAATGACACAACATAAATCGTGGATGTCCCCATCCCTTAATCAACTAAACCTGCTCGTTAGCCATCAGGATCAAGTTGTAGCTCTTCCTTCGGAAGCAGAGGTTCTGGCCACGAGTGATTTTTGTCCCTTTTATATGCTGCAAATTGGTGACAACCTGTTAACCGTCCAAGGTCATCCCGAGTTCACTAAAAGCTATTCCCAAGCCTTGATTGAACTGCGTAAAAACAGACTTGGTATGGAGTTAGTTGAGCGTGGATTACAATCATTACAGCAACCCTGTAATGATTACGTATTTGCCGAGTGGATTGTTAATTTTTTGAACTTTTAAAATACATGCCGTAACTGTTTTTGACTTTTTTATTGAAATATCAATAGGTCATGGTTGAATTTAAATTTATTTGCTAGAATCTAAAGGGATTTAAAAAAAATATTAAATTTATAGGGAGAATGAAATGAATCGTTTCGCGTTAATTGCAGCAACTGGTGTTTTAGCACTCGCTTTAACTGCATGTGGTGAGCAAAATAACAAGCAACCTACTGCAGGAACTGAAAATACTACTACAACAAACAACTCAACCAGCTTCTAATCAACCTGCTGGCGGAACTCAAAATCAAACACAACACTAAGTCTTTAACCTGGGTGAAGGCGTAAGCCATAACCCAGGTTCCTTTAGGTATGCTCATGAGTTCCTTTAGTAATCTCATCAAAGAAATTGCCGCCATTTTAAAGAAAAAGAACTGGCAATTAGTTACTGCTGAGTCATGTACTGGTGGACTTGTTGCAAGTTATCTTACAGAAATTCCCGGAAGTTCCGTCTGGTTTGAACGCGGATTTGTTACCTACAGTAATTTAGCTAAAGAGGAGTTGTTGTCTGTTCCTAAGCAATTAATCGAGGAATATGGCGCAGTTAGTGAGCCTGTTGCCCAAGCTATGGCGACTGGTGCCCTACTACACAGCGCGGGACATGTTGCCGTATCAGTTACGGGCATTGCAGGCCCAGATGGAGGTAGTCTTGAGAAGCCTGTTGGAACCGTGTGCTTTGGTTGGGCCGCTAAAGACATGAATCCTAAAGTAGTAAAAAAACAACTTACCGGAAATCGACAAGAGATACGCCTTGCCGCATGCCAAGTAGCGTTATCAGGGATTCTTTCTTATATCAAAGATTGATGAATAGAAAGTTGATATTTCAAAAAGTCATTTTGCTCTCTATTTCATTTCTGTGATTACCGCCTGCGGTTAAATCCTCAACCTCCTGAGGTGTTCTTCGTTTTAAATTCGTGTTCCATACGATCTGTGATACTAATTTTTGATTCCTCTACTGTAGGAAAAAAAATATGCTTTGCAGCAATAGAAATATTAACCGCAGCACGGGCTGCATATAACGAAGTAGCCACTGCATCAGAAATTAGTGACGTTTTTTCATTTTTAGTTTGCATAATAATTTACCTCTAAACTATGGATAAATATTGTACCATATGATGATTATGTGTTCAATTAATATAGGTCTGATTAGTAAGAAATGCTCAATTGCTAAACGAGAATAGCTCAAGACGGATAATGTTTGCTGGGACGATCAAAAACATGATTTTCCACTTAACCTTACTTGACTCAGGCTTGAGTGAAAAAACTCTTTTAAACCTGTGAATCAATTTGCTGCTTATTCCTATCTGTGTGATAATTTTACCCTTGCATAACTACCTGGAAAATATTATGGAAGAAAACAAACAAAAAGCATTATCAGCAGCCCTCTCGCAAATTGAACGTCAATTTGGTAAAGGCTCAGTGATGCGTATGGGCGACAGCACCGTATCTCGAGATATAGAAGCCATTTCAACAGGATCTTTAGGATTAGACATTGCATTGGGGATTGGCGGATTACCCAAAGGACGTATTGTTGAAATTTATGGACCAGAGTCCTCTGGTAAAACAACACTCACATTACAAGTTATTGCCGAGTGCCAAAAAATGGGTGGCACTGCCGCATTTATTGATGCAGAACATGCTTTAGATCCAAGCTACGCGCAAAAACTGGGTGTTAATGTGGATGAGTTACTGGTTTCTCAGCCAGATACTGGGGAACAAGCACTGGAAATTACCGACATGTTGGTACGCTCAGCGGCAGTGGATGTCATTATTGTCGACTCTGTTGCTGCGTTGACTCCCAAAGCGGAAATTGAAGGGGAAATGGGTGATTCTCATGTTGGTTTACAAGCTCGACTCATGTCACAGGCTTTACGTAAGTTGACTGCAAATATTAAACGATCCAATACCCTAGTCATTTTTATTAACCAGATTCGTATGAAAATTGGTGTCATGTTTGGCAGCCCTGAAACAACTACGGGTGGTAATGCACTGAAATTCTATGCTTCTGTTCGCTTAGATATTCGCCGTATCGGGTCAATTAAGAAAGGTGAAGAAATCTTAGGTAGTGAAACACGAGTTAAAGTAGTGAAGAATAAAGTGGCACCACCATTCAAGATGACGGAATTTGATATTCTCTATAATGAAGGTATTTCCCGTGAAAGTGAAATTATCAATTTGGGTGTTCAACTCAATCTAATTGAAAAGTCTGGAGCTTGGTACAGCTATAAAGGAGAGAAGATTGGCCAAGGCAAAGATAATGTGCGCTTATACTTGAAGGATAATCCCCAAGTTGCAGCGACTCTTGAGCAGCAAATTCGTACTGAGCTTTTGGAGAAAAAGCTACCTATGCTTGCGTCAGCTAGTGCGGAAGAGTTTGAGGCTGTTGATGACTAAAGCTTTTGATAGTGCTGTGCGCCTGCTGTCCAGGCGCGAGCACAGTGCACTAGAGCTTTGTGATAAATTGAAACAAAAAGGATATAGTGCAACAGAAGTAAGAGAAGCATTGGATGAATGTCTACGCTTGGATTTACAAAGTGATCGACGTTTTGTGGAAGTATACATTCGTTCACGTATACGCCAGGGTTATGGACCTTTAAAAATAAGTCAGGAATTGAGTAGTAAAGGAATTGATAGGGAATTAATTCAGCAATTCTTACAACAAGAAGAAGGTAATTGGTTGACTTATGCTTTGGATGTTTGGCATAAAAAAAATAAAGGACAACTTGATTTATCTTTTGACGAATTGCAAAAACAACAGCGTTTTTTGCTGTATCGTGGATTTGGAATGGATACCATTGTTCAAGTGAAAAAAGAATTGAAAAAATAAAAATGAAATCGTAGTCTTGGGGAAAGCAAAGCCTCTGTAGCCGGATTAGCGCAGCGTAATCGGGAGTTCCGATCATAATACGGTGCTATAAGTGGAGATCCATCGCTAGGTTCGGGATGATGAAGCGTCTCGCTGCGCCGCCCCAGGTTATGATTAAAAATTAAAATTAACTCAAATTGGTGTTGATTAGAAAATGAAAAGTTCTGAAATTAGAAAGGCATTCTTTGATTATTTCACACAACGTGGTCATCAACTCGTGGAATCCAGCTCTTTAATTCCTGCAAATGATCCTACTTTATTATTTACCAATGCAGGTATGGTGCAATTTAAGGATTTATTTTTAGGACTAGAAACGCGTTCTTATCAACGAGCCGTTACAGCACAACGCTGTGTGCGTGCTGGTGGAAAGCACAATGATTTGGAAAATGTGGGTTATACCGCAAGACACCATACATTTTTTGAAATGTTGGGCAATTTTAGTTTTGGCGATTATTTCAAACGCGAAGCTATAAAATTCGCTTGGGAATTTTTAACTCAAGTTCTGCGTTTACCCGAAGAGCGTTTGTGGGTGACTGTTTATAGAGAAGATCAGGAAGCAGAAGATATTTGGTTAAAAGAAATGAAAGTTTCCGCTACACGCTTTTCACGATGTGGTGAAAAAGATAATTTTTGGTCCATGGGGGATACTGGTCCTTGTGGCCCTTGCACTGAAATTTTTTATGATCATGGTCCTGAAATCGCAGGGGGTCCTCCGGGAAGCCCTGATGAAGATGGGGATCGCTATATAGAAATTTGGAACCTGGTATTCATGCAGTTTAATCGGGATAAGGATGGAAACCTACATCCGCTACCCAAACCTTCCGTGGATACAGGTATGGGGCTCGAGCGACTCGCAGCAGTAGTGCAAGGCGTACACAGTAATTATGAAACAGATACTTTCCAATATTTGATTCAATCTACGGCAAAACTTGGAAATATTACTGATTTAAACCATACCTCGTTAAAAGTGATTGCTGATCACATTCGTTCTTGTGCGTTTTTAATTGCTGATGGAGTAATTCCGGGCAATGAAGGGCGGGGGTATGTGCTGAGAAGAATAATTCGCAGAGCGATAAGACATGGTAATAAGTTAGGTTTGCCAACTCCATTTTTTTCAAGGTTAGTTGAACCTTTAATTAAAGTCATGGGTGATGCTTATCCTGAATTGATAAAATATAAGCCTCATATAGAAAAAATTCTTAATCAAGAAGAGAATCAATTCGCTCGTACTCTTGATCAAGGTTTACGCTTATTGCAAGAACAAATGCATTCCCTTGGCGGCCATGAAATATCAGGGGAAATCGCATTTAAGCTCTATGATACTTATGGTTTTCCTGTTGATTTAACTGCTGATATCGCCAGAGAACAAGGCCTCTATGTGGATATGGAGGGTTTTAATCAATTGATGCAACAGCAACGCGAACAATCTCAGGCTGCCAGCCAATTTAGCGTCGATTACAGTACCAGTGCACCATTGGATTACCAATCTGATTTTCATGGGTATGAGAAAAAAGAGATGGAATCCAAAATTATTGCTTTGGTTCAGGATGGAAAAGAAGTTAAAACTTTAAACGAAGGCATGAAGGGAGCTATAGTCCTTGATCACACGCCGTTTTATGCAGAGAGCGGGGGACAAGTAGGCGATAAAGGATTGTTAAGAGGACCAGGTTTTAGTTTTCGGGTCGACGACACTCAAAAGAAAGCTCAAGCCATTGTGCATTATGGAGAAGTAGTCGAAGGTAATGCATCCCTAGATCAGTTAGTTAAGGCGCAAATCGATAACGAACGTCGAGAGGCAATTCGTTTAAATCATACTGCAACTCATTTGTTGCATGCAGCACTTAAAACAGTCGTTGGGCCACAAGTCCAGCAAAAAGGTTCATTAGTTGATGCAGAGCGTGCGCGTTTTGACTTTTCTCATTTTGAATCATTAACTGCAGAACAAATACAAGCAATTGAACAATTGGTCAATGATCAAATTCGTGCAAATAATGAAGTTGTAACCCAGATTATGGATATTGAGTCTGCTAAAAAAAGCGGTGCGGTCGCTCTTTTTGGGGAAAAATATACCGATAAAGTGCGTGTATTATCCATGGGAGAATTCTCTAAAGAACTTTGTGGCGGAACACATGCACGAAGGACCGGTGATATCGGGTTGTTTAAAATCGTTGCCGAATATGGGATCGCCAGTGGGGTACGACGTATCGAGATGGTAACCGGTCGTTATGCTTTAAGCTGGGTTAATGAGCAACAGTTTTTATTAAGTGAATTAGCCTCTTTATTAAAAACCACAACCAATAATCTACCAGATAAAATCACGCAACTCATCTCTGAAAATAAGGGTTTGGAAAAGGAAATTACGAAGTTGCAAAGTGAGAAAGCACAAAAATCAGGTGCCGATCTGGCTAATGAGGTAGAAAAAATCAATGGGATTAGTTTGCTTGTAAAGCAATTGGAAGGAGCAGACAGTCAAACCATGCGTACTACCTTGGATCAATTGAAATCAAGACTTGATTCCGCTGTGATTGTTTTATTTACACTCGATCAAAATAAAATGAATGTGATTGCTGGAGTGAGTAAAAATATTTTAGGTAAAGCACCTACTGCAGCCACTCTGGTAAGACATCTCTGCGGAAAAGGTGGTGGTCGGGATGATATGGCCCAAGGTGGAGGAGTTGCTCCGGATGACTTGGAGAAGAAGATAGAGGAAATCAGAGAAATGGTTCGCCATTCATAAATCTATCGGATGTAGCCTGGATTGTTCCAGGTTACCTTTGTAAAAATGACAGTATATAGGGAGATGAGATGCGATTTTTACAAGAGTTTAAACAATTCGCCATCAAAGGAAATGTAATTGATCTTGCTGTCGCAGTGGTTATTGGTGCAGCATTTGGCAAAATCATTAGCTCTTTGGTAAGTGGTATTGTCATGCCTTTAATTGGTCTATTATTAGGTGGAGTCAATGTTGCAACTAAAACGTTTACAGTCGGTGATGCAGTGGTGAAGTGGGGCGAATTTCTCCAGGCAGTAATTGATTTTACTATCATTTCATTTTCAATTTTTGTAGCAATTAAAGCGATTTCCCTATTAAGAAAAAAGGAAGAAAAGAAAGAAACGCCACCCACAAGAGAAGAAACTTTATTGGCTGAAATTCGTGATCTATTGAAGGAAAAAACAGGTACACCAGACCATTAGTTTTTATTGTAGCCTGTGTTCTGCTTCGATGCACCCAGGCTAGATATACTATTTTCTAGACAGGTTCAACCTTAAGTATTTGTAAATCTGCTATAGTTTTAAGAATACATCTTATTAAGGACAGTCATGAGCGGGTTACTGAATTTAATTGCAATAATTGTTGTTTTTGGGTTGGTGTTATGGTTAATAGATACTTTTATTCCTATGCCACCATCAATTAAAAGTCTGTTAAATGTACTGGTGCTTATTATTCTAGTTATCTACATTTTGCAGTTTTTTGGATTGATAAAAACAATCTTACCTATGATTACAATCTTTAAGTGAGTTCATTAATTTTGGTGCATTTTAGATTAACGGATCATTTCTGAAAGAAAAATCACAGGAGTGATTGGCTAAAGAAGATAGTCAACAGACTGGCGTGCGTATTGAATTTTTAGGCCAATTTACATTGCACCTCTTATTCAATCTAGAATAGGAGATGCATTAATTAAAGAGACTAATGTTCTTGCTCCTTATCGGGCTAGGCGTTAAATCAAAAATACTATCAAATCTTGCCCATTTTCTTGTAAAGAAAAAATGGCAATCGAGTAATTACCGCCATAATCATTCGCCAAAAATAAGGATAATAGAAGATCCTTCTTCTACGCATCAACGCTTTCCAGCAAGCTTTTGCACAAGACTCTGGTGGTGCTGCATAAAAAATTCCCGGAAGGCCATAGGTTTGTTTGGTGTCAATAAAGCCTAAGCGGGCGATGGTGATGTGTTGATTATTGCTGGCAGCCTGTTGTAGGCCTTGAAGATAAACTTCGATACTTGCTTTACTTGCACCATACAGACTGTTTTTGGAGCGTCCTCTGCATGCCGCAACGGAACTTAAAAAAAGTAAATGATGTTCTTTTTGCTGACGATTTAAATAGCTGTGGATGATTAGGGTAGTCGTTAGAATATTGAGTCTGATGAGGTGGGTTATTGTCTCGACATTAAGATGCTCATTATCGGTGAAATCACTGTGGGCAATGAACAAATCCAATTCACTCTCTGTTGTTTTAAATACAGTGATTAACTTATCGACCTGTTCAATCAGATCCACAACAAGTATGTCGCAATTTATGTTATATCGAAGCATAATATCATTGGCAATGATTTGGAGCTGCTTTTGTTGGCGTCCTACCATGAGTAATTGATGCCCCGAACGAGCAACAATATGTGCAAATTTTTCGGCAATAATGGAGGTTGCGCCGAGTATCACCCAAGTTCTTTGCGTCATTTTATAATCCCTAATCGTTTTGCTAGATCAGAGTGCATTGTACAGCCATAATGGCCTAGAGTCTGAGAAAATTGTTGATGATTCTCATACATGCTATGAAATTGTTTTTCATTCAAAAACAAATCTTTAGCTAAGTAAATTCGACCGTTAAGTTCAGTGATTCGCTGATTCATCGCAGATATTGCTTGTGTTGCCTGAGGATTATGGACGAAATCAACGGCTAAGGTAAATCCTGGTTTACAAAAAGAGAGTAAGCCCTCACCGGGTTCGGTAAACAACTTGAGCACTGCGAGAGTAGGGGTGGCTTTATTAATCCGCATTAATTCGATTAACTGCTCCAAAATAATTGGAGCATGATCGACATCAAATACAGCTTGGAATTGGAGCAATCCTCTTGGGCCATAAAGTCTATTCCAGTGCATGAGT
Source organism: Legionella cherrii (assembly GCF_900635815.1). Lineage (NCBI taxonomy): Bacteria > Pseudomonadati > Pseudomonadota > Gammaproteobacteria > Legionellales > Legionellaceae > Legionella > Legionella cherrii. The sequence goes on from NZ_LR134173.1 coordinate 2,194,602, forward strand.
TTATCAAGTGGATTATTAAATTGTTCCAGTGCTAGTGTTTCTTGACCTTTTTTACTGGTAAAAAAATGCTGATTAAACAATTTCATATTCCATCGCTTGATCAGAGAAAATGGAATTTTAGGTACGGTATGGATCTTTGTTTTCTTTGTGTTGACAGGTTCACAATGATCCGCTGTAGATAGAATGGCTCGAGGGGTAGAATTCAGAAGATCAAGCCAAGAGACTTGATAGTCATAATGAATACCCTCGGCTACCATATATTCAGTTAATGCTCGGATGGATTCAAATTGCTTGTGTTCTGCATGAACAAAGCGAGGAGCTTTTTTTAGACGAAGTTCGGCTCGAGTAATAACACCGGTGAGTCCTAAGCCTGCAATGGTGGCATGAAATAAGTCGCTGTTTTCTTCACGGCTGCAATGAAGTTTTTTATTGCCCATGAGTAGATCAAACCCAAGGAGATGATGGCCAAAACTACCAGCCTGGTGATTGTTTTTTCCATGCACATCATGAGCAATTCCTCCGGCTACGGTAGCATGAACGGTACCAGGAAGAACTGGAGGAATGAAATCAGGATGTACTAAAAATAAATCTTTGAGTGATACTCCACCTTGACATACTACAATCCCGGTCTCATGATTAAAATTGATAAAATGATTCAGACGCGCGGTGTCGATAATCATACCATTAGTATTAAAACAACTGTCGTTATAACTTAACCCTGAGCCTCGTACGAGAATGTTTTGCTGAGGATTATGAGCAAGATAATCAGCAAGTTGCTCTTCATTATCTGGACGTAAGCAAAACGATTGACTAAAGCGTGCACGGCTAAAATTCGTGAACTTTCTTGTTTTGCAGTGCATTTTTTCTTCATTCAATTATATTCTATACTAAGACTATAATTCATTTAGGAACACATTTAAAAGGAATTATCATGAAAACATATTTAATCTTTTTCGGACTTTTCTTTTCTTTTTTAGTTTTTGCAGCTGATATCCCTCAAGATAATTTAGGCGCACAAAAATATGACAAGTCGCAGTGTTTTAATAATACAGCCCAAGATTGTATTAACTCACAATGTTTGAACTCAGATCAAATTGATTGTCAGGATAATTGTCGGAAAATGGCACAAGCGAAATGCCAGCAACAAACAAATGAATAAAGTTGCTTGTATTTTTACCCATTAAGTTTGAATGCATAGTCAAATGATTGGCATATGATTTTTTTGACTGTCAAATTAAATAGGTTCCTCATCCGGCGATCCGTCATCACAAGGGCAACTAGGAATCCCTCAAAATACTGTGCTATGCACGGAAAGCCCTCGCTACGCTCGGGGGGACGAGAGTCGCTCGGGATGAGCAGATTGGCTTGAGCTGACGAGTGTTGCTTGGGTGATGGGATCCGATGAATCATTCTGCCGCGCTGTATCCAAGTTGCAAGTCCTACTCCTATGACAACGCTTTATATAAATGGCATATAGTTTGCATAACGTAGATACTCAATAGAAAAATCAGGTGGTTCCTTGAATTTAATGAGTGAATTCAAGTTTAAAATTAGTATGGATTGCTTATATGGCTGATAAAAACGTTTTATCGCAAGAAGAAATAGATGCTCTGCTGAAAACTGTGGATGAAAATCCTGAACACCTCCATCAAGACTCAGAAGAGCCTGCGGTAACTGATGAAAAAGACGACAATAAAAGAACAAAAGCTAATAAAAAGAAGGTTACTGAGGCTGTATTTGAGACAGTAGAAATAAAAGACGAAAATGATGTAAAAACACTGAATTTCACGGCTCAGGAACGCATCGTCAAAGGCAAGTTACCTGTATTAGATAGAATTTATGATCGCGCTGTGCGCTTATTTGCATCCGATGTCTATAACGTTACCGCCAAAGATTTTGAGATTAAACAAGATCCATTGCTCATTACCAAACATCGCGATTTTATGGAGAGCCTACCCAATCCGAGCTTAATGTGTATTTCTAAATTTAAGCCATTACGTGGTAAAGGGATTATTCTTTTTGATAGTACTTTTGTCTACGATCTGGTCGACTATTATTTTGGTGGAAGCTCGCAATTTTTTGCTCAAAAAGACAAAACTGATTTTACTGCGACTGAGTTACGTGTAATGGATGTGATTACCAAGAAACTCATTGCCAACTTGACTCAGGCATGGAAGCCCATTATCCAACTTGAGATTACCAAGTTTAATGATGAAACAAACCCACAGTTAGTCAATATAGCAGAACCTGAAGAAATGTTGTTAGTAGCACGCTTTTCGATGGATTTTGGCAAAGAAATAGGAACTTTTTATTTCATTTTACCTTACTCCATGGTTGAACCGATTAAAGAGCAATTGGAACTTGGTGCTTCTAGACCCGATGATGAAATTGATCCTAACTGGGTTAAATCGCTGAAAGAAGAATTAATGGATGTTGAATTAACGGTAAGCTCTGTCATGGCTGAAACAAAAAGCACTCTAGGGGCAGTGATGTCATGGCAAGTAGGTGATTTTATACCAATGGAAATGAAAGAAGTGGTTACTTTAGATATTGAAGGAATCCCAGGTTTTACGGCAACTCAAGGTGCTGCAAATGAAAAACGTGCAGTAAAAATAATAAAAAACATTAGTTATTAGGAGATAAGTAATGTCTCAAGAAATGGAACAAGCCAAACCAGCAAATACTCTTTCTCAGGAAGCAGACAGCGATAAACTGGATTTAATTTTAGATATACCGGTATCTGTAAAGGTAGAAATTGGTCATACCAAAATGACCATTCGTAATTTGCTTCGATTAAACCAAGGCGGGATTGTTGCCCTGGATCGTTTAGCGGGTGATCCGCTTGATGTGTTAGTCAATGGCACTTTAGTCGCGCACGGAGAAGTTGTAGTAGTGAATGATAAGTTTGGGGTGCGATTAACCGACATTGTCACTCAAGCAGAACGAATTAAGCGATTAAGATAATGCAAAGTGCACTCAATCAGGGAGAGCTCATCCGTGTGGTGATGGGCCTATTGGTGGTTTTATTACTCATCATGGTATTGTCTTGGGTAGTGAGGCGATTTCATGGTATGCACATGGGCTCGACCAAGGGATTTCAATCCATGGCCAGTATGATTTTGGGACCTAAAGAAAAAATCACCTTATTAAAGGTGGGGACTCGTTATTTATTGGTTGGCTCAGGTTCCGGAAACATCACATTGCTCCATGATTTTGGCGAACAGCTTCCACCAGGATTTGAGGACACTCTAAATAAACCTTCATTTGCGGCTCTGCTTAAATCGGTTGTGAAATCATAAGATGAACATAATAAATTTAATTATCCATTGGTATCCAATATTCTCTAATTCTCATGAGGGAAGTCTCCATCATTTCGAATGTCGCTCGGGATCTTATCGCTTTAGCACAGGGTTGCGATGGGCGATTTCTCGTGACAATCGGGATGATGGCCAAACATCCCGTATTCCGCTGCGCTGTACCCAGGCGACACTATTTCTTATTTTATTTTGTTGCTTCCCACTGGTTTTACAGGCAGCACCGTTATCCCTGCCTGCAATGACCGTACAACCTGGTGCCAATGGAGAACAGACCTACAGTGTGAACCTCCAAATTTTGATTTTTATGACGTTGTTAACCGTGTTGCCTGGGATGTTGATGGCAATGACAGCGTTTACAAGAATAATTATAGTGCTTTCCATTTTACGTCAGGCTATAGGGATGGCTCAAACCCCGACCAATCAAATTTTAATTGGTATTGCGCTATTTATGACTTATTTTGTGATGTCACCTGTATTTAATAAAATCAATGACACTGCAGTACAACCTTATCTCAAAGAGACTATTAAATTTCCTCAGGCCCTGGCCAATGCACAAGTACCTTTACGGGAATTTATGTTAAATCAAACACGCAAAAATGATTTATCCATGTTTGAAAAATTCGCTCAAGAAAATCCCGCTACGCTTAATGAAGTACCCATGAGTGTCGTGATTCCAGCATTCATCACCAGTGAATTAAAAACAGCCTTTCAGATTGGATTTATTTTATTTTTGCCCTTTTTGATTATTGATATGGTGGTATCCAGTGTTCTGATGGCAATGGGTATGATGATGTTATCGCCTTTAATTATTTCATTACCCTTTAAGATCATGCTTTTTGTTATGGTGGATGGTTGGACACTCATTTTAGGCTCACTGGCTTCAAGTTTTGCTATGAGTTAATGCGGTATTACGTCCAGAGTTATAAATTAAAAGGAAATAGGGACTCTTTACAATGCGCTATCCTACTCCACTTCATTCCTCCTTGCAGTGGGAATGACCTAGGGATGGGGCCGAGAAAGTAGCGGTGTAAACAGAACCCCAAATTATAGGGAAATAATATGACTCCAGAGTCTGTAGTTTCTATATTCAGTGAAGGTGTGTATTTAATGCTGCTATTGATCACAGTGCTCATTCTTCCTGGTTTAATTATTGGTGTTCTCGTTTCTATGTTTCAAGCAGCAACACAAATTAATGAAACGAGTTTGAGTTTTATACCCAAATTATTTATTACCTTTTTGATGCTTGTATTTGCTGGTCCTTGGTTATTGAAAACGATGGTGAATTACACGGATTCGTTAATTACCAATATTCCTTACTTAATAGGCTAATTCAAGATGAAGCTGGATTATCCAACAATTATCGGTATGATAAGTCAGGCCATTTGGCCAATGGGTCGTATTGGCGGGTTATTGCTTACAGTACCAGTATTTTCTTCTGCCTTATTACCAGCGCGCATTAAAATTATTTTCCTTTTTGTACTAAGTTGTGTCTGTGCTTTTATGGTTCCTAAAGAACTTTCTTTTCTGAATTTCAAAGGAATTTTTTTAGGATACATCCTCCAGGAATTGCTCTTTGGTTTGTTAATGGGATTTGTCTTACAACTCGTTTTTCAGGTTTTTGTTTTGGGCGGACAAATTATTGCAATGCAGGCAGGCCTCAGTTTTGCAGTGATGATGGATCCTGCAAGCAGAGCCAGTGTCCCGCTTGTTAGCCAGCTTTATTCCATGATGATGACCTTAATTTTTTTGGCACTTAATGGTCATTTGACTGTTTTTGAAACCTTATTGGATAGTTTCAGAATCATGCCTATAGGACAGCTTTCTGTGACTCAATCTATGGTTTGGAATGTCATTTTATTTTCGGGCTGGATGTTTAAACAGGCCCTATTGATTTCAATTCCAGCTTTATTGTCTTTACTTATTGTGAGTCTTGCCTTCGGAATTATGTCTCGCGCAGCACCACAATTGAATATTTTTTCTTTAGGATTTCCTATAACGTTGATCATGGGAATGGTTGTGATTAAGGTGGGTTTGCCTAGTGTTGCCGCACAAATGGCGGATCTTATCAAAGATGGGATGCGTTTTATGATAGGGATGTTGCACTGATGGCAGAGCAAGAACAAGCACAAGAAAAAACCGAACAGCCCTCGGCCAAACGGCTCAAAGAAGCGCGAAAAAAAGGTCAGGTTGCTCGCTCAAAAGATTTCAACACCACAGTGACCTTACTTTTTACTGCTTTGGGATTTCTTATTTTTGGTAAACAGTTAGCACATCAGATGGCAACAATGATGCGTCAAGCTTTTGAATTTGATACACGCGTCATTATTACACCCATAACAAGTTTAGAACGTTTATTTTTTCTGGCTAAAATGGGATTTTGGTCTTTAATACCCTTATTGGCTGTAATTTTTCTGATTACTTTGGCTGCTCCTTTGCTGATGGGGGGCTGGGTGTTTAGCGGGCAAGTGATACTACCTAAGTTTTCACGACTCAACGTATTTCAAGGACTTAAACGAATGGTTTCGGTGAAAAGTTTTGCTGAAATGATTAAATCGTTTTTCAAGTTTCTTTTAGTCGCAGTTGTAGCCATAGTGGTATTGAAATCACAAGTACCTGCCTTGTTAGCTTTGGCTCATGTTCCCATAGAAACAGCAATTGGCAGCGGTGCTTTGATCGTAGTGAAGTCATTTGTATTAATTACTGCCAGTTTGATTGTTATCGCTGCTTTTGATGTGCCTTTTCAATTGTATGAGCATCAAAAAAACATGAAAATGACGATGCAAGAATTGAGAGATGAATATAAAGAAACAGAGGGTAAGCCTGAGGTAAAAAGTGCTATTCGTCGCGCCCAGCAGGAAATCTCGAGGCGGCGGATGATGAATGAAATATCTAAAGCGAATGTCGTGTTAACTAACCCCACTCATTATGCCGTAGCCATTAGTTACAAAGAAAAGAGTCATAAGGCACCCATAGTTGTGGCAAAGGGCAAAGACTTAGTTGCTTTTCAAATAAGCAAAGTTGCAAAATCACATCAAATTCCCATTATATCGGTGCCACCCTTAGCACGTGCTCTCTATTTTTCTACCAAATTAAATAAGGAAATACCCAGAGGACTCTACGTCGCTGTAGCCCAGGTTTTAGCCTATGTGTTTCAACTGCGAGATAAGGAACGTTACGATTATAAACCCACGGTATTACAGGATGTTCCTATTCCGCCCGAATTAGCGCGCAAAGCAGAGGAGAATGTGAATGAATAAAGCATTGCACTACATTCAATATTGGCTGCGTCAAGGTTTAGGTACGCCTTTAGTGCTTGTCATGATGCTTGGCATGATGATGCTGCCTTTGCCTCCATTTTTATTGGATGTGTTTTTTACTTTTAATATTGCTTTATCTCTTGTAGTGCTGTTAGCGGTAATATACAGCGAAAGACCTCTCGATTTTGCTGTATTTCCAACCGTGATACTGCTTGCTACCTTGTTGCGATTGTCGTTAAACGTCGCTTCAACTCGCGTGGTGTTACTCAATGGTTATAAAGGAACTGATGCTGCTGGGCATGTGATTCAATCATTTGGTGAAGTAGTTATTGGTGGAAACTATGCGGTAGGTCTTGTCGTATTTATTATTTTAGTAGTAATCAATTTTGTTGTGGTCACCAAGGGTGCGGGTCGTGTATCTGAGGTCAGTGCTCGTTTTACTTTAGATTCTTTACCTGGGAAACAAATGGCTATCGATGCTGATTTGAATGCGGGGTTAATCAATCAAGAGCAGGCAATAAAACGTCGATTAGAGGTAGCACAGGAAGCAGATTTCTATGGCTCTATGGATGGTGCCAGCAAATTTGTTCGTGGTGATGCAATTGCTGGAATTTTAATTTTGGTTGTAAACATTATTGGTGGTTTGATTATTGGTGTTTTTCAACATGGAATGAACGTTTCTGATGCGCTGCATAATTATATCCTATTAACTATTGGTGATGGTTTGGTTGCGCAAGTACCTTCTTTAGTTTTATCCACTGCCGCAGCCATCATTGTTACGCGAGTTTCTAGTGCGCAAAATATGGGACATGCAGTTATTTCCCAATTGCTGGCTAACCCGCGTTCATTAATTATTGCAGCGGCAATTATCGGATTGATTGGTATTATCCCTGGAATGCCTCATGTCGCATTTATTTTACTTGCCGCAGGTTTGTCGGGAATTGCTTATTTGTTTCAACAGCAAGAAAAAGTAAAACGCAAAGAACAACTCAATCAGGAAAATGAATCTCTGTCTATGCAAAGTCCTAGTATTTCATCGGAACTCTCATGGGACGATGTGAATCCAGTTGATGTGATTAGCCTCGAAGTAGGATATCGCCTGATACCTTTAGTCGATCAGTCACAAGGCGGTGTTTTACTTTCTCGCATCAAAGGGGTTCGCAAGAAAATATCTCAAGAACTGGGGTTTTTAATTCCCTCTGTGCACGTACGTGATAATTTGGATTTAAAACCTAACCATTATCGAATTAGCTTGGCGGGAGTTGTAATGGGAGAGGCCTCAATTCATTTAGATCGTAGTTTGGCTATAAATCCAGGACAAGTTTTTGGCGAAATAGAGGGAATAAAAACTCATGACCCAGCATTTGGTATGGAAGCGGTTTGGATAAATGAAAGTCAAAAAGAGCAGGCACATACTTTGGGGTATACTGTAGTAGATGCCTCAACAGTCGTTGCCACGCACTTAAGCCAAATACTAGAGCAAAACAGTCAACAGCTATTAGGTTATGAAGAAACACAGCAGCTCTTAGATAAGCTGGCAATAAATTCACCTAAATTGGTAAAAGAGCTGGTGCCTGATGGACTTTCATTAGGCATGGTCAGTAAAGTATTACAAGGATTACTAGTAGAACACATTCCTCTAACTGATATTCGGACAATAGTCGAAACTTTGGCGGAGCTAGCGCCAAAATCTAAAGATACAGAGTACTTAATCAGTCAAGTACGTATTGCCTTATCACGATTAATTACGCAAAAAATCAGTGGTATCCATGAAGAGCTGCCGATTATCACATTAAAACCCGAGTTGGAACAATTATTGCAAAACATTATTCAGAGTAGTGGATCTGGAGGCGTAAATTTTGAGCCAGGAATGGCAGATAAGATACAACATTCTTTAACACAATTAGCAATGCAACAGCAGGCAAAGCAGGAGAGTTCAGTTTTGGTTGTACAACCGGGGATACGCGCAGTGTTGGCACGATTTGTGCGTAATATCTCTCATGACTTTCATGTTTTGTCGTATCAGGAGATTCCTGATAACAAACAAATAAGAATAGTAGGCACAGTAGGATAGAAATGGTCACTTTTTCCTCATGGAACAGTGACCTAGGCCAGGAAAACGGAGCCAAAGAGTATAAATTTCTCAGTTTTCCTACAATCGGACTACAATTTCTATAGAGGCATTGCGTGAATAGTGGCAAATTTCTTCATAAGCAGGAGGCTTTATGAAATTAAAACGTTTTGTTGCGGCCGACACACGCAGCGCTATGAAACAAATTAAAGAGACACTTGGTGCTGATGCCGTTATTTTGTCCAGTCACCACATAGAGGGTGGAGTAGAGGTCGTTGCGGCCATTGATTTTGATGAAACAATTCTATCAGCTTCTGCGGCAGTTGCTTCGGCTGAGCCACCGAGTCAGATGAATAAATTTCAAATGCAAACGCCTCTTGATGATATGCGTCAAGAAATTCAAACGTTAAGAGGCATGCTTGAAGCCCAATTACGGGGAAATGTGGGTGTTTACGAGCCTTTGCATACCATTTTGCTGCAGAAGCTTTTGTATCTTGGCGTAAGTCATACGACCGCTGCCGCTTGGGCATGTTCCGTACGCCCCGATTTTAATCAGCAAAAAGGATGGGACGCGATATTGAATTTAATTTCTGAGCAATTAACCATTCGTGACAACCATAGGATAGAAGAGGGCGGCGTTTATGCTTTTGTTGGACCAACTGGTGTCGGAAAAACGACGACCCTGGCCAAAATTGCGGCGAGATTTACCCTGAGATTTGGGGCAGATAAGTTAGGGCTTGTCACGATGGATACCTATCGAATTGCCGCACAAGAGCAACTCATGATGTATGGAAAAATTTTGGGGGTAAAGGTTTGTGTTGCTCAGGATGAGGTCTCTTTGGCGCGAGTATTACGACAACTAAGCGATAAGAAATTAATTTTGATTGATACTGCGGGGATGAATCCGGCAGATGAACGAGTTGTAAAACAAATGCATGTATTGAGTACTTATTTGCAGTCGATTTCGAGAGTTTTGGTTTTACCTGCAACCAGCCATTATCAAGTATTAATTGATGCAATAAGACGTTATGAAGCCAATCAAGTCGATCAGTGCATTTTAACCAAGCTGGATGAGTCATTAGCTGTAGGTGGTGCACTCAGTGCACTCATTGAATCAGGTTTGGGGGTCAGCTATCTCACACACGGACAACGTGTCCCTGAAGATATTAAAATGGCAACACGTCACCAGCTTATTGAGCTGCTTGCGGAGCAGGAAACACAATTGTTTCGGGGGGACAATGCTGGAAAAGCACATCAAGGTGCTGGGAGAGAATATCATGTCTAAAGTAAAGCAGAATATAAGTGATCAAGCTTCAGGTCTGAGGAATCTATCACGTGCGAAACCCATTAAAGTAATTGCTGTTTCTGCTGGGAAAGGAGGTGTAGGTAAGAGTAATGTTTCCGTCAATCTGGCAGTTGGTTTGGCTCAGCTTAATAAAAGAGTCATGATACTTGATGCCGACTTAGGATTGGCAAATATCGATATCATGCTCGGATTGCATACTAAATACAACTTGTCTCATGTAATTCAGGGAATCTGTCATTTAAGTGACATTATTTTGCCAGGACCTAATGGCATTAGTGTCATTCCTGCAGCCTCAGGGACAGAGTTCATGACTCAACTCTCCTCACCAGAGCTCGCCGGAATCATCGATGCGTTTAATGAACTCACCGATGATTTAGATTACATGATTATAGATACCGCTGCGGGGATTTCAGAAACCGTTCTCAGTTTTACTCGTTCATCGCAAGAATTAATTGTCGTTGTATGTGATGAACCGACCTCATTAACTGATGCATATGCTTTAATTAAAGTAATGAGCAAGCGTTATGAATGGACTCGTTTTCATATACTGGCCAATATGGTGAGAAATGAAAGAGATGGGCGGGAATTATTTAACAAATTATTCAAAGTTTCCGAGCAATTTCTTGAGGTTCAGCTAGACTATTTAGGAGCGGTACCTTTTGATGAACACATACACAGGGCAGTAAAAATGCAAAAGCCTGTATTAATTGCTTATCCTGATTCTGCTGCTGCTTCGGCACTCAGGCAGTTAGCAGATGAAGTCTCTGAATGGCCTCCCAGTTCTTTATTGGGCGGTAATACCAGTTTCTTTTTAGAGCGTTGGGTTGCAGGTGAATTTTAAGGAGAATATTGTGGATGCTTTGGCTGCCTATAGCAAAGTAAATCAGCAAATCCAAGAAACGCTGGTAAAAAACCATGCCTTGTTGGTTAAACGCATAGCACATCATTTATTGGGGCGTTTGCCTCAAAGTGTGCAGTTGGATGATTTAATACAAGCGGGAATGCTTGGATTGCTGGAAGCAACAAAACATTATGATTCTTCCAAAGGCGCATCATTTGAAACCTATGCAGGAATTCGAATTAAGGGGTACATGCTTGATGAAGTAAGACGTAATGATTGGGTACCTCGTTCTGTATATCGAAATTCAAGAATGATCTCTGAAGCAGTAAAATATCTCGAGCATCGGTTAGGAAGAGAAGCTAAAGATTCAGAAATTGCAGCTGAGCTTGGCATCTCACTCGATGAGTACCATGAAATGTTACAAGACTCCGTGAGTAGTCATTTATATGGCTTTGAAGATCTGGGAGTTACCGATGATGTTTTGCAAGTCGAAGATGGATATGCTGAGCCTCATGCCAGTGTATTCCATAGTGATTTAATGCGTCGTTTATCGGAGGTTATTCGCGGATTGCCGCATAAGGAGCGAATGGTCCTTTCTTTATACTATGAGCAGGATTTGAATTTAAAAGAAATTGGGGAAGTTATCGGCGTTAGTGAATCACGTGTTTCACAGATTCTTAGCCAGGCAACACATCGGATTAAATCACGTTTACCGGAATAAAAAAGAATGGATGTTTTAACTTTACTAGGAATGTTAACCAGTTTTCTAGCCATTATAATCGGCCAAGTGTTTGAAGGCGGTAATATGCAGGCATTAGTCAATTTGTCTGCATTGTTTATCGTGCTTGGAGGAACAATTGGTGCGGTTATGGTACAAACACCACTGATTACCTTTAGGAGAGCATTTACTATTTTACCTTGGGTCATCAGACCACCCAAACTTGAATTTGAATCCTGCCGTAACAAAATGTTTGAGTTGGCACGAAAAGCGCGTCAACTGGGATTGCTTTCTTTGGAAGAACATTTGGAAGTTGAAAAAAATCCACTCATTAGCAAAGGATTGGAGTTATTGGTTATTGGTGTAGATAAACTCACTATTAGACAAGTTCTGGAGGATGAGATTGAGCGAATTGAAAATCATGACCTCCATGCAGCACAAGTTTTTGAAAGTATGGGAGGGTACAGCCCAACTATAGGAATCATGGGAGCAGTATTAGGGCTCATTCAAGTCATGCGTCATTTAGCCGAGCCCAGCGAATTGGGATTAGGTATTGCAGTTGCTTTCGTAGCGACTATATACGGGGTTGGCATGGCTAATCTTATTTTTTTACCTGTGGCGAATAAATTAAAAAGTTGTATTGCCCATAAGGTGCACTACGATGAGATGATAGTAGAAGGTTTAGTCGCCATCGCCTCTGGGGAAAGTCCTGGGATCTTGTTGTTAAAACTCAATAACTTTGGCCAGCACAAGAAAGATGAAATCAAGAAAAAAAAGAAATGAACAACATAACGACCACCATCGTTGGGTAGTCTCCTATGCAGATTTCATTACCTTGCTTTTTGCATTTTTTGTAGTGATGTATGCTATTTCTTCCGTGAACACATCTAAATACAAATCGCTCTCGGAGGGGATGAAATCGGCGTTTAATAATAAAGATGCGGCCCGTGCGATTAAGTCAACGGACAATAAAAAAGACGGACCACAAACCAAACAAGTTCATGGACTCTATAATGATGGTCTTGATGAATTAAGCCAATCGTTATCAGAATTGGAAGATGGCAATTATAAAATTGACCGCCAGGAAGGCTGGATTGAGCTGGACATCAAATCAGGAGCTTTGTTTGAGTCAGGTGAAGCAGATTTAAAACCAGATGCTTTTGTTAAGTTAATGCGATTGGCAAGTAAAATTAAAAAATCATCCTCTATTATTGCTATTGAAGGGTATACTGATAATGTCCCTATAGAAACCCCTCAGTTTCCATCAAACTGGGAACTTTCAGCCATGCGTGCGGCGGTTGTTGGCCGGACTTTAAATTCATTTGGCATTTCAACGGAACGTATTTTAGTAACAGGTTATGGTGAACAATTTCCAGTTGCAGACAACATCACAGATCAAGGGAGAGCGGCAAATCGCAGGGTGAGTATCGTTATCGCCTTGAATCGAAATATTCCTCGTCTTTTGAATCCGGCATTAAGTGAGCCAACTCACCGCGTAGTCATCGGGAATTCTGGAAATAAGGATACAAAATGATTATTTTTCTTTTAAGCTTAAATGCAGTCATTCTCTCATTAGGAGTGAATTACCTATTGAATCAGCGAAAAAAATTAATCGCGTTTCAGGAAAAGTTAGATACACAACAAAAATCAATCGATGAAATTACCAAAGATCACCCCATGTTAATTCATGCTGATTTATTATTCTCCAAGCAATTAAAGGAAATTAATACGCAATTAATCAGCATGGATAATCAAATTCAAGATTTGGAAAATAAACGAGATAATGATGGGGGTTATCGTCACGCGTTGCGCATTTTGGAAATGGGTGGTAATCGAGATGAAATTGTCGAAAGTTGCCATTTGTCTCCTGCTGAAGCTGATTTACTAATGAACTTACAAGCCTACCGAACAGCAATGAAGACTTCATAAAGTTGTTTTTTTCATTGCATTCACGGTAAAATCTCAAGCTTATTTTTTACTAGGTTAAGCTTACATAAAATTGTAGCCCGGATTAGTCAGGTATCCCGGATTAGTATCGTGTAATCCGGCTATGAAACATGCGGTTACAATTAGAGTATTGACTCAATCACTATTTTTTAAAGAGACACTTATGTTAGAAGTAAACCAAATTAATCTTAATCTGGTGGATCTTGAAAAGCGAGTAGAAGCGCTTAGGGGGTATCTTTGACTTTGACGCTAAAAGTGAGCGCTTGGAAGAGGTTGTTCGTGAACTGGAATCGTCTTCAGTTTGGGATAATCCGGAAGTTGCTCAAGCGTTAGGACGTGAAAGAACACAGCTGGAAGCAGTAGTTTCTACTTTAACTCAATTAAATCAATCCATTATTGATTTCCATGAATTATTTGAGATCGCACGCGAAGAAAATGACGAACAAACGATAAATGAAATTGGTGAAGAGTTATCCTCGGTTGAGCAAAAAGTTGCTGATCTTGAGTTTCGTCGTATGTTTTCAGGGAAAATGGATAATTCAAATGCTTATTTGGATATTCAATCCGGTTCAGGTGGAACCGAAGCCCAGGATTGGGCTGAAATGTTATTGCGCATGTATCTGCGTTGGGGGGAACAACACGGATTTATTACTGAATTAATTGAATGTTCTCCTGGCGAGGTCGCTGGTATTAAAAGCGCTACAATCTATTTTAAGGGCGAGTATGCTTTTGGATGGTTGCGCACAGAAACTGGGGTGCACCGCTTAGTACGAAAATCTCCTTTCGATTCGGGAAACAGGCGACATACTTCTTTTGCTGCAGTATTTGTTTCACCTGAAATTGATGATGACATTGATATAGAAATTAATCCGGCTGATTTACGTATCGATACGTACAGAGCGTCCGGAGCTGGTGGACAGCATGTTAACCGAACTGATTCGGCGGTACGTATTACTCATGCTCCCAGTGGGATTGTAGTACAATGCCAGAATGATCGAAGTCAACATCGTAATAAAGATCAGGCAATGAAGCAGCTGCGTGCAAAGTTATATGAATTGGAAATGCAAAAGAAAAACGCGGAGCAGCAGGCATTAGAAGCCAGTAAATCAGACATAGGTTGGGGATCTCAAATCCGTTCTTACGTATTAGATCAATCTCGTATTAAAGATCTACGCACTGGTGTTGAAACGAGCAACACCCAGGCAGTATTGGATGGTGCATTGGATCAATTTATTGAAGCCAGTTTAAAGGCAGGAGTAGGGCAGCATGAGTGATGAGCAAATAGAACATATCGATGAAAGCGAAGTTTATTATATTCGCAAACAAAAATTGGCTGAATTACGTACAAAAGGTTTTAATTTTCCAAACCAATTTCGTCGTGAAAATTTAGCTCAGGAAATTATAAAACATTACGATTCATTAGATAAGGAAACCTTAGCACAACAGCATGTTAAAGTAATTGTAGCGGGTCGTATTGTATTAAGACGTATTATGGGAAAGGCTAGCTTCTTCCATATTCAAGATTTTTCTGGACGTATTCAAGTATACATTCGCGCGAATGATCTCCCTGAAGACTATGAAGAATTTAAGCATTGGGATTTAGGCGATATAGTCGGTGTTCAAGGTGAGTTATTCAAAACAAATACAGGTGAGCTGACAGTACATACCGAACGTGTCCAATTATTAACGAAATCATTGCGCCCTTTGCCTGATAAGTTCCATGGCCTAGCCGATCAAGAAGTGAAATATCGCAAACGTTATGTTGATTTGATTGCTAATGATGAAAGCCGTCTTACTTTTTTAACGCGCTCGCGATTAATTCAAGCGTTTAGACAATTTATGGATAAAAACTACTTTCTGGAAGTGGAAACACCCATGATGCATCCTATTCCAGGCGGTGCTATGGCTCGGCCTTTTGTTACGCATCATCATACATTGGATATGACCATGTATTTGCGTATTGCCCCCGAGCTTTATTTAAAACGTCTTGTTGTAGGCGGTTTTGAGCGAGTTTATGAAATTAATCGTAATTTCCGCAATGAGGGTATATCAACGCGTCATAATCCAGAGTTTACAATGGTTGAGTTTTATCAAGCCTACGCAGATTATAAGGATTTGATGAATTTTACTGAGGAATTATTACGCTATCTCTGTGATACGGTAATAGAAAAGCGCCAAGTTGAATATCAAGGCCAAATTATAGATTTTGATAAGCCATTTACGCGCATGACTGTAAAAGAGGCAATTTTACATTACCATCCTGAAATTGATGCGTCTCAACTTGAGAGCATTGTCAGTTGTCGTGCGATTTTACAGAAAAAAGGTTTTCCTTTTAAAGAAACTGACGGCTTAGGTAAGCTGCAAATTATATTGTTTGAGGAAACTGTTGAACATCAGTTATTTCAGCCTACTTTTATTACGGGTTATCCCACTGAAATCTCACCTTTGGCCCGCCGCAGCGATGATGATCCAGAAGTAACTGACCGTTTTGAATTCTTTATTGCGGGCCGAGAAATTGCTAATGGATTTTCTGAGTTGAATGATGCAGAAGATCAAGCAGAGCGTTTTCGTAAGCAAGTTGAAGAAAAGGATGCAGGTGATCTCGAAGCCATGCACTTTGATAGTGATTATATCGAAGCTCTGGAATATGGCTTGCCTCCCACAGCAGGAGAGGGCATTGGAATAGATCGCTTAATCATGTTATTTACCAACTCACAGTCAATCCGTGATGTGATTTTGTTCCCTCATCTGCGGCAATAAAATGAAATCCATCTCCTGCTTGTGAGCAAAGAGGTGGAGGCATTGTTATTAAGTTAAGAAGAAATCCCTCTCCCATTGGTGGGAGAGGCGTAGGGGTGAGGGTTCATTTGCTGTAATCAATACCCACATCTGCCCCGATGGGTCCCTTCTCCCGTATGTGGAGAAGGGACAATACAACCTGAATATTCTAGAATGTACCCAAAGATCCTGATGGTAACAATCAGGCAGCATTTTTAGAGTTTTGTAGGACTCCCAAGTACAAAAATAATAATAATTATCAGGAGGCTTATGTTTGTTACTCAACTCCAGAAGGCGATTACATACATTAGAGAAACGCAAGAGATAGCCCTATTTATTACAATGGCTGATACAAGGTTATCAGCGATGTTTCGTATATCACCTTTATTTTACATCACATTGCCTTTTATAGGTTTTTTGTTGACGGTAAATGCGATAATTAACGGGTATAAACTTGCAAAAGCCAGCAACCGCAATTTTGATCAATGGTCACTTTTTTTAACTTCTGCAGTTTGTGCGGTATTAGCAAGTATATCACTTTATGGCGCTGCTCTATCCAAATTATTTAGTTTTAGCTTTGCAGCAGGTCCTTGGTTTTTTTTCAGTAGCTTAGCCTTATCATTAGGGCATCAGTTGGTCATGTTGGCACTCAATTCATATAGAGCTTATGAGTCTCCCCAAAACAGTACTCAACGAATGCATTACCTACAGGCGGCTTTCAATAACTTGTTTGTGATATCTTTCTTAGCTGCCGCCTTAGGGGCAGTTGTATTTGCCTTACTCTTTCCTATTGTTCCTGCACTAGGTACGGTATTTTCCCTTGCGGCGGTCGTGTTTACTGGTGTTGATATCTTGTGGCGTATGATTCCTCATGAGATAAAAAAATCCATTAAGGGATGGTTTTATTTGAGTAAACCTAATGTCATCCAAGATGCGATTGCAAATCAGGAGGAAACTTTAATACCCCAGGATTCTAACGAAATGGAGCCGAGGCATCATAGACTGTTTACTTGTTGTGATTACAGTGCATTGATTCGCACAATGGCTTTGGAAGAGGCCAAACCTTATCTGTTAAAACTTATTCGTCAGAAATTAATCAGATTAGCGCACAATCAAGATTCACAGAATGAGACAATAAAAGATAAAATTTACTTATTGACAGCAATGTCAAAAGTAATACAAAGCTCAGAAGATATCTCTAAAAAGGATGTGTTGACGAAATTTCCTTTAGCTTTTCAACACTTTTGGGCTGAGAAGGGAGAGGTAGAGCAATTATTTGATGCTGTACTTGTTTTTCGAAACAGAGAGCAAGCAAATCAGGATACTCCTTCATCACAAGTCGTATTTACTGGATAGCTTTTACCTCTTAATAAGTATTTATCGAGTCGTTATGAGATGGGAAGTTAATTGGTTTTTCTTTTCAGATTTATTTTATTTGCTGTATAATTATCTTTCTTTGTGATTTGAATATCACTCAATTGCTTTGTGCGTGGGCTATATTAATACTATGCATTACTAAAAAGTCTCCGAGATTAGAGAGTTATCATGCCTTTTAAATATCGAGCAATTACAGCAAATTGTGGTAATGATACTATTGGTATTGAAGCCAGTAGCAATCTTGCCAATAATATCGATGCGGATGGAGCAGATTTTTATATTATCAACTGTCAAGAAACCCACTTTGAGAAAACTCAAAAACAGCTTGAAGAAGCGTTAATTAAGAAGGGCTATAAAGTCAAGTGTTTGGCGCAAATGGCTACCCATACTAAAGCGGATACTCAACTTCATTCGAATACAGGAATAGCAACCTTTATTGTTTATAAGAATGAATTAGATTTAAGCGATATCAAGTCAGCCGAAGCAAGACGTACTCCTGCAAGTGGTTTTTTGGAGAGAATCAGTAGTGGTTCAGGATTCAATAAAGGAGGATTGGTTACTAATTTTGCCATAAAGCGAAACGATGGGGAGCGTATCGATATACAAGCGGTAAGTGGGCATTTAGATGCAAGCAGTATGTTGAAGCGCAATCAAGATTGGCATATGCTCCATAAAAAAACGATAAAAGATGTGCGCAATTGGGATCAACTTCTGGCGGCCTGTCCTAATTTAATGGTTTCAGGATATGATGCGAATACTCGCAACCGACTTAATGATAAAAACGAAGAAATTAACATGTGGGATAATCCGGAGAAATATCCTGAAATACACGCACTTGATCGTGCTTCTCTTGCGGCAGCTCGATATAGTGGTCAATCCACCTATGCTCATGCGCCAGGCCCGGATCCTAAACGACCGGGTTATGCAGGAGGAGGTATGCTTGATTTTGTGACCATTTATGATGGAAAAATATCCAAAGAAGGAATTGTAACTGATGAGCAAGTTGTACAACAGTTCGAACCCGAGCTCAATTCTGAGCGAGATCATAATGTGATTGTTAGTCCACTCTGTACCAGCCTTGAGGCAAGCCCTTTTGAACGAGTTAAGAATCTAATGGCTTCTCGCTTATATGGCGTTGCGCCTCTCTTGGCTGAGGAAATTCAAAAAATGAAGGAGACTGATGAGGGCAAAGATCGATTAGTAGAAATTTATCAACAATATTTAGGTCCAGAGGGTTTTTTAGATCAAGCGATTGCGTTGCATCAAAGCAAATTGGTGTATGTTCAGCAGTTAATGAATCTTTCATTGGATGAACGTTTGAAAGATGAGGTTTCAAAGACGCTATTTGGTGAACTTGAATGGTGTGCTGGCAACCCAGACCAATTAGCAGCACAACAAGAATTAATGAAAGCATTTCTTAATTCGCTAGCTGAGTGTGAGCATGCGGTAGGAATCAAAGCGCGTTTGGATTGTTATCTTGAGTTGAAAGAAAAGATCCGCAAGAATGAACGAATCAATGCAGCTGAAGCGTTTCAAGATGCAGCAGTTCAAACGTATCAAAAACTTTATATTAATTTTGCAACAAAATTATATAAGCATACGGATTCTCTACCAGAGCTTCAAGGTGCAATGGAGAAATTATTAAAACGTCTTGATGCAATTGCTGATCATAATGTTGAAGCTGCATTGAAAAGTCTGGATCCAAAGAAATTGGATCTGTTGACTCATATTATTGCACAGTGTGATGATAGCTTTAATTTTTCACATGCAGGTGAAATCGAGGACATGGAAAAAACCAACGAGGAATTAATGAGTCTTTCTCATGAGGCAATGGGCAGTTCTTCTCCATTATGGCGCGCTTTGGCTGAGGCTGTGAAATTTTTTGTATCTATAGTTTCTAAGGTATCACCCGACTCAACGTTGGCTGAACAGGGAGAGCTTGTTAAGAGTAAAAAATTATCGGATTCTATAATAAAGTATAGGACTGCTTTGCATGATATGCGTCCCCAAGAGAACAGCGGAAGCGATGACGAAAATATAATGACTTTGGATTGATTTTTTCAAATAAAATTAACGAGATATAGTTTATGGTTTGGGAAGATACCTTAAAAAAAATCAGCAATAAAACAGCACTTGAAGCGGCTTCGCAATGGGTTGATCGACCACATAACCTGCAACTGATTAACAATCAAATCAATTGTGTTTATCGTTTTGAATCTGCGGGAAAGGGATTCTATTTGCGCATGACTCATGAGCAGATTAGACCACAAAAGGAACTGCTTGCTGCCATCGATTTTCAACAACACTTGCTGCAAAATGATGCACCAGTTTCTGACGTTCTCGTGTCAAACAACGGGTGTTATATTGAAAGCGTTAGACAAGATGAACTCTTTTTTTGGGCCCAAGTATGCTCTGAAGTGCCAGGGACAATCATGCATTTTGGATATGAGGGTAAAAATACCTACTTTCTCTGGGGACAAGCTTTGGCGCGTTTACACCGTGCTGCGGGAACTTATCAAGCGAAAGGACATCATTTTAGAAGCTGGCAGGACTTGTGGAATGAAACAGCCGATTACCTTGCTGATGAAGAAACGGCGATTCAGGATTTATTTCATAGCCTTGACCAACGCTTTGGATACTTTACGCCGAATAAGGTCAATTTTGGCCTCACGCATGGAGATCATCGTCCGGGTAATGTGCTGTTTGACGGCAAACAAATCCATTTTATTGATTTTGATGAGCCTGTCTATCATTGGTTTATCGCCGATATTGCAAAACCATTTTTAGACTTATGCAGTAGACCTTATGCTGAATGGGCAGAAAAATTTGCATGGATGATTGAGGGGTATCAGAGTATTTTGCCTATAGACGCGCATTTATTGCAGTCGATTAATGATTTTAGCCAAATGAAGAGTTTGGATATTTATCTTTGGTGCAAATATAATTGGTTCGAACCTACAGCTCCAGGAGGAACGCCAAGAGCGCAATGGTTGAATGAATTACGTCAAATGGCTTTTACTCCTCTATTCAATCTTAAATGATTTAAAAAATACGTTTCTTACCCTTGCTGTTAATGAACATTCTAAATTTTCAATAAATATTCCCTTATCTCACCGCATACTTCATTATCTTCGTTCAACCATCCCATGCTCTTCATTATTTCCTGACTGCGTTTTCCACTGCCTTGTTTGGAGTGTCCTTGAGCATGATCAACTAACTCTTTTAAGGACATATCCTTCTTAACATAGCTGGTAGCAAAAAATGAATACAAACCACACCAGGCGTTTTTATCGGAGGTCAATTTTGCATCATATTTTTGCATAAAATTGCTTTTTAAACGTTCTAAGTTTGCATTTAGTTTTTCCAACTCTGCCTGTTCTTTTGCTAAAACTAGATGGCTATTTAAAAAGTCAATATTGCTGGAATTTCCATATTTTTTAGCTTCAGCCATAATTTGCTCAATATGTTCTTGGGGCAAATCATTAGGATTAGGGTAGATCTTGAAAGCACGCTGGAGTAAATCAGGCTCTTCAAGTGAGAGAGCTGACTTCATCAGTTGAACAAAACCAGCGGGATTTACATTTTTATTTTCAATATGGGTTAACTCATTTAAGAGTTCAGTAAATAAAATAATGCCTTTCTTTCTTGCTTGAGTTAGAGCGATTTTAAGAGTTTCGTCATTGTTTAATACCGGCATTAAATCTTCTTCGATTCCTCTTACAAAATCAAACCCATTTTCTATACCACCCTGTTTTTTAGAGGACATTTCATACATGGTACAAGCAATGTTATTTGCTAAAAAGCTTAATCCTCTGAGAGGACCATAAAAAAAGTCGGATTTGTTCCTGGTTCCTGATTTCAATTCTTCCAGAGTTGGCACATAGGGTAAACTTGTTCCTGAAAAATCTGAGACAACATCCCAAAACATAAAGCCTATTACTGGCGGTTCTGTAGACTGCTCTGGAGGTAATTTAAAATAAAAATGTTCGCTATCATCTAAGGACCCCAAAATGCTAATGGGCAAGGAAAAGGTGAATGCAGTTGCGTATTCATTGATGATATTTTCTACCATTTTTAGTGCAAAAATCTTATCCTTCAAGCGTTCTTTTAAGGTAATAATATCGGGTGGTGTACCAATAACCCTTTGATCCCCTTTGGCGTTATAAATGACAATAGATTCTTCTTGGCAAAGACTTGTAAAATCTTTTGTTACAAGAACATTAATGGTGTAGGTTGGCTTGCCGGGTTCTTGTATTTCGATAGGAGCAATTTCAAATCGTTGTGTTTTTAATCCCAAGTCCGTGATTTGATCAAGCAGGAATTTTTCCGTGCGAATTTTGTCATCCCAATTAATCCAACCTTTGTTTGGAACAAAAAAGCATAGGTTTGTGTCTTTAATCTTATAGACATGTTTTTCGGAACCCCCTCCAATTCGTTCACAATCGGTTTTTTTAAAAGTTTTACCGTTTAAAGTTAAGGTGATGTTATGATTTTGGGTATAAAAACGCTGTAACCATTCTCTCATTTGATGTAAAAAAAAGTTGATTTGCCTGATATTTTGTCATTAGAGCAAAATAATAGCAATGCCATATATAAATTGATCGGATTTGTTGGCTTTTAGTCAACACCTAAAATATAAACAAATTATATAGAGACTCGATAGCATGGTTTGCACAGAAAAAATACTTGATTTCTTAATTTAGATGAAAGCTACCAGTATTAGGAAAGGCCAAGCTGGGATTGTTATCTTGTTTAATACTAAAAATGGTGCTCGTATTTACTACGAGCAATGCTTGAGATTTTGCTTGCTTTAGCTTCTCTACTTCCTCATCGATTTCGAGATTATCTGAGCTAATGTTCGTGCTTTAAGGAGAGATTGTTCCGCTTTTTCCCAATTTTTTTCCAATCGATAACAACAGGCCATATTTAACCAAGCATTAGTTTGAACCTTTCTGTCACTGGTTTGCTCAAGAATCATGGCAAACTTTTTTCTTGCTTCCGTATACATCTCTTGCTTGAAGGAACACATACCTGCTTGATTGAGTGCAGGAATATGACTTTGATCCAATTCAAGAGTTAAGGAATAGAGTTCTTGTGCTTTTACATATTCTTTACTTTGATACAGATGATGACCAAATTGAACATAACATTCAGTTAGATTTTCTGTAATCACTTTTTGGAGTGCGCAATCCTCCTTCGGGCAATGAGCTAAGGCTTCACGATAATAGTGAATGGCACACATAAAGTGCATGCTGATTTCCTCTTGCGTATATTTTCCTACTGATGATTGATTTAATAGATGAATATATAGTTCATGCCAACTTGCGGCGGTATGTAAAAACTTAGGATTATCACTACATAGTTCCAGGACTGAAATGAGTGCAATTTGTGCGTCCCTAAGTAAAATAAAGCAATTTTGTAAATTGGACTTGAGATAATCTTGAGCCAGCTTCATATAGCTCAATCCCAAATTATGTCGTGCTGACACACAATTAAAGTCATTCTCAATCGCAGCAAAGTAGTATGTAATCGCTACCTCATTCTGGTTGTTTGCCGCATAACACTGTCCTAGAAGATCAAATGCATCAGACCAGTTTCCCCGATTTTTTATTTTGATAGTTAATTCAAAAAATCGGTTCAAATAGGAAATCGCCTCGTTTTTTTCATCAGACAAAAAACATGATTTGCCTAAAAGAAAATAAGTTTCTGGACTTTCATGATTTAGATTAATTTCTTGGAGGAATAGTTTTTTTGCTTGTATATACTCGCCTCTTTTAAAAGCTTCTACACCTTGTAAATGGAACGAATCAAACATTTTGCCGTCCTTAGAGTAGTTAAATGCTTTTATTATCTATATGCCAAATACCAGATTAACCCCAAATTTAGAATATAATAAGCAGATGCTTTTTAATAGCCATTAAACTTTTGAGGGTATCTTATGGTAATGATCCTTGGTATTAGTGGGGTATCCGGTGCAGGTAAATCAACACTAGCTTCGGCTCTAGCAAAAGATTTAGATGCTGTAATCATTAGTTGGGATGAGTTTGATGCAATTTCAATCGCTCCAGAGGATTATGTTGAATGGCATCAACGCGGACAAGATTATCAAGAATGGAATTACTGTGAACTTGCGCAGGTTCTCCAGGTATTGAGATCAGGAAACTCTATTGTGCACCCTATAACTCATGAGGTATTGAAACCGACTGAGTTTATTATTTTTGATTCACCTTTAGGACGTTTGCATCAGCAGACCGGACAATATATCGATTTATGCGTGCATATTGAAGTTCCTTTGGATGTTTCTTTATGCAGAAGAGTGTTGCGTGATTATACAGAAGAAAATAAAGACAAAAAGACGCTTTTGGAGGAGTTGGCGTTTTATTTAAATGAAGCAAGAACTTTATTTATTGATGAAGAGCTGAAAAAAAGTGCAGATTATATTCTTGACGGCATGGCTAAAATTGAGTTTCAAGTACAATTCGTTAAGAGTTTTTTAAGTCATGGGAAAAAGAAGTAATGCAAACAAATCTTATTATTGAACTGAGGCTTTGGTTGGAACATGAACGAGGAGCAGGTGCTCATGTTCTATGCCTATCTACAGGATGAATCGTCAGATATTTGGGAGTATGATTTAAAATATGAACGATGGTATTTACGCTGCTTATCACCCTAAAAATTGTTTTCCAAGATCTAATGAAAAGAAGTTAGATGAACCAGAGGGATTGATTCACCTAACTTTATAATCATTTATTTTCTTATAGGAGAAGTTAACGAATTCTGCTCAGCTAGCCTGTCATAAGCTTTTATCAAACAATCGGTAGCGCATTGTGTGACTCGTTCATAGTCGTCAACAGTGAGTACCGTTTCAAAATATTTGAATAGTTTTTCAATAATATCTTGAAGCTCTAGTCCTAAAAAGGACACACTCGATTGGTTTTCAGTACTAAATTGCATTCTTAAATGAAGAATAAATTTTTCAGGGGATGGCGTATGGACAAATGAACGAACAAATGGCTTTAAAAGAATGGAATATTCTTTTGATAAACCTCTTAGCTTTTCAGTCGCCTCGATAGCTGTTTCTGCATCCTTGCCACTTGCTAATAAAAATAGCTGGACTGCCATTTGAATGGCGGGATTAAATTGTTTCCCTTTATATACTGAACTTTCTTGCTTTAAATTCATCGCGGCAAACAATAGAGTATGGGCAATTTTTGCTAGAGATTTTTCAGCTTTTTTACCTTCTGAATATTCAGTTCTTGAATAGAAATATGCGTCAGCCCATTTTTTGAATTCATTTAAAAACAGTTTACTGCCTTCTGTAGCTTTGGCCAAAATAGGTTGTGGCAAATGAATTTGCGGTGCAAGATTAGGTTGCGGCATCGATGACACGTTAATCTGCTCATCATCCATCATCATGGAAGCTATATCAGTGGCAGTAGTACTTAAAAGTTCCAAACCACTCAATTCGGGTGTATCTTCATTCTCAAAATGTCTTGATTCGGAACTGGATGCACTGGTTTGATCCCTTGTATCATCCTTTTTCTTCTTTGCATCGGATAAATGTTCTGTATCTGCATGACTATCATCGGTTTCAAGGTGATAACGTTTTGCTGTTTGTTGTGGCGGTGGGCTATCGAGTAAATTTCGTGCTGATTTAAGCCCTTCCTGAATTGAGTCTAGGAGTGTACTGTCAATTGAAAGTTGCTCTCGGAGAATGCGATCTTTATATCTCTTAGCCAGAATTTTTTTAAAATGGGTATATTCAGCAATAATATCTGTTAATTCTTCTCGTTCTGAGCTGGAATTTTGCAAATTGTTCTTTAAAATAAAAAAAAGCCGCATTTCAGCTTGAAGAAATTTAATCTTATGCAGCTGAAAGTTCGCAATGAGCAGATGCTCTGAGTGTTCTTTATTTAAGAGGGAAGGAGGAAGTATCGCGGTGTAATTAATAATTTTTTGAAAACAAGCACTTGCTTTGCTACAAAGATTCAGTAGATCATTAAGATTTTTGCTATTATTTTTTTTTGCAAGTGCATAATGAATGTAGCTGAACGCCATCGTTAATAAAGCCTGGTTATTTTCCAATAAGTCAAAAGCAGATACTTTTTTGTAGAGTTTTCTTAAATAGGAGTTAGGTATCTCTTCAAATAGTCCAATATTTTCAGCCAATAAGTCTACTTGCTTTGGATCAGCTAAATAATTATTTAAATTAGTTTGTATTTTTTTAAGTATTTTCGTTAACTTGGACATGGGTTCCCTTCGATAAAATTGATATTATTTAAAGCCAACAGCCTAAGGCTGTTCCACTCATTTTTTATGAAGGGCGAATTATGATGCAGAATGATGAAAAAAACACTATCAAAATGACACTTTTTTTGTGAAATTGTTCAGTGTGTAGGGTTTTAATGCAGGTTGGGTTTTACAACCCAACCTGTCTGAGCGCTTACATCCCAGAATAATTAGGCCCACCGCTTCCTTCAGGTGCATGCCAGACAATATTTTGTCGCGGATCTTTGATATCACAGGTTTTACAATGAATGCAATTTTGAGCATTGATTTGTAATCTAGGGCCATTTTCTTCTTCAATGATTTCATATACTCCTGCAGGGCAATAACGACCCTCAGGTGATGCATAAGTTTTTAAATTGACCTCTATTGCCAATTGAGGTTTTTTCAAGACAAGATGGCAGGGCTGATTTTCCTCATGATAGGTGTTGGATAAAAAAACAGATGAAAGCCTATCGAAAGTAAGAACTCCATCAGGTTTAGGGTAGTCAATTTTCTTGGCTTTTCCTGCTGGAATTAAGGTATTGTAATCGGCATGATTTCTCAAGGTCCATGGAGAATAGCCTTGTGTGATATAAGTTTCCAGTGCGGCATTGAGCAAACCAGGAATCAAGCCGTATTTGAACCCTGGTCTTATGTTACGTACTGAATAAAGCTCTTTTTCCAGCCATGAGTTTTTGACTTTTTGGGGGTAGTTGGTGAGCTCAAATGGAGTGGGGTGATCCTGTTGTAAAGATTCGAAGCATGCTTCTGCTGCGAGCATACCTGATTGCATGGCTGTATGGATTCCTTTAATTTTAGGAACATTAAGGAACCCCGCTGCATCACCAATTAATGCACCACCAGGAAAAGTAAGTTTGGGTAGCGATTGCCACCCCCCTTCATTCAGGGCTCGCGCACCATAGCTGATTCGCTCACCTCCAGTTAAAACAGGTTGTATCAATGGATGTGTTTTAAAACGCTGAAATTCAGCAAAAGGACTTAGCCATGGATTTTTATAATCTAAGCCCACTACAAAGCCAATGGCAACACGATGATTAGACAAATGATATAGAAATGAACCACCATAAGTTGCGTGATCCATTGGCCAGCCTACGGTATGGATGACTTTTCCAGGTCTATGTTGTTCTGGTTGAACCTGCCAAATTTCCTTTATACCTAGACCATAAGTTTGGGGGTTGGCTTTATCCCTAAGGTGATAGCGGGACATTAGGCTTTGGCTAAGCTGTCCTCGACATCCTTCAGCGAGCAAAGTTTGTTTCGCAAGTAAATGCATTCCAGGCTGGTAATTGTTTGTTTTTTCTTTATTTTTGTCGAGGCCTACACTCCCGGTTGCAACTCCAATCACTTGATTTTGATCATTATAAAGTGCTTGAACGGCAGCAAAACCAGGATAGATCTCACAACCCAGAGATTCTGCCTGTTGCGCGAGAAATATGCAAAGCTCACCTAGGCTAATAATATAATTGCCTTCGTTATGCATCGGTTTAGGAGTTGGAAGCTTGTAGGCGTTTTTTTTAGTAAGAAAATAAAAAAGATCTTCAGTTACTGCGGTATCTAAAGGTGCATCTTGCCAAGTTTCTGGAAGAAGCTCTTTGAGACTTCTCGGCTCTAAAACTGCTCCGGAAAGAATATGAGACCCGATTTGAGCCCCTTTTTCTAGAATGCAAACTGATAATTCTTTTTGAGCGGCTAAAGCCAATTGTTTTAATTTAATCGCGGCAGATAACCCCGCCGGTCCTGCACCGACGATGATTACATCAAATTCCATGGTTTCGTATTCCACTCGCGCTCCTAACTCTGATTTCAAAAGATAAAATAATCGCTTTTCTATGCTTTAAGATCAAGATTTATATTGAAAATTATGGAATCGAGAGTTTTAGCCAAGTGCAGTTACGGAACCCTGGCTGCAGGGTATTAGGGGGCCATACCACTTTTATCGATAAATGAGAAATGAATCATTGTCTTCACCACAGTCAGTTGTGCCTGTAACGACTGTAACAGTTGAGCGAGTAACGATAGAAAGAAGGCTATGAGGAATACTAAGAACGGTTAGTAATGCACCAGCGACAGTCCCAAGAAGTGTTAAACCTTCAAGAGTGAGGCTGTTTGCGATGCCTTCTAATGCTGTATTACGATGTTCAGCACTCATCATTATAATTGACGCCAGACCATACAATAGGAAGCCTACGAAATAACACGCGGCAATGAGTGCGGTAAATGCCATAAGAGCGGCACCAATTGTAGAAGCTAAAGGATACCAAATCGGTGCCACTAATTCTCCCGCAAACTCATTGCCATTTTGATATGGAGTAAAGAACCCAGGACGTTCTCGGTACTTACTCACCGCTCGTTGCATAATTCCTGAGAGGTAATTTTCATCTTCTGCTTCATCATTTAAATCTAATATGTCGCTTATTTCATACCAGCCAATTAAATGAAACATAAAATCCTCTCGATGATTTAACTTCGCGCAGGGTATCTAATTTTGTGAATACAGTCAATGAGTTAAAATCAGTCGGAATGCTACCCTAACTTTTATCATTTAAGTCAGAATCATATTTTAAGCAATGCATTGCTTTGGATAAAAGAATCACAGAAACTGGTAAAATAGGCTAAACTGATGTGTAGAATATTCAAAAGGAGCTGGTGAATGAAAACTGTGCTTGGTTTATTACTTCTCAGTTGTTCGATGATGAGCTATGCAAATGATACTTCTACTATGAAAGTGAATGCGAATAATTCTAATTTTGTAGTGACGTTACCTGCTAATCCAACTACAGGATTTCAATGGAAGGTAGTTAGTTTTGATAAAAATTTATTAATCCTCAGCAACAGTACTTATGAAAAGCCAAAGACTAATCTTATTGGGGCTGGTGGGCAAATGCATTTTACTTTTGAATTACAGAAAGGGAAAAGTTATCCTGCAAGTACTATGATTGTTCTTAAATATGCTCGTTCTTGGGAGCCTGATACTGCAACAGTTAAAAAAATTAAAGTGAATTTTGTAAAAAACTGATAAGAATTAATGGTGAGTTCGTTTCACTGAACATCCAACTTATGAAAGAGAAA